>JBMZCX010000016.1:0-42149 GCA_049613795.1 Thalassotalea sp. | reverse complement strand
TATACCAATCTCACTAACTATGTGATCATTTCTACTGGTTAAAACAACCAACTACTGTGTATAAAGTAGATCACCTAATTAATGAAGCTGGTATTAAAGCGCAGAATTTTACCACGACCAATCAAACAGCGGTATACCTTGCCATAATAAATTTATAATTAGTTACTAATAAATATGTTGTAAGTCGGCATTTATGCTGAAAAACAAGCCATATTCTAAAGCCTAAGCGACAAAAGGCGAGGAGGATAAACTATGTATTACTTTTTTGATGCAGGGTAACAAGCATTTCCGCTTCGGCTTGTGGAAGGTCACATTCAGACATTAGTTCGGCCACATCTGCCCCAAGAGAAACAAGCTTTTGCGCCCGACTATAAAGCTTATCTTCAGGCTGCTGTAATGCTAGCTGTTCAATAGCACCGTGTTGATCTTGTTGGAGCTTGCTCAATTGCTTAATACGAAGCTCTAACTGTTTGCTGACTTGTTCATTTTCGATTTGTTGGTTGGATAAGACTTCATTTAGCAGTATAAGCTGTTTTTGTGCATCGCTTAACGATAGCTGTAATTGATTAACTAATAGCTCGCTACTTTCTAACTGTGTTCTAAGGAACACAATAGCGGTATTACTACTTCTTAGCTTTACTAAGGTAATAAGAGCCGCAATAAATGCAGCGCTAGAAATAGCTAAACAAGCAATGAGTATGTACTCTTTGTTCATAATGTTTTAACAATGATTAAAATTGTTTAAGCTCATCCCATTCATCGTCAGACAATAATTTGTTTAAGTCGACTAAAATGAGTAATTCACCTTCACGGTTTGAAACACCTTGAATAAATTTAGCACTTTCTTCGTTACCAATATTTGGTGCAACATCAATTTCAGACGCTTTCAAATAAACAACTTCAGCAACACTATCTACTAGAATACCAATCACTTGTTTTTCTGATTCGATGATCACGATGCGCGTGTTATCAGTAATGTCTGACGGTTCTAAACCAAAACGCGAACGAGTATCTATAACAGTAACGACATTTCCACGTAGGTTAATAATACCAAGCACATAAAGAGGAGCTCCTGGAACTGGCGCTATTTCAGTATAACGTAGCACTTCCTGTACTTGCATTACGTTTATGCCATAGGTTTCGCTATCTAACTTAAATGTTACCCACTGTACTACTTCATCACTTGAATCTGCTGCTTCATTTGTACTGCGTCTTTCCTCAGACATACAACTCGCCTCTTACGTTATTCACTTAATCTTAATTGTTTAATTAACTATAGTTTATATTCAATTTAAAATAAGTACATTGAAAATGTAAATATTATCGCTGCTGGTTTATATTAGCGCCTTTATTCAGTAAATCGATTAACGATTCCACATCAAGCAACGCACACATACGCTCTTTCACTAGCCCTGCTAGCCATGGGCGCTTATTAGTTTGCGACAGCCATTTAACGTCTTCTTGTGCTAATGTTACTGTTTCGACTAAGTGTTCTGCCATTAAACCCCATGAACTATTATTAAGCATAATAATATATTGATAATTTAGCGAATTTTTTAATTGATCGTTACATTTTTCGGGCATCACCCATAATGCAGTATCGACAACGTTAATTTTTTCTTCACGATGAAGCATAACGCCTTTAAACCAATCGGGCTTTCCCATCAGGCTTGTGGTTTTATCAATATTATGAATGCCACCTAGCTCAATAAGCGGCACTGCAATTATTAGCCCTGCTACATCAAAAAACATTGCTTGAAAGCTGCCTTTACGGTAATTTTTATCTGCAGATGCTTTCTTCGTCGTTATTGGCGCGTTGTCTACTTGAATAATGGGCTCAGTTACTGGCGAAGCAATAACTTTATTTGTTACTTTTTCGGCTCCAGCAGTTTTAGCCCCTTCAGACTTTACTGTTGTGACTGTGTTAATGTCTTTATTTAAAACTTTGGCAATGCTCGCCTGTTGTAATAATTTATCGAGCTTTTCTTTTTCAACAACTTTAGGCTCTACATTGGTTTGTGCATTGACCGCACTTTTAGGAGGTGCAGACAGAGCATCGTCAGGATCTTCGGTGAGTAATTCCGACAGATAATTTTGCATTAATTTTTTACTGGCCGCTAAGCCATGTGGTTCTTTCATTTTTTTCTCTGTTCTAAACCCATTTATTATGGTTGAATTTTAAGAAAGCCTCATCGTTGTTTGGCTTGAGCTGTAGTTCATCAATTAGCCTTATTGTTTAAGGATATATATTAACGGCATAAATGCCGACCTACAGCCCACAAAGGCAATGAGATAAGTTTTCAAATAACTTTCATTAAGCAAAAGCGCTATCGAGCTATGCGTATTAATGAATGCATTACCTATTTTTTACATCTAACATAATAAGATAATCGACTAAATTTCGATAAGCCAGTGTCCCACGTGAAGATGCAGCGTAATCTGATATTACTTTTTGATCAGTACTGGCATTTCTAAAGTTTGTATCGATAGGAATAACACCTGGCCATACCGTTTTTCCGTAAAGTTCCTGCATTTTCAAATAGGCTTGTACCGATGCTTTAGTTCTTTTATCAAACATAGTTGGCGCTATGGTATAAGTAAAAGGTTTATCTTGCTCAACTTGCATAATTTCCATTGTTCGAATCATGCGGTCAAGGCCTTTTAGTGCTAAAAACTCGGTTTGAGAAGGCACAATAATACGATCACATGCTGCTAATGCATTCACCATTAATACCCCAAGTACTGGCGGGCAATCTATCAGTACATAATCGTATTCATTGGTTATTTTGGCTAACGCTTTTTTCAGTACTAAGCCCATGCCGCCTTTATTCCCTAACGAGCGGTCAAGAGTAGCTAAACCCATAGTTGCAGGTAAAATATCAATATTTTCGTATGGCGTTGGGCATAAACTCATCATTATTTGTTCTTTTGTTGATATTTGAACAAATAGGTCGTACACACTAAGTTCTAAGTCTTCAGATTCAATACCAAAATAATAACTAAGCGAGGCATGCGGGTCGGTGTCAATAAGCAAAACTTTATAGCCTTGCTCGGCAAGTAAACCGCCCAACGAAATAGTGGTGGTTGTTTTACCCACACCACCTTTTTGGTTCGCTATGGTCCAAACAATCAAAAATTCACCTATAAAATAAATTAGTAGCACTGTGCAATGCTAAGGTTTGTTGGTCTTTAATTGGAGTCGATATAAGCATTTTAGTGTGTACAAATATCATTCTATGACCAATTAAAAAGTACGATTGCTATAACACTAGTTTATCGCTTTCAAAATAGCTTTAGGAACATCCAAAATAGATAGTGACAACTCTGAAATACCAGCAACAGCCACAGCTTGTGGCATACCATAAACAACGCATGATGCTTCATCTTGTGACCAAATGGTTGAGCCCTTGCTTTTTAATAAGCGCGCCCCCTCTCGTCCATCAGAGCCCATTCCAGTTAATATAACGCCTAGCACGTCGCCCGCATAAACTTTTGCAGCTGAACCAAAGCTCACGTCAACACTCGGTTTAAATGCAATGCGAGGAGAGTCGTCTTCAAATATTTTAAGCTTAGCATTACTGCTACTTCCTTCAACAACCATCTGCTTGCCACCGGGCGCTAAATAGGCATGTCCAGGCTTTAATGCATCACCATTTTCAGCTTCCTTTACATTTATTTGACACAAGCTATTAAGCCTATTAGCAAAAGCTAAGGTAAATGCTGCAGGCATATGCTGGATCATAATGATGGGTAAAGGAAAATTAGCAGGTAAAGCTGTCAGTACTTTTTGTAATGCAACCGGTCCCCCCGTAGAGGTACCTATGGCTAAAAGTTTATACTTCTTATGCTTTCCAACATTATTTATACCCTTAGCTAATGCTTGATTGACGATTGGTTTTGCAGCTATGGGTGTAACTTTTTGTGTTGAACTTGTCGTGGCCTTAGCTCTAATTGTGCTACTAGCTGCAGCTTGACTTACTGAAGCGGTACGGCGAGATCCCGTTGATTTTTTCTGGGCAATATCTAATACCCGTTGTCGTAAAATTCGACCTGCATCACTATTGTTTTTAGCTATTTCATTAAATTTTTTAGGTAAAAAATCTAATGCACCAGCATCTAATGCTTCAAGTGTTGTTTTTGCACCTTCATGGGTTAATGATGAAAACATTAATATAGACGTAGGAGACTTTGCCATGATCTGCTTAACAGCATCGATACCATTTAATACTGGCATTTCAATGTCCATGGTAATGACATCAGGTTTCAATAACTTGGCTTTATCTACTGCTTCTTGACCATTAACAGCAAAATCAACCACCGTTAGATTTGGATCACTTTCTATAATATCGCCAACTCGACGACGAAAAAAGCTGGAGTCGTCTACTACCAAAACCTTATAGGCCATTTAACATCTCTTTATTTGTTACAATACGCGCCACTAATTATGAGCGTAATTTTTTATTAATCGCAGCTTTCCTTGCGTAATATTTCAACATGTTTGCTACGTCAATAATGAGTGCAATGCCACCATCACTTGTAATGGTTGCACCAGCCATTCCTGGTGTGCCATGGAGTAACCTGTCTAACGGCTTTATCACAACCTCTTCTTGCCCAATTAAACTATCAACAACAAAGCCAACTTGTTGAGTGCCCAACTGAACAATAACAACATGGCCATTTTCACGTTTATTTTCAACAGGATTTCTCACCAACCATTGATCAAGGTAAAATAATGGTATCGCTTTATCGCGCACAATAATGGTTAGTTGGCCGTCAACAACATTGGTATTGGTTAAGTCTAAATGGAATATTTCATTAACGCCAGCTAAGGGTAAAGCAAATGTTTGCTTACCAACAACAACCATTAATGTAGGTAAAATAGCTAACGTTAGTGGTACTTTAATTTCAAGAACAGTGCCGACACCCATTTCTGAGTCAATATTAACGGTACCATTGAGTTGCGTAATTTTAGTTTTTACTACATCCATGCCAACGCCACGGCCTGACACTTCAGAAATTTCAGTTTTGGTTGAAAAACCAGGTGCAAATATTAAACTAAAAGCGTCTTTGTCAGACATACGGTTAGCCGCATCTTCGTCTAAAACACCTCGCTCTATCGCAATTTCTTTTAGTTTATCAGCGTTCATCCCTGCACCATCATCTCGGATAGTTAATAGTATATGATCGCCTTCTTGAGATGCCGATAAAATAACGGTACCTTCACGCCCTTTACCTTTGGCCTCACGCACATCGGGTTCTTCAATACCATGATCAACAGAGTTACGAACTAAATGGACTAAAGGGTCGGCGAGAGCTTCAACTAAATTTTTATCTAAGTCAGTTTCTTCGCCTTCAAGAATAAGCTTAATATCTTTATTTAATGAGCGCGCTAAATCTCGAACAACGCGAGGAAAACGCCCAAATACTTTTTTAATGGGCTGCATACGCGTTTTCATTACCGCGCCTTGCAAGTCTGTTGTTACTGCATCTAAATTAGAGACTGCTTTGGTAAGGTCTTCATCTTCTTTGGTCATCCCTAAGCTTGTTAGCCTGTTTCTAACCAATACTAATTCACCAACCATATTCATAATTTGGTCTAAGCGCTGAGTATCTACACGAACGGTAGTTTCACCTTGTGGTGCACTTGCTTGCCCAGCTTTTTTATCTGTAGCTTTTTTAGCAGGTACTTTTTTCACTGGTTCAGGTTTAGGTGCTGGCGTAGGCTTAGCTGCAACTGGCTTAGGTTCTGGGGCTGGCGTACTAACAGCAGCGGGCTTTTTATTGCTAGTTTGGGGGGATTTTCCAGCGCCATGTAATTCGTCTAGTAATGACTCAAATTCATCGTCTAGTTCATCAGTTGTTGGAATTTCAGCCGCAGTTTCTTTCGCCGCCTTTGCTGAAAAGGCACCTTGGCCATGTAATTCGTCTAATAATGATTCAAATTCATCATCTGAAATGTCATTACTATTTGCAGCTGGTGTTGGTGCCACAGCAGGTGCGCTTGGAGCACCTGAACCATGTAATTCATCTAGCAAGCGTTCAAAATCGTCTTCTGACATTTCATCATTTGATGATACGCTAGTGGTTTCTACTGGAGCCTCGGCTACAGGTACTTCTTCAACAATAGCTTCGGTTTCTTCGCTTTCAGGTATACTTAATCGATGGAGTTCAGCCAGCAGTTCAGGGTCTGCGGCATCGACACTTTCTCGATTTTGTACTTGCGTGAACATTTCATTGATGGTGTCTAATGCTTTAAGAATAACGTCCATTAATTCAGGGGTAACAGCACGTTGATTAGTTCGAAGAATGTCAAACACATTTTCAGCACCATGACACGCATCAACAAGTTCTGTTAGCGCTAAAAATCCTGCGCCACCTTTTACTGTATGAAAACCTCTAAAAATGGCATTGAGTAGGTCGGCATTATCAGGATCATTTTCTAGTTCAACAAGTTGCTCTGATAAACTCTCCAGTATTTCACCCGCTTCAATTAAAAAATCCTGTAGAATTTCTTCATCAGCTTCATAAGACATCCAACAATTCCCCTTAAAATCCTAGACTTGATAAAAGATCATCAACATCATCTTGGTCAGCAACCACATCAGTTCTATTGTCGGTATTAACAATCGGGCCTTCGACCAAATTGTCACCTACTGTGAGTATTGCTTGTGATTTTTCTTGTTCTGAGTTTAAACCAAATGCGGTCAACATACGGATTAAGCTGTCTTCAACTTCTCTGACTAAATCAATAACTTTACGGATAACTTGCCCTGTAAGGTCTTGAAAGTCTTGCGCCATCAGTACGTCGGTCATTAACCCATGCATACGAACAGTTTCTTTTTCAGTTGTAGAAAGTAATACATCAATGTCAGCACAGAGTGTTTTAAACTCAGCATGTTCAATTTCGTTATGCATCAGTTTGTGCCATAAAGGCTTTACTGTTTCTATTTGATTTTGAATATTGTCAACTGCTGGAAAAATAGATTCCACAGCGTCCATTGTTTTATTGGCCGCTTCTTCTGTTCGACTAATAACATAATTTAACCGCTCTTTGGCGTCTGGAATGTCAGCATTAGCTAAGTCGTTTAGTCGAGAATCTACATGAACATTGCTTAATGAGTCATGCAATTGGCGTGTTAATTTACCAATTTCAGCGAAAAGCTCGGTATTAATTGGATTTTGTATCTCTGCGACTAGTTCATCTGCCTTGCTTTGTTGATCACTTTCTAAGTATTCAACTAACAGCTTTGCTTGGTCTAGTGAGATATGGACACTTGGTTTAGCAGTCATGCAACGTCCTTACTTTTATTAAGGGTTAACCTAAGCGTTCAAATATTTTATCAAGCTTGGTTTTCAACGTTGCCGCTGTAAATGGCTTAACAATGTAACCATTAACACCAGCTTGAGCAGCCATTACGATTTGCTCTTTTTTCGCTTCTGCTGTCACCATAAGCACTGGAATGTGAGATAAGCTAGCATCAGCACGGATCGCCTTTAATAAGTCAATTCCTTGCATTCCCGGCATGTTCCAATCAGTTACTACAAAGTCAAAATCGCCACCTTGAAGCATTGGTAAGGCAGTACTGCCGTCGTCTGCTTCTGAGATATTGGTAAAGCCTAAGTCACGTAAAAGATTTTTCACGATACGTCTCATTGTTGAAAAGTCATCAACAACAAGTACTTTCATATTTTTATCCAAGACACCCTCCGGGGATATAGTTCTAAATTCTCTTTATTTTAGTGTAATCAACTTTGCCAAGATTGCATACGAGCTTTTAGTCGATGCAATGCTTGACTATGAATTTGGCTAACTCTTGACTCACTAACATCAAGTACATGGCCTATTTCACGTAAGTTTAATTCTTCGTCGTAATACAGTGACAGTACTAGAGCTTCTCGCTCTGGTAAAGTAGAAATACATTCACTAAGTGACTTTTTAAACACTATTTGTTCAATATTTCCATAAGGATCGTTATTATCTTTATCTACAAGTTGATTAAGGGCGTCTTCACTCACCCCTAGATCTTCAATCCCTATTATTTTACCTGTACTTACCTCGTTAAGAATATGATGGTACTGATTTAATGAAATATCAAGTTTTTCAGCGACTTCAATATCAGTAATATCTCGGCCATGTTCCGCTTCTAGGGTTTTTATAGCGTCGTTTATCATACGACTATTTTTATGAACTGAGCGTGGAGTCCAATCACCACGGCGTATTTCGTCAAGCATTGCCCCTCTAATTCTGATCCCTGCAAAGGTTTCAAAACTAGCCCCTTTACTATTATCAAAATTATTGGCGGCTTCTAATAAACCAATCATGCCTGATTGAATTAAGTCATCAACAATAACACTAGCGGGAAGTCTGGCAAGTAAATGGTAGGCAATGCGCTTAACGAGCACGGTATGCTGTTCAAGCAAGGCAGTTTTGTCTATTTGGTTACTATAAGCATTTGCTTTTGTCACTATTACACACCATTTTACGAAATAAATTTAAGCAACAAATTATATAATTAGCTCTCTAACAGCTGCTCAATAAAAAATTCAAGATGACCAGAAGCTTGATGCGGCACTGGCCATTTAGTGACTTTTATTGCCAGTTGTTTAAATGCTTTTGCTGCTGGTGAATCAGGAAAGGCTTCAACAATAGCTTGTTGCTTGCGCACTGATTTTCTTATATTTTCATCAAAAGGGATCACTGCTACTAATTCTAGCGCAACATCTAAAAATCGCTCGCTTACTTTAGATAATTTTCCAAAAAGTTGCTGTCCTTCTTTCGGACTACGCACCATATTGGCAACGACTTTAAATTTGAATACCCCATGATCTCGACTGAGTAACTTCATTAATGCATAACAATCGGTAATAGAGGTTGGTTCATCACAAACCACTAGCAGTACGTCTTGAGCTGCTCGAGCAAAGCTTAATACCATGTCAGAAATACCTGCAGCGGTGTCAACCACCAAGACATCAAACTTTGTTTTCATATCGCTGAAAGCGCGGATCAATCCTGCATGTTCGGCGGGCGTTAAATCAACCATAGACTGAGTGCCAGAAGTGGCGGGAATAATATTGATACCTGCGGGGCCTTGAATAATTATGTCATCAAGTTCACATTCACCAGAAAGTACATGAGAAAGGTTTCGTTGTACTCTTAAACCTAGCATTACATCGCAATTTGCTAGCCCTAAATCAGCATCTAATACTAGCACTCGCTTACCTTGCTGGGCTAAAGCGATTGAAGTGTTTAACGACACATTGGTTTTGCCGACGCCGCCTTTACCACCCGAAACCGCTATGACCTTTATTTGATTACTACCATTATCACCCGTTTGATTAGCATCTTGCATTTTTCGTAAGCCACTCGCTTGATCGATCATCTATATGTTTTCTCGTTATTTTAGTATTACACAATTGCTGCAGAAGTCATGGGCATTGGTCGCGAAAAGTGTTGTTTGTTGTACTTTACTGTCATTCTTTCTGCAAGAGTAACTAACTTTTCAGCATTTGCAACTTTAATATCTTCAGGAACACGTTGTCCATCAGTAAGATACCCAATTGGAAGGCCATTTTGAATAGCCGTAGTAATAATTTCGCCAACACTTAAACTTTCGTCCAGTTTAGTATAAATACACCCTGCTAGCGGGATTTTTTTAAATCGTTGTACGTTTTCTTGCATTACACGCTGCTGTGAATTAGCCGCTAGCACAAGGTAGTTACGAATTTTAACACGAGCATTGGCAACTAATGTGGCTAAGTGTTCCGCCAGTCTCATATCGCGCTGCCCCATTCCTGCAGTATCAATTAATACTAATTTTTTGTTAGCATATTGCTGTAATAATAAATCAAGCGATTGAGAGTCTTTTGCCATTTTTACTTGGCAGCCAATAATTCGCCCATAAGTAGCTAATTGCTCAAAACCTGCAATTCTATAGCTATCGGTTGAAATCATTACCACTTGGTCTGCACCATGGATTTGTGCAAAACGAGCTGCAAGCTTAGCAATAGTTGTTGTTTTACCAACACCCGTCGGACCTATTAAAGCAACCACACCACCTTTGTGAATAATATCGTTACTCGTGGTATTAAGTTGCTGCGCTAATAACTGTTTTGCATGATGCCATGCCTGATCTTCATTCACTGAATTAGGAATATAACTAGCCACTTGTTCAGCTAATTCTTCGGTGATCCCCATTTGCATTAATCGATTAACTAATAAGGCTTTACCTGGATCTTTTTGCGCCATGTCTTGCCACATTAACCCTGATACTTGATGTTCTAATAGCTGACGAATACTGTTCATTTCTTGACGCATTTGCTCGATATCTTGATTTAATGCAGGTGCAGTAGGCTGTGCAACCGTATTATTTGCCGCTGCTACATTTGTTGTCGGCATGCTAGGCGCAGATGTTTTTTCCGAAGAAAGGTGTTCAGTAGGCGTTAAAAGTGCATTTTGTTCAAGCCTGTCGGTAAAGCTTTTTAATTGTTGCTCGATATTACTGTCAGCATTTTCTTGAGTGCTTTTCACTGCTTGTGGCGACTGTTGTACGGTTCTATTAAGTAAAGCAGATAAGCTATCAACTGGCGCTTTTTCATTAGCCTGCTGCGTTACATTGGTGTTAGTTTTAACAGGCTGACTACGAATTGAAACAACATCACTCGCTATGTCTTCTGCCTTGTTTGTTTGAGCTGTGGGTGGTGTTTGGCTGTAGTCAACAGCTGCCATTAATTCAACACCTTCAGGAATTTTTTTGTTTGACATAATAACGGCATCTGCACCCAATTCTTCTTTAATTTGAATTAATGCGGTTCTCATATCTTTTGCGACAAAACGTTTAATTTTCATAAAAACTCCTACACTAGCATGCCAACTGGTTAGACGGTTTTCTTGCTAGCTTTGATTTATCAAACTACTGGCCAATTGAACTCACAATTTTAATTTGTTTATCATCAGGAATTTCTTGATAAGAAATAACCCGTAAACCTGGAATGGTATATTTAACAAATTTAGCCATTACTGATCTTAATATTCCAGAAGTTAACAATATTGGTGTTTCACCAGCCATTTCTTGTTGTTGAGCGCCTTCAGTTAAAGATTGTTGAAGTCGTTCAGCAAGCCCTGGTTCAATACCCGCACCATCATCCCCTGCCATTTGCATTGACTGATGCAACATTTGTTCCAGCTCAGGTGACAATGTTATGACAGGTACTTCAACGTCAGAGCCTATCAGCTCTTGCACAATAAATTTTCGTAAACTTATGCGCACTGCAGCAGTTAATACTTCAGGATCTTGACTCTTAGGGCCGTATTCAACCAAAGTTTGTACAATGCTTCGCATATCACGTACGGGAACACCTTCATTCATTAAGTTTTGTAATACCTTAACAATGCTACCTAGCGTTAACACATCAGGAATTAAGCCTTCAACTAATTTAGGATAATTTTTAGCGAGTAAATCAAGTAAGTTTTGTACTTCTTCATGTCCCAACAATTGCGCGGCATTGTTCGTTAGTACTTGGCTTAAATGTGTTGCCAGTACGGTGGCTGAATCAACCACGGTATAACCTAAAGATTGCGCTTGTTCACGCTGACTTTGCGTGATCCATACCGCATCTAAACCAAATGCAGGATCTTTAGTCGCTATTCCCTCTAATTTACCGTAAACCTGCCCTGGGTTAATGGCTAAGTCATGATCATGGCGAATTTCAGCTTCCCCCACTGATACACCCATCAGTGATATTTGATAAGAATTAGGATCGAGATCTAAATTATCGCGAATATGTACTGCAGGCACTAAAAAGCCAAATTCTTGAGAAAGCTTTTTACGCACCCCTTTAATGCGATTAAGCAGCTCTCCGCCTTGTCCTTTATCGACTAATGGGATTAAGCGATAACCAATTTCTAAGCCAATAACGTCAACATGATTAACATCATCCCAGCCTAAGTCTTTCACTTCTGCTTCTTGCTGCTGAGACTCTACTTTGTCTGCTTGTTCTTGCTCGACTTGCTGTACCGCTTTCGCTGCTTTTGCTTTAGTACTCCAATAAGCACCACCAGCAATAAGTAAAGCAAATGTAATAAATGAAAAGTTAGGCATGCCCGGCACAATACCCATCACAAACATAACGCCTGCGGCAATATATAACGACCTCTCTTGACCTAACTGGCTGCTAACTTGCTGCCCCATATCTTGAGTAGTGTTTTGGCGAGTAACCACAATAGCTGTGCCAACCGATAGTAATAACCCTGGAATTTGTGCAACTAAGCCGTCACCAATCGTCAGTAATGTATAAATTTCTACCGCATTATCAAATGACAAGTCATGTTGAACCATACCAATGACTAAGCCACCAGTAATGTTAATAAATAAGATTAAAATACCTGCAATGGCATCGCCTTTTACAAATTTACTGGCACCATCCATTGACCCATAAAAGTCTGCTTCACTGGTCACTTCTATACGGCGATCGCGTGCTTGATCTGCTGTAATAAATCCTGCGTTTAAGTCTGCATCTATTGCCATTTGTTTACCTGGCATTGCATCTAAAGTGAATCGTGCGGTGACTTCTGAAATACGCCCCGCACCTTTAGTAACTACAACAAAATTGATAATAATGAGAATAAGGAATACAACTAAACCAACGGCATAGTTTCCGCCGATTACAACAGAGCCAAAAGCTTCAATAACTTTACCAGCTGCCTCTGGGCCCTCATGCCCCTCAAGTAAAACAACTCGAGTACTTGCTACATTAAGCGCTAACCTCAAAATAGTGGCAATTAACAATACTGCTGGAAAAGAGCCAAACTCTAAGGGTTTTAAGGTATAAACGGTGATCAATAGCACCACTAATGACAATGCAATATTGAATGAGAAAAGAATATCAAGTAAAAACGCTGGCATAGGTAAAATAACCATACCTAAGGCAGCCATTACCAATAATGGCGTACCCATACCAGATAAGTAGCTAAGTTTCTTTTGTTTTATTTGATTAAAATGAGCTGCTAGTTGCATTTAATACACACGATAATATTTTGACATATGCTAAGAAAAAGCAATAATTAGACCAAGTTTAGGCTCTAGGGGGATGATTCAATACAAGATGAAAAAATCAATTGTTTATCGTGTCTTTATACGCAGGAAAAAAAGCCAAATACAAGGCATTTATTTTAATAACTAGTTGTTCTAATTATTAAATAAATAACACAGTAGTTGCTTGTTTTAACCAGTAGAAATGATCACATAGTTAGTGAGATTGCTATTAATACTTAAATTCATCAGGTATCGGTAAATTTTTCGCGATAGCTTGTGGTCTTTTAGCTCGGCCTTTTTTGTGCTCTGATAATTGGAAGACAAAAGCGAGTACTTGGGCAACCGCTGCAAAAAGCTCTTCAGGTATTTCGTCGTCAACTTCAGCGGTGTAATACAGTGAACGAGCTAATGCTGGAGAGGCAATAATTTCAACACTATGTTCTTTGGCAATAGTACGAATATGCAATGCCATTTCATCCATTCCTTTAGCAATTACAACTGGTGCTCCACCTTCATTTTGGTCGTATTTTAACGCAACAGAAAAATGTGTAGGATTAGTAATAACAACGTCGGCTTCGGGCACTTCTGACATCATTCTTCGTTGCGACATTTCATATTGTGTTCGGCGAATTCGTCCTTTAATTTCGGGGCTACCTTCAGTACTTTTATTTTCGTCTTTAATTTCTTGTTTGGTCATTTTAAGCTGGCGAGTATGATTCCATTTTTGATAGGGGGCATCAACAATAACAATCACAATTAATGAACAACCTAGCACTAAAAACATCCATAGCAACATGTCTACCGCATGAGCGAAGTTAAAAGGGATGGCTTCAATACTCAATGACAAAATTTGATCAAATAAATTATTAAGCAATAAATAGGCAACAACAAAAACGACAAGAAACTTTAATATTGATTTTAGTAGTTCTACATAGGCTTGCACGCCAAACATACGTTTAAAGCCAGCAATAGGTGATAGTTTGCTCCATTTAGGCGCCATAGCATCCCATGAGAAACTCATTCCTCCGAGCAAGGTGTTACCAATAAAGGCCGCCAGCATAATAATGGCAAAAATCCATAATAGCGGGTAAATAACGGCAACTGCACTTTCGCTCACCACTTGAAATAACGCATGAACATCCATTACTTCTCTGCGACTAACGCTGAACAGACGTTTCATCATTTTAGTTAAGCTGTCAACCAAGTAGCTTCCTACTAGCATTAGCGACACAGCACTACCAGCAAGCACAAATAACGTTCCTAAGTCTTTCGAGCGTGCTATTTGCCCTTTTTTACGCGCGTCTGTTAACTTTTTCGCGGTTGGTTCTTCTGTTTTTTCACCACTGTCTTGATTCGCCATTAACTTGCCTGACAATTAATAAGGTAGCAACTGAAGTCCAATGCCCGTTGCCATTGTGCTTCAAAATGGGTAAAAAAGTTCCCCATGGTTAACCACATAATAATAAGACCTGAACACATTGTAATAGGAAAACCGATAGCGAATATATTTAATTGGGGCGCTGCTCTGGTCATAATACCAAATGAAAAATTAATTAAGAGCATGGCAGTAATAGGTGCCATTGATAAAGATAACGCAGTCGCAAACATCCAACTCCCCCATTCCGCTATCTCTTTAAATTTAATATTTTCAAAGCTTTCCAATGGAATAGGGAGTGTTTCAAAGCTAGCAACAACATAATTTAAATAAGCAAGATGTCCATCCATTGCCCAAAACAATAAGGTGGTTAAAATCAAGAAAAATTGACCTACAGCGGGGACACTCATGCCACTACTAGGATCGACTAATGAAGCAAATCCCAGTCCAGACTGCATTGCAATAATTTGCCCAGCTAACGTGAAAGTATTCATCACAAGAATAGTAATGAAACCAAGCATAACACCAATGAGAGTTTGCTCGAAAACGAGTAATGTGGTTTGAAAAGAAAACAGTTGCTCAACTTTAGTTGGCGGAATAGCGGGCATTATTGCAAAAGTAATAGCCAGACATAAAAATAGCTTTACGCGGGTAGGAATGTTTTGAGATCCTAGGCCCATCATCGACATAACTAAAGCCGATATACGTGCAAAAGGCAGTAAAAAATCAGCCATATACTGATTAATAACTGACTCAGTGAACTCCATTAGCTAACCACAGAAGGTATACTGCTAATTAATCTTATGGTGTAATCCATTAATTGTTGCACTAACCAGTGCCCACCAATAATTAAAGAAAGCAAGGTTACAATTAAGCGCGGTAAAAAACTCAAGGTTTGTTCATTAATTGATGTAGCAGCCTGAAATACCGCAACAATTAAGCCGACAATAAGGCTCGGCACAATAATCGCTGAAACTAATAGAATAACGAGAAATAAAGCATCGCGAAGAATATCAACAAAGACTTCAGGGCTCATTACACCGCTCCTAATCCATAACTTGTTGCAAGTGTGCCAATAACCAAATTCCAGCCGTCAATTAATACAAATAACATTAATTTAAAGGGCAGTGACACTATCATCGGCGATAACATCATCATACCCATTGCCATTAATATACTCGCAACCACTAAATCAATAATTAAAAAGGGAATAAAAAGCATAAAGCCAATTTGAAAAGCGGTTTTTAGTTCGCTAATAATAAATGCTGGGATAATTACCGTCATGGGTAAGTCTTCAGGCTTATCAACTTGCGTTATGCCTGCCATACCCGCCAAAGTATCTAGGTCTTTGATCCGTGTTTGTTCTAACATAAATGTACGTAATGGCACTTTTGCTTGATTAATAGCTTCAACCGAGGTCATTTGATCAGCCATATATGGTGTGATTGCACGATCGTGTATTTGATTATAAACAGGTGTCATTATGAACAAGGTCATAAACAAGGTTAAGCCTATAACCACTTGATTAGAAGGTGTTTGTTGCAAACCAATAGCTTGTCGCAAAATTGCCATAACCACAACAATTCGAGTAAAAGAGGTCATCATTATTACCGCTGCAGGTATAAAACTTAGCGCGGTCATAAAAATTAAAATTTGTAAGGTAACCGAATATTCTTGAGAGCCATCAGGGTTAGTGGTTAACTTTAATGCCGATAACGACAAGTCTTGTGCGATAGCGGTATGACTTAATAAACCTGAACATAACACAGCAATAAGCGTTAGTAATTTTATCCAAGTACTGGCTTGAATAGCGCGGGGGTTGGCGAATTTTATCTTTGAACGAGTAAAACGGTTATTTTTGATCATTATTTTTACTCGGTTTGGTTAAAAAACTCAACAATGTATTATTAAAGTTTGTGACATTAGCCGTGGTTGCTAAAGAGTCTGTACTTAATGGTTCTTCAAGCGTTTTTAATAAGGTAATTTGCTGAGCGCTAACGCCTAATAATAATTGCTGATTTTGCACTTCAACGACGACCAAACGCTCTTTCGGACCAAGTGATAAACTCGTGATCACTTTCATACCCGCGACTGACTTCGCTGTTAAATTGAATTTTTTTAAAATAAAGGCACTAATCACTATCAAGGCTAAAACCATTAATAGTGACAGTATCATCGAGCTAGCATCCAAATTAGCATTGGCGTGTTTACCCACCTGAACAGTGTCTTCTTGGGCAACAGTGGAGAGTGACATTAGGCTAGCTCCCAAACATAAGAGGGAGCCTATAAACCTTTTCGCCAATAATTTACTTAAGCTTTTTAATACGTTCAACTTGACTAATAACATCTGTTAATCGAATACCAAATTTATCATTAACAACAACCACTTCACCATGGGCAATTAATGTTCCATTAACCAATACGTCAAGTGCTTCACCCGCAACTCGGTCTAATTCTACAACTGAACCTTGATTAAGTTGTAATAAGTTACGAATACTAATATGACTGCGACCTACTTCCATTGCTATGGTAACAGGTATGTCTAAAATCGCATCAAGTTTACGTTTTTCTTCACCAGTAATGGGTGCATCTTCTTCTTGCAGTTCGTCTAATTCAACGGGCTGGGCGTCTGCAGCTTCGGCCTCGGCCTGCTCTTCCATTGCTTCATCCCACATGCCTAAATCTTCTTCGTTGTCACTCATACCTTTAACCTCAGGTTATTAATACTCAAAGTCATCTTCTAAAAGATGTAATTCAGCATCACTGTCTAATCGTTTGCCACCTTTAGTCAATATTGTTAATTCTGACTTAACTGACTCTGGGCGTTTAATTTTTTCTTGAATTTTTAATGCAATATTATCGCGACTTTGCCCTAATTTCGCTCTAAAGGACGGTAAATCTTCAATTAATACGGTAATATGCTCAGGCATTTCTATTGGAATAATGTCGCCTGCTTTTAGGTCCATCACTTGTTGTAATGGTATATCTACTTCTAAAAATTTGGTGGTTA
The DNA here is from genome assembly GCA_049613795.1 of Thalassotalea sp. GTDB lineage: Bacteria > Pseudomonadota > Gammaproteobacteria > Enterobacterales > Alteromonadaceae > Thalassotalea_B. The sequence goes on along the minus strand of JBMZCX010000016.1, from coordinate 24,733 downwards.
GTGCCACTGGCACATCCATTATTTCATCACGCAGGGCTTTCGACCAACGCATATCGGTGTCTTCTTTATCACTTTGCACACCTGCGTCTAATAACTCACGTATTGGCTCTAACATCGAATAAGGTAACGCGACATGAAAATCACCGCCGCCGCCATCAAGCTCAATATGAAATGAGCTAATCACTACCACTTCAGTAGGGCTTACAATATTAGCCATCGACGGGTTAACTTCTGAGTCTAAATATTCAAAGGATACATCCATTACTGGCGACCAAGCTTCTTTATAATCTTCAAAAATCAACTTCAATAGCATTTGAATGATACGACGTTCAGTTGGGGTAAATTCACGCCCTTCAATTTTGGCATGATAACGCCCGTCACCACCAAAAAAGTTATCAACCAAAATAAACACTAAACGTGCTTCCATGGTGATTAACGCCGTACCTTTAAGCGGGCGAAAGCGCACCATATTTAGGCTCGTAGGCACAAATAACGTATGGACATATTCACCAAATTTGATCATTTGAATGCCGTTAATCGATACTTCGGCTGTGCGGCGCATCATATTAAATAAACTAATACGCATATGGCGAGCAAAACGCTCATTCACCATTTCCAGCGTAGGCATACGACCACGAACAATACGATCTTGAGAAGAGAAGTCGTAGTCACTGGTGCCTTCTGAGCCACCCGCTTCCTCAATAACTTCTTCTTCTTCAACGTCATCTACTCCATGAAGTAGCGCATCGATTTCGTCTTGTGATAATAAATCGCTCACTTAATAATCTCTTCAGTTTTTCATTAGTTCGTTATGCACTATTGCATAACAAAACCAGTAAATAGAATTTTTTCAATAACTTTAGCATCTTCCACTTCGGTCATAACTTTTTGCACTTCTGCTAATGCTTTTTGCTTTAAAGATGTTTTACCTGCACTTGTGGCTAAATCGTCTGCATTGGCTTGAGTAAACACGGCTAGTAATGTGCTTTCAATAAGTGGTATATGTTTTTTAGCCGCTTCTTCGTTATCACCACCACGAACGAGCAGTTGTACTTTTATTTCGACAAGTCTATCGCGTGCCGCACCCGGTACATTAAACCTAAATGGACGTGGCAAAGGCACATACAGTGCGGTTCCTTTTGTGGCATTGGCAGAGTCACCACCTTCGGCTGCAGACTCACCATTGCTAAGCGCCGCATCTAATTCTGCTTGTGAGACGTCTTCACCACCTGACATAAAAAAGAAAGCACCACCGCCTGTAATAGCCAATAAGGCGACAATTGCGATAATGATGATCATCTTTTTCTTTTTTCCTGCGCCAGCATCAAGCTCAAGATCTTTTTCGTCTGCCATTATTTATCCTTTTTTCTTTCAACTATTAGGACTATAGCCTTGATTCTACACGCACAAAAGTTTTTTTAATAGATAACACATTATTAATAAGCTTTAGGCATAATAATCGACAGCCGCTGTGGAAGATTTATACAAATTTGCACTGGCCACCAGTGATTGCGTGTCTTCTTGCTCACTTAAATTTCGACTATTATGTGAGTTGGAGTTTGGCTCCGCTTGTTCATGATTAGTTTGTTGTTGCTGTTGTTCAACATTTGCTTCACCAACATCAACACCACTTTGTGCCAACATATCTTTCAACTTAGCCATGCTTTGATCTAATGCGTCTTTTGCCTGTTGATTTTGCACAATAAAGCTGACCGCTGCTTGTTCATTTTGCAAGTTAACTTTAACATACAAACTGCCTAACTCGGGTGGGTCTAAACGGATTTCAACTTGCTGTAATTTTTGGTTAATCATTAACATCACTTTGTCTTTAACCGCTTCATTAAAGTCTTTTCGATAAATAGCAATTGTTTCATTATGTACATTAAGCGTTTTTTTCTGGGTCATGGCATCGACAGTATCATTTACTGATTTTTCAATCACCTGCGCAGCAGCTTGCTCTTCTGCGCGAACAAAGCTAGTAGAATGAATATTATGATGAAGATTTGTATCAACAGGTTTAAAAGCCGTATTTTCTTTTGATAATGGTGTCGCTAAGGCTTGCTTTAGTTCAGCAGCGTTTACCGCTACCTCTTGTTCAATTTGCTGACTTTCACTTTCTTGTTGTTTATCTTGAGATAGCTCCGAGTCTACCGCTTGCTTAGCCACTATATTGGAAAATTGGTTTGGATTATTAATATTTTTTTGTTCTGTCAACGTTTCGTTGTTACTACCACTCGCCACTAAATTTATACGCTCTGCGGAAGTATTTATTGCTTTGTTTAATACGCCAGCCGCTGTCACACTTGCTTCTTTGTTACTTGCTTTCGTTACTTCTTTAATGCTTTCTTGATTTATTTCGGTATTTTTGGCTATTACCGCGGCCTTTTCTACATCTCCTGAAATATTTCTGTCATTTTCAATCACTTGCTTTTCATTAACAAGTAATTGTTCGACTTTACTATGAGTTCCATCTTTAGCGTTTTTATTTAATGGGCTATCTGCTACGGCATTAATACCTTTATTTTTTTGCTGAGCTTGATTGTCTTCTGCTACTTTTTCATTAAAAGTGCCATTCTCAGCAAGTGCTTTTTCATCGCCTTTTTTATTCTCTGAAAGCGATAGCGTTTTTGAATCATCTATCGCATCTTTAATAACTGAAATACTGCTTTTTTCTGCCGACGATAATGCTTTCTTTTGTTCTGTAGAGCTGTCATTTGAACTATCATCGGAATGCGTCATTAATTTTGCTTCAGTTTCAACGTTCTCACTAACACCTTTTTCTTGTCCATGAACTTTTGAAATAATGTCAAAAGGCTTTAAAGTAATAGAAGCTTTATCATCACTACTAGCTTCACCTTTTAACTGTTCAATAGTCTTACTTTTTTTAGCATTTTCAGTTACGCCTTGCATCTCTGTTAGTATTTTTGCAAGTTTGGCCTCTTCACTCGTTTGCATACGCTTGTTATCTGTGGAGGTATGTTCAGTCGACACTTCCTCTGAGGCTGTTAGTAAAGCTAATAACTTTAAATGTTCAGCTGAGTCCTCAATTGTTGAGGCTTCACTTTCTTTAGCTTCTGAATGGGAAACATGTTGTTCTTTTTGAATTTCAGTGTCACCAGTGTTTTGTATGTCTTCAGCTTTATTACTTGTCAGTGCTATATCGTCAGTTGAGGCGTTTTCAGTATCTTCAAGTGCCTGACTGTTTTTATCAGGGTCTATTTCATTTGATTGAGATTCAACATCATAAGAAGGGCTATTCTCAGGCGTAATTTTTTTATCGGATGCCTTGCCGCCCAATGGATTATTTTTGCCGCCATGTTCTTGCTGATGTTGATTAATTAACTCAGCAAACGTATCACTACTTTCATTCCAACCACCTAAAGAAGCATTAGATTTAACTGATGAATTATCAGTAGCTTGCATAGTATCCATGGGTAATATATTCATTTGTGACATAACAAACCTTAATAAAATGTAACCGTTTGGCCAATAATAAAATTAATCTTAAATTGCCCTTTACCTTAGCTAATACAATAATCGTTCCAATTATTAATACTAAAACTGAGATCACTCAATTAAAGCGACTAAAAAGAATGACGCCGACGAATAAATTGCTGAGTGGCCAGTTCATCGAACATTGCTTGTTCACGCTTATTTTCAATCGCCATTTTTAGTGTGATTTTTTTCTCTTGTAAGTGTTCAACCGCTTTTACTTTTTGTTGTTGGGCAAACCATTGATTTCTACGCTGCTCTACTAACGCTTTGGCTTGTGCTATCGCAATTTCGACTTGCCCTGCGGCATTGTCTAACTTAGCAATAAATGCATGAAAATGGAGATACGTCGCACTGTCAATGCCCTCTAACGCTCTTTGGTCAAGCCTTTTCATATATTCTAAACGGTAGTCAATTACATTTTGTAATCTTAATAAGTTCTGCTGGTAATCTTGCTCTGCAAGTTGCAACTGCTGAGCTGATTTTTGTTCTTTATCATGCTCATATTTATATAACGTATTTAACTGATGTAATGACATAACTTAACTATACCTCTGCTTATCCCGCGACTTGGTTGGTATTATTTTGGGCATGGGCTTGTGCAGCTTGTAAAATTTCTTGAAGCTGACTTAAGCTTTGGTCGTAAGGTATAACTTCATGAGTTTTTTGCTGTAAGAAAAAGTTAATAACTGGGTTAAGTTCAATCGCATGATCAATGCGTGGATCATTACCTTTGGTGTATGCACCAATCGCGATTAAATCTTTATTTTGCTGGTATAACGAATACATTTGTCGAAGCTGTCGCGACAATTGTTGATGTTCTTCACTCGTAACCATTGGCATTACTCGGCTAATAGAGCCCTCAATATCAACCGCAGGATAATGGCCGGCATCAGCTAATTTTCTTGATAAGACTATATGCCCATCTAAAATAGCCCGAGCTGAATCCGCAATAGGGTCTTGTAAATCATCACCTTCTGTTAGTACGGTAAAGAACGCAGTTATCGACCCTTGCCCTACACCACCATTACCTGCACGTTCAACTAATTGTGGTAATTTAGAAAATACTGAAGGCGGATAACCTTTAGTTGCGGGAGGTTCTCCAACAGCTAACGCAATTTCTCGCTGTGCTTGTGCATAGCGCGTTAATGAATCAATCAATAGTAAAACATTTAGCCCTTGATCACGAAAGTACTCACTTATTTGTACTGCCGTTTCACAGCCTTTTAAACGCATTAATGGTGAATTATCAGCAGGTGCTGCCACGACAACTGAACGAGCACGACCTTCTTCGCCCAATATTTCTTCAATAAATTCTTTTACTTCTCGCCCACGCTCGCCAACTAAGCCAACAACAATAACATCGGCATTAGTACCTTTAGTCATCATCCCCATCAGCACACTTTTACCCACACCTGAGCCCGCAAAAAGCCCCATGCGCTGTCCTTGCCCCACGGTAATAAAACTATTAATTGAACGAACACCCACATCTAGCGGCTGTGAAATTGCACGACGTGCTAAAGGGTTAATTAACTGGCTGTTATAATTGGCATTTTCATCAGCTTTTATTGGGCCTTTACCATCAAGCGGCTTACCTACGCCATCAACCACACGACCTAGTAAGTCCATCGACAAAGGGACACGTGCTTTACTGCTAATGGGAACAACGCGCGCACCAGGTAAGACACCATGTAAGCTTAATTCAGGCATTAAATAGGTGGTGTCACCTGAAAAGCCGACAACTTCAGCCATAAGTTCGCCTTGCGCGGTTTCAACAAGACATTGACTACCTACAGGCGCTTTCACGCCAACAGCTTCTAGCGTTAGTCCCACCACTCGCACTAAACGACCAGCTACCGATAATTGGTGCTTTTGTACATAATTTTGGCAGTTTTCAAGCCTGTTGGTAAGCTTTTGAGTATCAAACATAAAATCAGACCGTAGTTTTTTTGACGTTACGCCACAAATTTACTGATGTAATGCTTCTTGCAAAAACGAGTCCAACACTTCTTTTAAGCGAGACTCTATAGTGAGGTCAATATTAGATGTGCTGTTTTCAATTTGACAGCTTCCCTGACTTAGCTGTGGCGCGGGGAGTAAACGCCAGCCTTGCTCAGTAATGATGTCGGCTGAAATATTTGCTTCAATTAATTTAATATCTTCTGGGTGTAATAAAATTTGAGTTTGCGCTTCTTGAATAGGCAAAGCCTTCATACCCGCTTTAATTGCTGACATCACAATTTCTGGGTTGGTTTTAGCTTCTTGTAAAGTGATCGCTTCAGTTAACTTAACCACTAATTGCAATAACTGCTGCTCAACATTACTTTCTACTGCTTTCATTGGTTGGTGTAACTGCTCAATTAATTGCTGCCATTGCTGAGTTAATTGTTCAATTTCTTCTTTTCCTTGGGCTAGCCCTTGTTCACGCCCTTCTTCACTTCCTTTAGCAATGCCTTCTTCATGGCCCGCTTTTTGTCCTTGCTCAAAACCTGCACTAAAACCTTCTTCTTTGCCTTGATTAAAACCTTCGTCGTGGGCTGCTTGGCGAATAGTCTCAATTTCATCGGCAGTTAATGGCATAACTTCAGGGGTTGTATTTTCCTCTGGAGGTTCGTATACCCACGATGACTTTTTACCCAAAGCATTGGTTTTTTCGTTTTCTAGCGATTTTTCTTGGCTAATATCAGGAAATGGCCAAACATCGAGTGCTTGATCATCATCAGGCTTAACCTCGCCACCCACAGAGTTATTTGAATTGATATTTGTCATTACTTATCAATCGGTTTAGCTAAGAAGTGTATGCTATAAGAATTCATCGCCACCACCTGCTCCGCCTAACATAATTTCACCCGCGTCAGATAAACGACGCGCCACTGATAATATTTCTTTCTGCGCAGCTTCCACTTCACTAATACGCACTGGCCCCATAGCTTCTAGATCATCAGCCATCATTTCTGCTGCACGTTTAGACATATTGGTCATAATCTTATCTTTCAATGCCTCGTCTGCACCTTTAATTGCTTTCATCAGCGCTTCTTGCTGTACTTCACGTAATATTGCCTGAATACCGCGGTCATCAACATCGGCAAGGTTTTCAAATACGAACATAAGATCTTGAATTTGCTGACTCATTTCTTCGTCATGTTCACGAATAGAGTCCATTAATACGCCTTCTACATTCGTATCAAGGTAATTCATAATATCAGCTGCTGCTTTCAAGCCACCCATTTTAGCTGCTTGTGCCCCTGCTTGACCCGCAAATTGTTTTTCCATAATTTCATTTAATTCTTGTAGTGCTGCTGGCTGAACTTCTTCTAAGTTAGCAATACGCATCATTAGATCAAGGCGAGTTTTATCAGCAAATTGTCCCATAATTTCGGCTGATTGCTCAGGCTCTAAATATGACAATACAATAGTTTGAATTTGAGGATGCTCATTACGAATAATATTGGCCACTTGCTTAGAATCCATCCACTTCAATGAATCTAGCCCTTTAGCACCTCCGCCCATAACAATTTGGTCGATAAGGTTACCCGCTTTGTCTTCACCAAGCGCTGCGGTTAATGCACGTCGAACAAATTCTTCACTTTGGAAGCCTATCGTACTAAAGTTTTGAATTTCATTAATAAAAAGTTTATGAACAGCCGTTATTTTTTCTTGAGTAAAGTCTTCCATTGCCGCCATTATGGTGCCGACTTGCTGCACTTGTTTAGGCTCAAGGTGTTTGAGGATTTGTGCAGCATCTTCTTCTGATAAGCTTAATAACAGAATAGCCGCTTTTTCAGAGCCGTCTAGCTTATCAACATCAAAGCCAGCAGGTGCTGTCATTGTTTGGGTTTGGGCTTCATCACTCATCTTCGTTCAACCAACTTTTTACTACTTGCGACGATAGTTCAGGCTCATTTGCTACTAAGGCACGAACTGCTCTTAAGATGTCTTCATCTCGATGAAGATCAGGTAATTGTAAGCTGCCATCTGCCGCAAAACCTACCGCTCCTGCATCAAAATCTGATGTTAACATATCCATAGTTTCATCACCTAAATCAATATGAGTATCAAGTGATTTATCTCCATATTCATCTGGCGACTGTTCAGGGTAAATTAAACGTTTTAACATTGGACGCACTACTGCCAAAATTAAAACAATAATAACTAAACCACCCATACCAAGTTTAATTGCTTTCCAAAACCACGCTTGTTCATATAATGGAGGCTCAACAGCAGCAGGCTCAGGTAAGCGAGAAAAAGGTAAAGTAACCACTTCTAAGCCGTCTCCTCGTTGCATATCAAAGCCAATACTGCCTTGCAATAAACGACGAATATTAGCCAACTCTTGTGCCGAACGCGGTGTTTGGTCTACCGCTCCTTCGGCGTTAACATTATTAATAAAGTCTAAAGCAACCGAGACACTAATTCGGCGAATTACGCCTGTTTGTTGCTTAACATAACTAATAGATTCATCTAACTCATAGTTTTTTGTTGATTCAGAATGATTACGACTTGGCATCGCTTTTTGTTGGCCACCATTCGTTGCATTTTCAGGAATATTAGCATCAAGTGGTGGCTGATTAGTTAATGCTCCAGGTATGCCGCCTAAGCCGCCACCAATCGAATTGTCTTCAACTTTCATTTCACTGCGAAGTGCTGGTAAATCAGGATTGTAACGGCGTTGAGTTTCTTCTGTATTGGTAAAGTCCATGGTTACATCAACTTGGGCAGTATAGTTACCTAAACCAACAACAGGAATAAGAATAGAGTCAATTTTTTCCATGTATTCTTTTTCACGCTTTTGTTCTATTTCAAATTCTTTTCTTGAGCGTGATGAAATTGAATCTTGCGATCCTGAGTTAAGTAAGCGCCCGTTTTGGTCGGTTACGGTTACTCTATTTGGACTTAAGCCCTGCACTGCTGACGCAATAATATCAACAACCGAGTCCACTTCTTCTTCTGATAATAAACGCCCTCTGCGCATCGTTAATACAACGGTTGCTGAAGGTGATTTTTGACGTTTAGCAAAAACATTATCACGTGGTATTGCTAACAATACTTTCGCACGGGTAATTTTTTTCAGTTCTTCAATAGTACGTGAAAGTTGTTTTTCGCGTGAATGCTTTAATCGCTCACCTTCTAGGCGTTGGCTTACACCAAATCCCATATCTTGCATGATGATTTCATTACCTTCTTCAGGCTCATCATCTAACCCTTCACGTGCCAATAATAATTTTACTTGTTGATATTCGTCGACACGCACAGAAATGGTGTTATTTTCTTGCTGATAGTCAACCTTATTCGCATCAAGAAAATCCATGGTTTTAATTAACTGATCCGTCGATTGCTTAGCTAAAAAGCGATAATCTGGCTGGTTCGCCCACAAAATAACAAAAACAGCAATGGCTAAACATATCGCCAGTGCCATTATTAAAGTGAGTTGACGTAATACGTCGACATTACCCATTGCCGATGCAAAGCCTGATTTTTGCTCTTCAATACCTGATTCAGCATTGTCGTTTACGACAAGGTCTGTACCACCGTCTGCTGCAACCATTGCTGTATTTGTATCTGCCACGTTACGTCTCCGCTTACTGCTTTACTATTAATTGTTCATGCTTAAATGAGGATAAATTATTTACACTAAACTGGCATGCTCATTATTTCTTTATACGCTTCAACAAACTTGTTACGAACTTGCACGGTCGCGTCAAACGCAATACTCGATTTAGACGCCGCTATCATCGTATCAGCTAATGTCACACTACGATCGCCCATTTCAAAAGCGGTTCGTTTGGCACCTGCATCTTGCTGAATGTCATTAACAGTATTTACTGCATCTTTTAGCATTGACGCAAAATTAGCTGAGGAATTATTGGTTGGTGTTATTGCATTAGCTAGATTACCTTCACCTTGAATAGGCAAACGATTACCTGTCGCTTCTAACGACATGCTCTGCATTTGTGAATAGAGTGAATTTGCTTTGATATCCATAACCATCTCGCTTGTGTCAATTTATTGTTTAATTAACGATTAACACTAATAAAGCAAACTTAGTGCCAACAACAGAGATAGCAAAAAACGAAACATAACCTATTGATTATATTTCGTTTTAAAGCAACTTAAGCGATGTAAATATATAACGAAGCGTAATTTACGCAGGTATTTGAATACCACTATCTCGCATACGGGCTATTTTATATCGCAAGGTACGGGGGCTAATACCTAATCGTTCGGCCACCGCTTTACGACTGCCATGACACGCATGTAAGGTATCTAAAATGATTTGATGTTCTTGTAACTTTAATTCGCTGCCTAACTTGTCTTCAGTTACGCTAACTTCAACAGGTTCACTTACAATAGCCGTATCAAAATTTTCAATTAAAATATCTGTTGCATCTATTTGATGATCACTTTGAAGAATTAATGCACGTTGCATTACGTTGTCTAACTCACGCACATTACCAGGCCAATGATAAGCAAGTAGCTTACTGCGCGCAGCTGCAGTTAAGTCGGGTATAATATCGCCTGACTTTTGACAGTTACGTGTCATCATATGTTTAGCTAATGGAATAATGTCATCGCGACGATCCGCTAATGGCAGCCATGTTAATGGAAAAACATTTAAACGATAATATAAGTCTTCTCTAAAAATTCCTTCTTTTACTGCCTCACGCAAGTCGCGATTACTCGTTGCTATAACACGCACATCTAACTGAATGGTTTTCCTGCCAGCTAAACGCTCTACTTCACGCTCTTGTAATACCCGTAAAATTTTAGCTTGTAGACCTAAGTCCATTTCGGTAATTTCATCAAGTAAAATAGTGCCACCTTGGGCTTGCTCAAATTTGCCTGGACACGCTTGAATAGCACCAGTAAACGCCCCTTTTTCATAGCCAAATAATGTCGCTTCAAGCATATTTTCAGGAATAGCAGCACAATTAATAGCAACAAAGGGTTTATCAGCCCTTGCTGAATGGTAATGTACATACTGAGCAAGTACTTCCTTACCTGAACCGCTAGGCCCTAAAACCATTACTGACGCATCAGTTGTTGCAACTTTACCTGCTAAATTTAAAAGCTCAATACTACGTTTATCTGCCGCAATAGGATCTCCACCATCATTAATTTTCAATGGTAAGTATTGGCTAACCATGTTTAACAATACTTCGGGAGCAAAAGGTTTAGCCATATAATTACAGGCTCCGTCTTTCATTGCTTGTACAGCATCATCAATAGTGCCGTAGGCCGTCATCATTAGCATTGGAATTTGAGCATAAGTATTTTTAACCGATTTCAATAATGAAAGCCCTGACATACCGCCCATTTGCACATCGCTAACAATTAAGTCAACCGCGTGATTTTTTAATAGTAATAATGCAGCTTCGCCAGACTCGGCTTGAACACAGTGATAACCCGCAATATTTAAGGTATCAACTAATGCTTCTCGTAATCCTGCATCATCTTCAACCACTAAGATTTTACTTTGATTCATAAGTATTCTCCTGTGACACTGATTGGAACATATCCGTTTGCTGAGGTTGTTTCGTTTTTTGCGTAACGTTTTGTTTAAGTAACGGTAACTTGATACAAAAATGCGCACCTTCACCAACATTACTCAATAATTGCACATCGCCTTGATGGGCATTCGCTACAGACTTAACCACAGCTAGCCCTAACCCTGTACCATTAACTCTTGAGGTATAAAAAGGTTCAAAAATTTTACTTGCTAGGTCAGCATCAATACCTTTGCCATTGTCTATTACGCTAATAAAAACATGGTCTTCATGACAGCGTGACGCTATTCGAATTTGTGCTTTATCTGGGATCACTTGAATTGCATTATGAATTAAGTTCACTAAAGCACCATTTAGTGCGCGTTTATTACCTAAAATGTTGCACTCATTTGGGCAAGGTTCAATAGTAATTTGGGCATTAGCTTTTTTAATCAGTGCTTCTAACCCATCGCTAGACTCTTGCACTAATTCATTAACCGATACAGGCTCAACCACTTGTTGATTGCCACTTTTAGCAAATAACAACATGTCGTTTACTTGCTGCTCTAAATCTTCTAATCGCGACATTAACTTATGTTGAAAGTTATCGCGATCTTCTGTTTTTAAACTTTTATTTTTTAAATTAGCGCCATAAAGCATTGCCGCAGATAAAGGTGTTCTAATTTGGTGGGCAAGCTTTGACACCATTTGCCCTAATGAAGATAAGCGTTGAAGTTGACCCAACTTATCTTGTAATAATCTTGTTTCGGTTAAGTCAGTGATCAAAATTAACTGACCGGGTTGATCAGCTAAAGGCGTAATTTCAAGCTTTACTCGGCGACCATCTTTTAGTGACACTTCATGCCAATCATCTGCCCGAGGTTTAAACGAGCGACGAATAACATCAAACCAAGGCTGTCCTAATATAGGTTCATCAAGCAGCTGGCTTGCCACTTTATTAATTTTAATCACCACACCATCGCCATCAAGAATAATCATGCCTGATGGCATTACATTTATTACTTGAGCAAGCTGTTCTGATTGTTGCCTTAATAGTGCAAGTTCACCTTGATATGTTTCATGTTGTAAACCTGATGCATCGTCATAATATTTAGACGCATGCATAGCAACCTCAGCTGCTTTAAACAAAGGAGTACAATTTACATTTGATGATACGCTTGAATATGCCACTGTCATAATACTTACCTATTTAAGGATAACAGCCTAACAATGCAGTTTTCGCGCCAACAATAAAAACCAATAGATAACAACAAGTTGAATTTAAAAACAACGCAAATTTATGATTGTCAAAGAATTGGCTTTTCCAAGACAAAGGGGGATATTTGAGGTTAGGCGCGAAGCACATAAAAAATACATTCACGTAGTTCGGCTTCAGACCGTTAAGCACTCAAGCAAGGCAAATATACTTATTCCAACTTTAATGATGATGGAACAAGCTCTAACCACAGCTTAAGCCTTAAACGCATTGAAAAGTCATTTAATCGGCTAGCTTTTCTGCAAATTATATTTACGCATTTTTTCAACTAATGTTGTTCTACGCATACCAAGAAGTTCGGCCGAACGAGCAACAACCCAATCATTTTTATCTAATGCTTGGTTGATCATCGATACTTCTAAATCAGCTAAGAATTCTTTTAAGTTAAGTCCATCATTCGGCAGTAAATCAATCGCTTGCTTATTGGTGCCATCAAAAGAGTTGTCATCAAAAGAACTATTATCAGTTTCATCTTCATCGTAATCGAAACCTGAAAAAAGCTCATTAATTGCTTCACGCTCTTGTAGCTCTTCAGGGTATTCAGGTTGATATTCTTCAACATCAATATGGCGATACTTAGCTGGCAATTCGCTCACATTAACCACTTGTTCACCAAACATAATGATCATGCGCTCAATTAAGTTTGAAAGCTCACGCACATTACCCGCCCATGGATGCTCTTGTAATGACGCAATCGCTTGTTCGGTAAAGCGTACTGACTTTCCTTGCTCTTGCTCAAAGCGAGTTACAAGCTCTTGCAACAACAGAGGAATATCTTCTTTTCGCTCTCTAAGTGACGGCGTTTCTATAGGAAAAACATTAAGGCGATAATATAAATCTTCTCTAAACTCATTGGTTTTAATCATGTCTTCTAACTGCTGATGAGTAGCAGCCACAATACGAACATCAGCTTTAATACTTTTAGCACCACCAACACGTTCAAAGGTGCGCTCTTGTAATACCCGTAACAGTTTTACTTGCATGGGCTGAGGCATATCACCAATTTCATCAAGAAATAATGTACCACCTTCAGCTAACTCAAAGCGCCCTTTACGCGTAGAAATAGCACCAGTAAAAGCGCCTTTTTCATGGCCAAAAAGTTCACTTTCTAATAAGTCTGGAGGAATTGCACCACAGTTAACGGGAACAAAGGGACCTTTTTTTCGATCAGACAAATTATGAATATTACGTGCAACCACTTCTTTGCCCGTACCCGACTCCCCCAAAATTAATACATTAGCGTGCGTGCCAGCAACTTGCTCAATTAAAAAGCGTACTTGCTGCATAGCATTGCTTGCCCCAACTAACGAGCGAAATAACAAGCTATTATCGGCACTTTTAATGCGTTGGTTGGGCAACTTATTGTGATACTGATGACAATGGTGAATCATCTGTGTGAGCTGCGCATAATTAAGCGGAGTGGTTACCTCTCCTAGTACATTTACACGGTCAGCAATAGCGTGGGCATCTACCACATCGTGGATAATAAAGGGGTAAGCAGGATATTTTTTTACAATATTCGCTAACGATTCAGACAAATCTCCCGACAAAATAATGGTTAATACCTGCTGATGTTCAGCCAAATATTGTTCAACAGCCTCTTCTTTACAGCAGTGATAATGCTCCCCAATAAATGCAAGAACGGTGGCCAGTTGCTCTTGTCGAGCACTTTGATTGTCAACCACTAAAATATGTTTTTGATCTTGCATAATATATTGAAAAACCGATAAATTGTGTGAGCTATGTTCTGATTCTAGCGTCTACAGATAATCTTTCAACAAATATTTGACACTGCCTTGTCATTTATTTGTCACTTCAAATGACCTTACCCGCTATTTTAGCTAAAGATAAATCAATATTTGCCGATAACTAACTTATGTCCACTATTTTGTTTGCCACTATTAAACATGAATAGTATTAATACGAATATTACAAGCCTGTTTTTACAGCGACAACTTACCGATAATACAAATAAGTTATCGGTAACTTTTGCTCGCTTGTCATCTGGCTTACGTATTAATTCAGCCGCTGATGATGCTGCTGGACTGCAAATAGCCAATAGACTCACTTCTCAAGTAAATGGCTTAGCCGTTGCTCAACGTAATGCTAACGACGGTATTTCTCTCGCACAAACCACTGAGGGTGCATTAGAAGAAACCACTAATATTCTTTTTAGAATGCGTGATCTTTCACTACAAGCCAGTAATGGTGCTTTATCTACCGAAGATAAAGCCGCACTGAATAAAGAAAGTGAGCAGTTAAAACAAGAATTAGATCGCATTAATAAAACAACCACATTCGGTGGTAAAGCCGTTTTTGATCAAACCGACAGAGTCGGCTTAGGTGGTGCAAATGAAGCCGAACGAAATATTTTAAGCATATTACAAGGCGGAGTATTAGCTGAGTCTGAGAATATAATACAAGACGTATTAGGGTTATCGGGTGATGGTGCTAAATTAAAAATTGATCTTGAAAATATTGACGGCGCTAATGGAAAACTTGCCTCAGTATCGTACCTTACGGGTAACCCTGGCACAGAACTAGTAATGACCATTGATTTAGATGACTTTTCTACTCTTGATGCAAATAAAGTAAAACAATTAAAAGCAACACTACTTCACGAAATGACGCATGCAGTAATGTCAAACCAAATGGACTTAGCATCAACACCCACGTGGTTTGTAGAAGGTACAGCAGAAGCCGTTAGTGGCGCAGACAACCGCGTTGCCGCTGACATTGCCAATTTAGGCGTAGCTGCAATAAAAACCGAATTAAACAGTATTTTTACCAGTACCGCAGGGTTAGGTGCATCACCCACTAATACACAGGTTGCTGGCGTTTACTCAGGCGGGTACATTGCTATGCGCTACATCGAAAGCCAAGTAGGCGATGCCGGCATTAAAGATATTATGAATAGCCTGTCAACAGGTATGACTTTTGACAATGCGCTAGCAGCCCAAGGCACCTTTGCTAACAACGCGGCTTTGCAAAGCTCCTTAATGGCAGGCACCACCTTTGAAAATTTTATTACCAACGAAATTAACACCGCCAATGCCGACAATGGCGCTTTTGGTGGTTTAGATGCCGCTGGTGGCCCGAGCAGAGAAGAAACCATTGTTGGTGCAACAAGTGCAAGCACAACAGCCAATTTTGACAGTTATTTTGTTAATGGCGATAACGACTCAACCGACACTGATTTTGGTCCTGGTAATAATTGGGATCCTACTAGCTTTAATGAAGTCGCCTTACAAGACTACAGCTCAACAGTAACCATTAGCGGACAAACAACTTCTTTTCAAATAGGCGCTGACGCCAATCAAACGCTGAGTGTTAAAATAGCAGGTTTTTCTAGCGACAACATTGGCTTAAATAGCATAGATTTAGTCGCTGATTCACAATTAGCCACCGGAATTATTGATATTGCACTACAATTTGTAGACAATCAAAGAAGCCATTTAGGCGCATTTATGAATAGGCTTGAACACACCCTAAATAACCTCGGTAATATACAAGAAAATGTAATGGCAAGCCGCTCTAGAATTCAAGATACCGACTATGCCCGCGAAACATCTAACTTAACGTCACTGCAAATTAAGCAGCAAGCAACAACCGCAATGATGGCTCACGCTAAAGCAATGCCTGAACTAATGTTAGCATTGCTCCTATAAATAAATTATAAAACCATCTTTCTGGCACGATTAATGAATGCCAATTATACTTATCAAAATATTCATTAAATAAGGTTAAAACATGTTAATAATAAACGGCAGTGCTGAATTTATGTCAGAAAATAGCGAATATGTACAAGGCAGCAGATATGCTTTCAATATGTTTGTTAAAAGCGACAATTTAAACGATCAACTTAAAGAAATTGAAGCTTATCTTGTTAAAAGAAACTGGGATAACATTGAAATAACCGAGAATGGCCTTATTGAAAACATAGAAGGCATTCAACATACTGTTTTAATATCTGCCTTTAAAAAAGCTGAAGAAGAAGGCTTAGCTGTTGTTATTCATAATAACGACGCATAACTAAACACAAGCTTAGAAATACAATCAACAGTAGCCTATACTATGTTATAAAGTAGTGGCTATTATTGTAAAACCAAGTAAGTAATCTTACTTTTGGAGTAGAACATGACTCGTTTATCATTAAAAAAATACCAGCAAACCACGATGAGCAATGCTGGAGAAGCCTCACCTTACCGCTTAGTGGCAATGCTTTTTCAAAAGCTACTCGACAATATAGCAACCGCTAAAGGTGCTATTACGCAAAAAGATTATGCAAAAAAAGGTGAGCAAATTTCAAATGCCATCGCTATTGTTGGTGTACTAGAAGGGTCTTTAGATCACTCTCAAGGAGGTGAAATATCAAGCAATTTATCAGCTTTATATAATTTTTGCTCTGAAAAACTATTTGAAGCAAATACAAACAACGACATAGAACTATTAAATGAAATAGCACAAGTTATCATTCCAATAAAATCAGGTTGGGACGCTATTCCTTTAGAAGAGCAAGGCAAGGTTAGTTTTTAATGAGCAATAACAGCACAGAAGCTGATATTGATATAATTAATGATCTATCACTACAGATATTGTCGCTACTAGAGGAGCAAAGTGAACACGAAACAGTGGAAAATACAGACATTCCTCCTGTCAGCACTTTAACTGAGCCTACCGACTACCAAGCATTTAATAAACAATTACTAACCTTAACACAAAGGCGAGATGTGCTTGTTCATCAGTTATTTCAAAATAATACGCAAGAGCAGCTCACTGTTGAGCATGAACGAATGAATAAATTGGTTTTATTAGATAAGTATTTGAATTCAAAATCAAAACTGAATATGCAATTACTTGCTGAACAGGTCAAAAAAATTAGAAAAAGTAAGCAGGTTAGAAGCGCATATAATAAATATTAAGGCGCTTCTCAATAAATATTCATCTATTTATTCACCTAAAAAACAATCGTATTTCTTAAGTTTTCCACTTATGCTGATTCAAAAGTGATCACTGATTATTCAGAACTCTTAACGACACCCGGCATATTGTCTAATTGAGCCATTAAATAAGACCCTGTAGAGTTAAGTTGAGACACCATTAAATCCATGGCATTGTATTGAGCAAACAACCTAGCCTCTAATGACTGCATTTTAAATTGAAATGCCTCTAAGTCTTTATCTAACTTGGTTATTTGGTTATTTTTACTATCAATTCTTTGAGTCATCACTCCATCAGAATCAGTATAAAAACCCACAAACGTATTCATATCATTAACAAAGCCATTATCGCCTTCGTCACCTAAAAAGAACGTTTGTACCGCATCAGGGTTTTTCTCAAGTAAGTCATCAAGGTTGTCTTGGTCAAAACTTAATTTACCATCGCGCTCAGTTCTAACACCTAACTGAGATAAAGCCAACGTGTTACCGTCGCCAGAGTCAAACTCTTTATTAAACTGGCCTCTAATTTTGCTCATAACACCGCGAAGCATAGCGTCACCCGCGAGTACGCCAGCATTTTCAAGCTCGCCATCGGCATTTTTACCTGATTTACCCAGTTGATTACTAAGATCAACTAACGCATTAAAGCTTTCGATAAAAGTATTAATGCCCGCTGCAACATTTTTATTGTCTTCCGCAATCGACACTTTACTAATATCGTCACCAACATCATGTAGTTTTTTAGCGGTAATATTAATACCGTCAATAACGTCATCAAACTCATTAGTACTACTTGTAGCGGTTATCGTGCCATCAATCACAATTTGTGCGTCTTTTGCTTCACCCGTTTCAGCCATGTTAACGGCATAAGTAGGCGATGCTATGTCAGCGTCATATGCTAAGCGAGACAAACCTAAATTATCGGTATTGTTACCATCGCTGGTATCATCAACCGTTATTTTAATCGCATTTTCAACACCCGTTTCCTTACTATTAAGAACTAAGTGTTGACCATTAGCGTCAGTAATTATAGTAGCCGAAACAGCACTATTATCAGCACTGTCGTTTATTGCATCGCGAATTTCACTTAAGGTTGCCGTCGCCGACACATTAACATTAAACGCATCGCCGCCCGACTCAATAGTTAACGAGCCCTCACCCACAGCTTCTGTACCATCAATAGCACCAGACATTAATTTGTGAGCGCTTGCTAATGCTTCAACTTTTACAGAGTAATTACCAATTTCAGCATTTTTGTCAGAGCTAATACCAATAAAGTCGTCACGGCCGCTTGCTGAGCGCTGTTGATATTCGTCAACATCACCCAAGCTTTCAAATGATGCAGTAACCGCTTCTAATGCTGACTTTAATGCACCAACAGCCGAAATATCAGTAGTAAAGGCGCCTTGTTGGCGAGCAATGCGCGACTCATAAGGTACTCTTTCAGCATTAACGGTAGCTTCTACAATATCGTTAACTTGTAAACCCGAGCCTATTCCTGTAAATGAAATACCTACCATAACAATCTCCTATTACTACCTGATAAATTAATACTGACTACACTTCAGCATCAATAAAACCGCCTACCATTTCTGACAATTTAGACACTAATGTAAGCACTTCTTCAGAAGGATATTGTTTTAATAAATCTCCTGAATCTTTGTCGAATACCTTGATAACGTCGCGGCCTGAGTCTTTGTCGACAGAAAACTGTAAATTACGATTTAAATCGCCGACAAAATCCTGCAATTGCTGCGCCACTTTTTCTAGCTGTTTGCTATCAAGTGGTGTACCCGTTGGTGCATTATTGTTTTCAACATTACTACCATTTTTTGTTTGCTCTATGGCTGTTGTAGGCTGTTCAGCCTTAACATTTTTTTGCGCAATATCAGCCGTTACATTATTGGTGCTTGATGAATTGCCTGCGCGCTTAAAGTCTGTAGACAAATTGGTTAGCCCTACATCTGAATTAGGTTGTATAACACTCATAACTACTCCTTACTTTATATACTTACATCGCACTTACTGTTTAACCTAGTTCAAACTAAGCTAATGTTTACTTAACAATCGCCTTTGCTTTACCTGTACTATTAAAAACAATCTCTGTAAGTATATTGTCACATCTTAAAAATATCAAAACACAAAAAGGAAGTAGCACTAGGCTCCTTCCTTTTTTATATTTCAGGTCGAACCAGAACCTAGCGTTATTAACCGATAAGGCTTAATGCTGCTTGTGGTAATTGGTTAGACTGCGCCAGAATTGACGTGCCTGCTTGTTGTAATATTTGGTTCTTAGTCATTTGCGCTGTTTCTGCCGCAAAGTCAGTATCTTGAATACGACTACGTGACGCTGATACATTCTCTGCAACGTTAGACAAGTTACTAATAGTATGTGAAAAACGGTTTTGTACCGCACCTAAATCAGCACGTTGGCTATCAATTTGCGCTAAAGCGGCATCAATAGTTTTAATGGCAGCCTGAGCATTTTTTGACGTAACACCTGAAATATCAATACTTTCAACTGAAACCAAGCCAGCAGTACCGCCTGTTGCAGCCATTGTACCACCAAGAATTTCATTTACAGTAGTACCAGAAATACCAATTTTATCTGGCGAGCTTAACTCTAAGCTTGATGATACCGAATGCGCAGCACCTGCAGTCCCCCCCCCTAAAGAGGCTGTACCTGCAATAGTACCCGCAATTTCAATTCCATTAACGCCGGTAGCTTTAATAGACAAAGCACCTGTGGTTGTATCTGTTACAACCACATCATACCCTTTAGCTACCATATCTTCAGCTAAACGTGCAGAGTCCCCACCGTAAGTCGCCAAATCAAAAGTATCATTGCCTATTTTTAAATCCCCCGTCGAAGCAGAATCCAAAGTAGTGAGCGTTGTTGACAATACAGCTTCACCAGTTACACCACTTGCTGAAGCATTCACTTTAGCTGCGATATCTGCCGCACCATCCCCCCCCCCAATATTCACTGTTTTACCATTCAAACTCCAAGTACTGGCAGTTGTGCCATGGTTAGTTGCCAAGGCTACATTTTCTGCATCACCTATTGAATTAGCCGCCGCAGCAGTGCCTGCTCCTGTAACACTATACGCTCCAATAGCATCAGCCGCCATATTGCCTAATGATACGTTGATCGTTTCGTTAGCATTAGCCCCCACTTGGAACTGTTTAGTACCAAAACTACCATCAAGTAAACTAGTGGCACCAAATTTAGTGGTTTCAGAAATACGGGTTAATTCTTGCTGTAGTGCACCCACTTCTTTTTGTAGGGCTGCACGGTCATCAGCTGAGTTTGAGCCGTTAGCCGATTGTAATGACAAATCACGCATACGTTGTAAAATAGCTGACGACTCTTGCATCGCACCTTCTGCTGTTTGTGCCATTGAGATACCGTCGTTAGCATTACGCTGTGCTACACCTAAACCATTAACCTGCGAAGTTAAACGGTTAGCAATTTGCATACCTGCCGCATCATCTTTAGCGCTATTAATACGCATACCTGAAGATAAACGTTGCATTGACGTTGCAAGACCTGCGCTAGATTTACTTAAGTTACGTTGAGCGTTAATTGACGCGGTATTCGTTACTACTGATAAAGCCATAATATACTCCAGATTACATACTGTAATTGTTTAGCGTGTTGATTGATTAGAAGCTATTAATTCAATTAATTAAAATTTTCTTAACGCATCTCGTTCTATACGTTTTAACGGCAGATTAAAAATTAACTTTAATCTTTTTTATAAAAACAATTAAATAAATTACAAATAAAAATTAACGCCTAAGTTTCAAGATATTCCTTTCCATACTTTTGACGCACCTCTCATTTATCTCAACAAAAAAAAAGAAGCTACCTCGATTAAAGGTAACTTCTTTCTTCATTAAACCAAAACTTAAGCGCTATTCTCAGTGAATAAATTAACCAATTAAGCTCAATGCTGCTTGTGGTAATTGGTTTGATTGCGCCAAAATTGATGTACCTGCTTGTTGCAATATTTGATTCTTAGTCATTTGAGCCGTTTCTGCAGCAAAGTCAGTATCCTGAATTCGGCTGCGTGATGCTGATACATTCTCAGCAACGTTAGCTAAATTACTAATAGTATGAGAAAAGCGATTTTGTACCGCACCTAAATCCGCACGTTGGCTATCAATTTGTGCTAAAGCAGCATCAATAGTATTAATAGCTGATTGTGCATTTTTTGACGTTACACCTGAAATATCAATACTTTCTACGGTTGTTAGGGTACCTTTACCACCAGTAGCAGACATAGCCGCGTTATCTAGCACTTCATTTACTGCTGCGCCTGAAATACCAATGCTATCTGGAGATGACAAACTCAACGATGAAGTAACCGCCATGTTGGTGCTAGCACTGGCAACTTGACCGCCCGCAGTTAAATTACTCTCTAAACTAACTGTTGAATTAGCTATAGTTGACGCGGCAATTTCTATACCATCAACACCTTCAGCTTTCAGTGTCATTGACGTACCATCGACCACAGCATCATAACCTTTAGCCGACATATCTTCAGCCAAACGGTCAATATCACCGCCATAGTCTGCCAAGTCAAAAGTATCAACAACATTCCCGCCTTTCGCTATATTAATAACACCGTCATCACCAGAGCTTAAAGCCCCAATCGTTACATCTAATTTTGCTGTTGCTGCAACCCCTGTCGCTTTAGCATTAATGGCATCAGCAATATCAGCCGCACCTTTATCCGCAGCATAAGTAACAGCAGTACCATTGATTGACATAGTATCGCCAGTAACAGCATCTATCGCTGTACTCAAGTCTGATGCAGCAGCAGCTATACCCAAAGCGGTTCCCGCACCTTTCACTTCATATGCGCCAATAGCATCAGCCGCCATATTACCTAAAGAAACATTGATAGTTTCGTTAGCATTAGCCCCTACTTGGAACTGTTTAGTACCAAAGGTTCCATCAAGTAAACTGGTAGCACCAAACTTAGTGGTTTCAGAAATACGGGTTAATTCTTGCTGTAGTGCACCCACTTCTTTTTGTAGGGCTGCACGGTCATCAGCTGAGTTTGAGCCGTTAGCCGATTGTAATGACAAATCACGCATACGTTGTAAAATAGCTGACGACTCTTGCATCGCACCTTCTGCTGTTTGTGCCATTGAGATACCGTCGTTAGCATTACGCTGTGCTACACCTAAACCATTAACCTGCGAAGTTAAACGGTTAGCAATTTGCATACCTGCCGCATCATCTTTAGCGCTATTAATACGCATACCTGAAGATAAACGTTGCATTGACGTTGCAAGACCTGCGCTAGATTTACTTAAGTTACGTTGAGCGTTAATTGACGCGGTATTCGTTACTACTGATAAAGCCATAATATACTCCAGATTACATACTGTAATTGTTTAGCGTGTTGATTGATTTGAAACTGTTAATTCAATTAACCAGCTCCGTTCTAAACACCTTAACGGCAGGCTAAAAATTAACTTTAATCTTTTTTATAAAAAAAAGTAAATAAATTAAAAACAAAAAGCCCCTAAAATAAAAACAAAAAAACACAAATGATTCAGATAGTTATAAATCCCACTTTTTTGATAATTACTAACCTTACAAAGTGCGCGATTAAAACCCCACCTATCGTTCAAAAAAAAGGCTAAGCATCGCTGCTTAGCCTTGGTAATAACTGCATACTTAATGTTAACCACCCAATAAACTAATAGCCGCTTGTGGTATTTGGTTCGCTTGCGACAAAATAGTGGTGCCTGCTTGTTGCAATATTTGGTTCTTAGTCATTTCTGCCGTTTCTTTTGCAAAGTCGGTATCTTGAATACGGCTTCGCGATGCTGATACATTTTCTTGCACGTTAGCTAAGTTACTAATGGTATGAGAAAAACGATTTTGCACCGCACCCAGCCCCGCTCGAGCTGAATCTATTTGTGCTAATGCAGCGTCGATAACTTCTATTGCCGCCTGAGCTTTAACAGAAGTCACCCCTGAAATATCAATAGTTTCAACCGAGTTTAAGGCGCTTGAACCACCTGATGCGGCAATATTATTGCCATTAAAACCTTGCCCTAAAATTTGGTCTACTGTATTACCTGAAATACCAATTTTTTCTGACGAAGATAAGTGTAGCTCAGCAGAATGTGATATTGCACCAGCGCCTGACGTTACCAAACTACCTGGCGCTCCCATTTGTACCGTACCACCTGCGGCGGCAGTTACTTCAAAGCCGTCAACATCAGTAGCAACTACATCAATACCGCCAGCGCCGCCATTTAAGGTTTTGTCGAAGACAGCATTATAACCTGCGGCAATTAAGTCTTCAGACAAACGCTCCATATCACCACCATAAGATCCTAATAAAAAAGTATCTTCAACCAAGCCTTCTTTATACACGTTAAACGTACCTGAATCTGCAGCAGACAGCCCCTGAATACGTGTACTTAAAATAGCTTGAGCATTAACCCCAGTAGATTCATCGTTAATTTTTTTAGCAATAGATGACGCTCCATCACCATTGGCAAAGATTACATCGGTACCATTAATACTCCATGTATCGCCCGTTGTTGTGGTGTTGGCAGCAAGTAATGCGTTTTCGGCATCACCAATATTGTTAGCTGCGGTAGCTGTTGTGCCCGCACCTTTTATTTGATGAGCGCCAATGGCGTCTGCCGCCATATTGCCTAGTGTTACATTAATGGTTTCATTGGCATTAGCCCCTACTTGAAACTGTTTAGTACCAAAGGTTCCATCAAGTAAACTGGTTGCACCAAATTTTGTCGTTTCAGAAATACGGGTTAATTCTTGTTGTAGTGCACCCACTTCTTTTTGTAGTGCTGCACGGTCGTCGGCTGAGTTTGAGCCGTTAGCCGATTGCAGTGACAAGTCACGCATACGTTGTAAAATAGCTGAAGATTCTTGCATCGCGCCTTCGGCGGTTTGTGCCATTGAAATACCGTCGTTAGCATTTCTTTGTGCCACTCCTAATCCATTAACTTGTGAGGTTAAACGGTTAGCAATTTGCATACCTGCTGCATCATCTTTTGCGCTGTTAATACGCATACCAGAAGATAAGCGTTGCATTGACGTGGCAAGGCCTGCACCTGATTTTGTTAAATTACGTTGCGCGTTAAGCGACGAGGTATTGGTAACTACTGATAAAGCCATAATAATCTCCTAATCAATCTTATTTAGAAGCCTCTTTAGATATACAGCCTCTACCTGTTTAATAGTTATTCAAAAAACGAGCCACATATAAAAAAGCATTAAAAAACAACAAAGTAAAAAATATCGATTAAAGTGAAAGGTCAAAATAATAGGTTATTGTTTGGCAGGGGGTTATTAGGTCAATGAATTGACTCCACTAAATAACCTTATGTGATGGGTTCCTCCCTATGCGGCACATATAGGGCACTTATGTGCCATGTTTGAAGTAAAAACAGAAGAAGGCCAAAATAAAATTTATACAAGTAGCTTTTCATTAGGGCGTGTTGATCTTTCGAGTTTGTTTTTGCAGCGATTTGTTGGGTATTTA
>JBMZCX010000015.1:0-42930 GCA_049613795.1 Thalassotalea sp. | reverse complement strand
CTCGTAAGTAACAGCGACTTGATTACCATGATAAATAATATCTTTTTGTACACCACGCTTTTCAATACATAAGGTAATTACATTACCTAAATGTTCTTGCGGTACTAAAATATTCGCTTGAACAATAGGCTCTCTAATTTCATCAATATTATTAGTTGCTGGTAAATCACTTGGATTATCAATAGATAAAATTTGACCATTAGTACATGCAATTTCATAATTTACTGTTGGCGCAGTAGTAATTAAGTCAAGATCATATTCACGAGCAAGGCGCTCTTGAATAATTTCCATGTGCAACATACCTAAGAAACCAATGCGAAAACCAAAGCCTAATGCTGATGAATTTTCTGGTTCAAAAAATAAAGAGGCATCATTTAAACTTAACTTGTTAAGCGCATCACGGAAGTTTTCATAGTCGTCAGAACTAATAGGGAAAATACCCGCATACACTTGCGGTTGTACTTTTTTAAAACCGGGTAATGGTTGTTCAGCTTCTCGTTTAAACAAGGTTAAGGTGTCGCCAACAGGCGCACCGTGAATTTCTTTAATACCCGCAATAATAAAACCAACTTCACCTGTTTTTAAGATGCCAGTGTCATGCTGTTTAGGCGTAAAAATACCAACTTTGTCAATAATGTGCGTTTGTCCTGTAGACATAACGACCATCTTGTCGCCTTTTTTAATTTCGCCATTCATAACACGAACCAATGAAACAACACCTTGATAGTTATCAAACCAAGAATCGATAATTAACGCTTGTAAATTGGCCTTTGGATCTCCTTCGGGCGAAGGAATATTGGCAACAATGGTTTCTAATACATCTTCAATACCCAGCCCGGTTTTAGCTGAACAAGTGACAGCACCTGTGGCATCAATGCCAATAATGTCTTCTATCTCTTCACTAACGCGATCTGGATCGGCTTGCGGTAAGTCTATTTTATTTAAAATAGGCAGTACTTCTAGCTCCATTTCGATTGCGGTATAACAGTTAGCAACCGTTTGCGCTTCAACCCCTTGCCCAGCATCAACAACAAGTAACGCTCCTTCACAAGACGCTAATGAGCGAGAAACTTCATAAGAGAAGTCAACATGCCCCGGCGTATCAATAAAGTTAAGCTGATAAACTTCACCGTCTTTTGCTTTGTAGTCGAGGGTAACACTTTGCGCTTTAATGGTGATACCACGTTCACGTTCAATATCCATTGAATCTAAGACTTGGGCAGCCATTTCACGGTCTTGCAGTCCGCCACAATGTTGGATCAATCGATCTGATAAAGTTGATTTACCGTGGTCAATATGGGCAATAATAGAAAAATTTCGGATATGTTTCATAGAAGAAAGTTCAATTCAATCGGTTACTATTTCAATAATGGCGAGATTTTATCGAATTTAGCGCCTTGGGGCTATCTTTTG
Source organism: Thalassotalea sp. (assembly GCA_049613795.1). Taxonomy (GTDB): domain Bacteria; phylum Pseudomonadota; class Gammaproteobacteria; order Enterobacterales; family Alteromonadaceae; genus Thalassotalea_B. The sequence continues at coordinate 41,517 of JBMZCX010000015.1, read as the reverse complement.
TTACGATTACTCGGTTATTTCTGTGATTAGAATGTTTTTAGGGGCAATTCTGAGAACAACAGGGGCTAATGCTTGCTGGCGTTTTGATTGTTGCTGGTAATATTTAGCAAGTAAAAATCCTAAATATCCGCCAACAACACCAAGTAGTACCGCCCATAATTCATGAGAGAATAACTGTTGCGTTACCAGCCATTGCCCTATAAATGAAAAAATGAACAACCCTAATAACGGTAAACAATAAACTTGCCATGCACTAGAAAGTAACATTTTTTCAGATAAACCTAACACCACATTATCGCCCACTTTTACAGGTAAATAACAAGTTAAGTTAAGCTCTAAGTGTTTTTGCGGAAATGCTTTAGCAACTTGGCCACTACCGCAAGTATCGACTTGTTGGCAACTACTACAGGTAGATTTAATTTCGCTGATCACAGTAATATTACTATTGCCATTAACGGCAGTAACTCGCGCATTTTCTTCTATCATTTGGCGCTACTTGCAGTTAAGGCAACAGAATCTGCAATCGCTTTTGCTGTTTTGGATGGTATTTTTCCAACAACACTAACTTCAAAACCGTTATTAACTTGATTTAGCGCTACAGTGGCACCGTCCATCACAAAATCAACATTGCGTTGGCGCACATTACTCGGGCTTACATAAACAGAAATATCGACTAAGCCATCGCTAAAGAGCATAAATTCTACAGGCTGTTTAGTAACGGTAATACGATGTCTATTGGCGCTAATACGTTCGAAACCTTGTGGTAGCCAATTAACTTGCCACCCTAATGTAGGTTGTTGATAATTTTCAGGCACTTCTAGCGCTTTAGGTAATTCAGTAGTTTGTAGCGTTATTAAACTTTCAGCTGGTTGCTCTGAAATATCTAAATGCGTGAATTGAATTTGCTCTAACAACTGCCCTGAACGAGTAGCAACCGCTAGCTTTAGCAATAAGCCTGTTTTTTGATCTAACCAAATCCAATGCCCATAACGATGGGGGTCTTTTGACACCATACGCACAAGTTGTGCTGCACGGCCTAAAACACGGCTGCGGCCAACTGAAATAAAATCATAACTGCTCGCTAATACATTAAAATCTTTATAAAAAACACTTGGAATGGGCCCTTTTAAATCGTTAGCAACAATAGAGTAAGGCGGTAATTCAGGCTCAATATAACTAATAATATCGCCTTTGCGCAAAATATCGCGGCGAGGGCCATTTAGTAAAGAAAGTATTTCAAGCTCTTCACCTTGCTCGTTGATACCATGAAACCAATGATAAGGTTCAGCTTGATTATTTTTAACGACTACAAAAGAAGTGCTAAAATTTAGCGTTTTAATTGATTGAGAAAGGGTATTTAATGACAGTTGGGCTTGCTCTTCTGCCCATAGCGGTAAGCTTAAACCTACCGCTAAAAAAAAACTAATTATTGATTTCATTTAGTCTTATCTTCGGCCTTCTTTTTGGGTGTTTTAGGCTCATTAACCAATGCCGTTAACTTAACTTGCTGGCTATGGTCATGTAATAACGCTTGAAAGCGACGCTGTTGTTCAACAAACGCTTTTTCTTGTGCATTACGATCTGGATTTTTACTCTGAAAGTTTAAACTAACTGGCTCTGCAATACCACCTAACGGTGTTGTTTGTACCACTTGATTAGGAATTAATGTATCATTTTGAGCAACATTTTGTTGAACACCAATAACCATAAGGCCTGCCGCAGAGGCAGCAATCGCCATTTGCCCAAAAGGTTTGGCAAATTTAACCACTTGTGCTTTTACTGAAGCCGTAAAGCTCGTATTTTTAGGCGCTAATACAGTAGGTTCATTAGCAATGGCTTGTGCTATTTGGCTTGATAGATCAATAGTAATTGCATCATTAGCTTCATCTCTTAGCACGTCGCCTATAAGTTGGTAGTTATCCCAGCTTGCAGACATTTCGCTATCGGTTAGGGTTTGTTCAAATGCTTCATCATTAATTTGATAGTCATCAACTAATGATGAAACTGTTTCAAACTTACTTTCACTCATATACACACCTTAATTTTCTTTATTGCAACATTAGCGTTGTAATAAAGGTTTAATTTTTTTATCCACAGCATCTCGTGCTCTGAATATTCTGGAACGAACAGTACCGACTGGGCATTCCATAATTATTGCTATTTCTTCGTAACTTAGCCCTTCAAGCTCCCGTAAATTTATGGCTGTGCGTAAATCTTCCGGTAACTGCTCAATCGTACTAAAAACAATATCTTTAATTTCTTGGGTAAATAATAACTTTTCAGGTGAAGCATTTTCTCTTAATGCACCACCTTCATCATAAATTTCAGCATCTTCAATTTCAACATCTGTACCTGGTGGCTTTCTATTACCAGCCACTAAGTGATTTTTCGCACTATTTACTGCTATACGATACAACCATGTATAAAAAGCACTTTCGCCTCTAAAGTTGGGTAGCGCACGATATGCTTTAATAAACGCTTCTTGCACTACATCAGGCACATCGCTTTGATTTTTAATATAACGCGAAACCAAATTTGCCACTTTATGTTGGTATTTAGTTACCAACAGGTTAAACGCATTTTTATCACCACGTTGTACTCGTTCAACCAATTTCTGGTCGACTTTTTGTTCGCTCATCCGAGCCAATACTCCTAAATAACCACTACACTTTACATCTGGCTCATGGCAAACGTTAAAAGTAAGACTCAACATTTGTCAAAAAGTTCTAAATAAATAAAAAATAATTTAAAAAATAAGCTAATAAGCGGTTTATTACTGTTCTGAAACAGCAATAAAAGTTAATATCTGATGTTATATAGAATACCTCAATTCAAGCCATTTATGAATCAACAACACAATTGTGACGTTTTAATTATCGGTAGCGGTGCTGCAGGCCTTTCACTTGCATTACATTTAGCAAAGCATGCAGATGTAATAGTGCTAAGTAAAAGTGCAATAAATGAAGGTTCCACTATGTACGCCCAAGGCGGTGTTGCTGCAGTTTTTGATGAAAACGACAGCATTAAGTCGCATGTGGCTGATACCTTAATTGCAGGCGCTGGTTTATGCGACGAAGCTATTGTTGAATATACGGCCACCAATGCAAAGAAATGTCTGCAATGGTTAATTGAGCAAGGAGTAGACTTTGATCAAGAACAAAATTTACAAGGCAATACTCAATATCATTTAACGCGTGAAGGCGGCCACAGCCATCGCCGTATTTTACATTCCGCAGATGCTACTGGTCATGCAATTCAAACAACATTAGGTGAGCGAGTTAAAGAGCATAACCGTATTCGTATATTTGAACGCTATAATGCCATTGATCTTATTCGTAGAGATAATGCTGACAAAGCCTGCATTGGTGCTTATATTTGGAACAGAAACACTGAAAAAGTTGAGTCTATTTTTGCACATAAAACTATTTTAGCCACTGGCGGTGCAAGTAAAGTTTATCAATACACTTCAAATCCTGATGTAGCTAGCGGTGACGGTGTTGCCATGGCATGGCGCGCAGGTTGCCGTGTTGCCAATATGGAGTTCAACCAATTTCACCCTACTTGTTTATTTCACCCTAAAGCAGGCACCTTCTTGTTAACCGAAGCCTTACGTGGTGAAGGTGCTATTTTACGTCGCCCTGACGGTAGCCGTTTTATGCCAAGCTTTGACGAACGTGCTGAATTAGCACCACGAGACATTGTTGCCCGCGCCATTGATTATGAAATGAAGCGCTTAGGTGCAGATTGCATGTACCTAGATATTAGCCACAAAGCGCCTGAGTTTATTAAACAGCACTTCCCTACTATTTATGAAAAAACTCAATCGCTTGGTATAGATATTACTAAGCAGCCAATGCCTGTAGTGCCCGCAGCACATTATACTTGTGGCGGTGTTATTGTTAATAAAAATGGCCTTACAGACATCACTAACCTTTACGCCATTGGTGAAGTCACTTATACAGGGTTACACGGCGCAAACCGCCTTGCCAGTAATTCGTTATTGGAGTGTTTAGTATTTGCCCATGCCGCAGCGCTTGATATTGAAAAAAACTTAACACCTCACCAACCTTACTTAGCATTACCCTATTGGGACGAAAGTCGTGTAATTGACTCTGATGAAGAAGTCGTTATTCAGCATAACTGGCATGAACTTAGGTTATTTATGTGGGATTACGTTGGTATAGTAAGAACCACTAAGCGTTTAGAGCGAGCATTACATCGCGTTGAATTATTGCAGCGTGAAATAGATGATTATTATCAAAACTTTAGAGTGAGTAATAATTTATTAGAATTACGAAATTTAGTACAAGTGGCCGAACTTATTATTCGTAGCGCAATGGAACGAAAAGAAAGTAGAGGCTTACATTACACGCTAGACTACCCCAAACAACAAGCGACAGTACAGCCAACTATTTTGGAACCAACATTACCGAATTAACTATCACGCTATATTAACGTCTGCAGGCCTTTGCTGATTAATAACTGTTAACATAATGAATTACACGGCATAAACGGGCATAGCTTTTTACGCTCAGACTATCTTTAAAGATAAAAACCTGTTTGTTTTTTTTCTGAAATGAAGATAGCTGGTTATTTAAACCTTCGCGGGTGGTAAGACTTATGTAACAACCATAAAAAGCAACTCGACTCGTGGCATCTACTTGCCAAAGCTCTTTAATTCCCTGCTTATTTATTTCTTCCCACATCCCCATTATGTTCAAGTTATAATGTACAGTTTTTTGCTTTAGCTTGAAGTAATTAAAGCTCCACCACCCCATTAAAACTAGAACAACACCAATAAAAAACAATGCGAGTAGATTAATTGAAAATACTTGAAAAACCAATAAGCTACCTAACAGTACATTGACAAATATAAACACTGCTAAGCAAGCTGCTTTTGCTATTGACGGCTTTACCGTTAGGTTATACTTTAACTCTCCCGAGTATAAATTGGACCATGTTGTTGAGTTCAGTGTCTTCACAAATTTCATGCCCCATAAACCAAGCAAATAATTCAGGGTCTTGGCAAGTTAATAAACGCTCAAAAGTAATTTGCTCTTTTTCCGACAAATGATCATATGCTTCATCAACAAATGGCATAAAGAGTACATCTAACTCTAGCATACCTCGGCGACATGCCCATTTTAATCGCGCTTTCATTTTCCCATCAGACATTTTTATTCCTAAACAACATAGTTTTAGCTATTTTAACAAATTGAAGAGCTTATGCTATTTTTATCTTAAGTTGTTAATAAGTTCACCAGAAAATAACAAAAAACTTATTTTTCAACTAAGGCTTTAAATTAAGTTTTGAACTAAACTTGCAAATACCACTACTCGCCCCTATTTATAAGGTAATCATATCAATAATCTGATGAATATAATGCTGCCTTCAAATATTCCAACAAACTATCTGATCAAACTCGATAACTTCTCCGCAATTTCGTTAACTGGTGAAGAACAAGTTAACTACTTACAAGGTCAGGTCACTTGTGATGTAACCACACTAACCGAACATACGTTGCTGAACGGTGCCCATTGTAACGCAAAAGGTAAAGTATTTAGCTGCTTTCGCTTAATTGAAAAAGATCAGCAATTATTACTAATACAGCCTAAAGCCACTATAGCGACCTCGTTAGCTGAATTAAATAAGTTTGGCGTGTTTGCTAAGGTTAATATTGCGAGTACTGACCATTTACGCTTTTATGCTTTAGTTGCCGATAATGCAATTGAATTACTCTCAGCCCAGTTTAGCCAAATACCTGATAATTTAACCCCTGTTGTTCATCACGGTTCAACCACTATTATTTATATAGCGGGTGAAACAACGCGCTATGTGCTCATTGACAGAGATGAAAATTTAGCACCGATACTTAGCAAGTTTTCACTGCCGACTGTTGATCAAACAATATGGAATTATCACGAAATTAACCAAGGTTTTCCTTGTTTAACAAGTGAACATATCGAGCAATACGTGCCCCAAATGCTCAATATGCAAGCCATCAATGGCATTAGCTTTACCAAAGGTTGCTACTTAGGCCAAGAAACGGTTGCGCGCATGCAATATTTAGGTAAAAACAAACGCGCCATGTTCGCTTTACAAGGACAAGCAAGTACCAAAATATCTGAACATGATATGGTAGAAATGCAACTAGGTGAAAACTGGCGTAAAGCAGGTCAAATTATTTGCCATTACCAAGATAAATCGTCGCTCATGATTCAAGTGGTTCTTGCCAGTGATATTGATGCAGAAACGAAATTTAGAATTAAAGGCCAAGAAAGCTCGTCTTTAATACAAATCCCTTTACCCTACTCTTTAACCAGTGAATAACGTTAGGAAATATTATGAAAATAGCCCCAAATAAAGTTGTCGTATTACATTATGCCGTATCAGACAGCGAAGGCACATTAATCGACAGCTCTTATGATCATAAACCATTAGCCGTTATCCATGGTACAGGTTACCTGATCCCAGGGCTTGAAGATGCACTAGTTGATCATAGTGCTGGAGATAAATTTGAAGTTGCTGTTGAAGCTGACAATGCCTATGGTGAACGTCACGACGGTTTTGTACAAACAGTGCCTAAAGCCATGTTTGAAAGCATTGAAGACCTAGATGTTGGCACACAATTACGTGCAACTACGGATGAAGGTGAACAAACCGTTATCGTAATAGATGTTACTGATGACGAAATAACCGTTGACGGCAATCACCCACTAGCTGGTATCGATTTATCTTTTGATGTAGAAATACTAGAAGTAAGAGATGCCACTGAAGAAGAGCTAAACCATGGTCATGTACATGCTGAAGGTGGTTGCGAGCATTAATTCAGATACTGGTGCTAGGTGCTAGGTCGATTATATTCAACATCGTATTATAATATTGAATATTCCCCCTAGTACCTAATATTCTAAGATCTAGGCGTTAAACGCTAATACCTGTTTCATTAACTAGCTACTCTAATTGTTAAATAAATAATGCCATGGTTGGTTGTTTTAACCCGCAGAAGTGATCACAAAGCGAGTGAAGTTGGTATAAAACCTAGCTTTACTATTTTCTCGTAGACTTGATTAAAAGGCATTTTTTCGCATAATCCAAAGCCTGATAGTTGTTGCACTTTCTGTCTTGCAAACATTGGCGCAGTAATACCCGTTAAAAATCGACAATAATTCACTAAGCTAAGCGGTGCTTTCGTTTTACCCGCTAACTGCTGCTTTAATTGCTCAAGTGCCGCGATTAAAGTGTCGTCACTTTGCCAGCGTGGTAATTCATCAAACGCAAGTTCTATACTATTTCCTTGGCAAACAGAACAATGCCCACATTGTTTAGGCGCTTGTAAATCGCCAAAATATTGAGCTAGTTCATACGTTAAACAGTGTGAGCTTTGTAAGAAGCTAATTAGCCGATGAATCCGTGCTATTTCACTTTTTTCGTTTTCTTTAAAATAAGTAAACAACTGCATTGCTAGGTTTTTATTGGCGAGTTCAACTAAGTTAACACTAAATACTTCCGTTGATTTTTTTGCTTCTAGGGTGATTAAACCTTGATCAGACAAATATTCTAGTGCTGCCACCGCGCGCGCTCTATCACTTTGGTAATGTTGTTTTAAACGTTCGAAGTCAGGCTCAGCCCAAACCTTTTTCTTATGACTACATGAAAATATAGCCTGTAAAAAAATTTGTCGCTCACCAGTAAAGCGTGCCAATATTTCATTTTCACTGACATTAAATTTATATTTAAAATCAGCAAAATAAGTAAACAAAGGCTTAATGACATTACGCAGCTCTAATTGTACTAATAATGTTTTTAAAGGTAACTGCCGAATATTGCTTTCAGTTGATAACGACACCCCTTGTAACTGCCATTGCTGGTTTTGCTGCTCATCGTTAATACTTTTTAGCACATATTCAATACCCGACAGCTCAGGAGTGTCACCATAAATAAAGTTTTCTAAAGTATTTAACCCTGCGGTTGCAGCTAAGGTAATGCAATGAGCATGTAAGCCATCTCGCCCTGCTCGGCCTATTTCTTGGCTATAGTTTTCAATTGATTTAGGTAAATCATAATGAACAACCGTACGGACATTATTTTTATCTATACCCATACCAAAAGCGATGGTCGCTACAATAATTTGTACATTATCAGCCATAAACGCTGTTTGAATTTGTGATCTAACATCGCTCTCTAAACCTGCATGATAAGCGTTAGCATTGAAGCCTTGGTTTTTTAAATGCGCAGCCACCTCTTCAGCCGTGTGCTGTAAGGTGACATAAACAATAGCGGCACCCGTATGCTGCTTTAATAATTCTGCAAGCTTTGAAGGCTTATTGACTTGAGCAACCGATTGCATTGAAAGCTGTAAATTTTTACGATAAAAACCCGTTTGGACAATATGATTATTACTAATAGCAAACTTATTTGCCATGTCTTGCTTTACTTTGGGGGTAGCCGTTGCAGTAAGTAACAGAACTAAGGGAATATTAAGCAACTGTTGATAATACGGTAACTTTAAATAGTCGGGCCGAAAGTTATGACCCCACTCAGAAATACAATGAGCCTCGTCAATCACTAGTAACGACAATTGAATTGATGAAATTAGCTGACGAAAACGTTCATTTTTAAAACGCTCAACCGACACCATCAACACCTTAATATCACCTGACTTAGCACGCTGCACGACTTCTTGATGCTGCTGAGCATTCAAACTTGAATCGATACTTGCCGCAGCAATTCCTTTACTATGTAAAAATGCTAACTGATCTTTCATCAAAGCAAGTAAAGGGGAAACGACTAAGGTTAAGTGAGGTAAATACAAAGCCGCTAGTTGATAACATAGCGACTTGCCTGAGCCCGTAGGAAAAATAGCCAAGCTAGAATGACCATTAATTAACTGAGTAACGGTTTGCTCTTGGCCTTCCCTGAAGTGAGAAAAACCAAAGGTTCCCGCTAACGTCTGATGTAATAAATGCTCCATACATGCCTCAAGAATCTAAGTACTGCTGTCTATACTAATAGTTCAGCTAGAAAATAATACCGATGCTGACGATTACAACTGTACTAATTTAAACTTCCGCTGCAATTACTGACACTTCAACTAACAACACATCGCGTGCCATTGGTGCTTGTACGCAAGCTCTTACTGGTGCGTGGCCTTCAGGAACCCATGTATCCCAAACAGCGTTCATTGCTGCAAAATCATCCATGGTTTTTAAATAAACAGTTGCTGAAAGCATGTGTTCTTTTGAACTACCCGCTTGTTCGAGTAACACGTCAACTTTATCTAACATGGTTTGTGTTTGCTCGGTAATATCTTTGCTAGCATCAGCACAAACTTGGCCACATAAATAAATAGTGCCGTTATGTTTTACAATTTTACTCATTCTTTGTTTAGTTTCTAAACGTTCAATAGTCATTAAATTTCCTTTTTTAACAAAAAACCTCAAGGTCATTCAACTTTGAGGTTTTATTTATACGTACGTTAAGTGATGTTTAAACACCGAGGTAATTAACTAATTCAAGGGAATCGCACGGAGCTGACGCTAGTCAGTGAGTACGTTTGACGATGAAGTCGTTAATTACAGCAAGTTTAAACGTCGCTTAACCTTTTATTCCCATTCAATGGTTGCAGGCGGCTTACCTGAAATATCGTAAACTACACGAGAAATACCATCAATTTCGTTGATAATTCGGTTAGACACTAATCCTAAAAAGTCATACGGTAAGTGTGACCAACGTGCGGTCATAAAGTCGATAGTTTCCACACAACGTAAGCTTACTACCCAGTCGTATTTACGTGCATCGCCCATTACGCCTACTGAACGTACCGGTAAAAATACAGTAAATGCTTGGCTTACCTTGGTGTATAAATCGTGTTTGTGTAATTCTTCAATGAAAATAGCATCGGCGCGACGTAATAAGTCAGCGTATTCTTTTTTCACTTCGCCTAAAATACGCACACCTAAACCTGGCCCTGGGAACGGGTGACGGTAAAGCATGTCGTATGGCAAGCCTAGCTCTAAACCAATTTTACGAACTTCATCTTTAAATAATTCACGTAATGGCTCAACTAAACCTAGCTTCATGTAATCAGGTAAACCACCAACATTGTGATGCGATTTTATTACATGCGCTTTACCCGTTGCTGAGGCTGCTGATTCGATAACGTCTGGGTAGATAGTACCTTGTGCTAACCATTTCGCGTTTTCAAGCTTGTTTGACTCTTCTTCAAAGACATCAATAAATACGTTACCGATGATCTTACGTTTAGCTTCTGGCTCACTTTCGCCCGCTAAACGATCTAAAAATCTATCTTCAGCGTCAATTTTTATGATATTTAAACCAAAGTGGTCACCAAACATGTCCATTACTTGCTGGCCTTCGCTTAAACGAAGTAAGCCATTATCAACAAATACACACGTTAACTTCTTACCAATTGCACGATGTAAAAGCATAGCCACTACTGACGAGTCAACCCCACCTGACAAGCCTAAAATAACTTCGTCGTCACCTATTTGTGCTTTCATTTTTGCAATAGCGTCATCAATAATTGACGCTGGTGTCCATAGTTTTTCACACTGACAAATTTCAACGACAAAGTTTTCTAAAATACGTAAACCTTGTTTTGTATGCGTTACTTCAGGGTGAAATTGTACGCCGTAGAATTTTTTCTCTTCATTTGCCATCGCAGCAAAAGCACAGCTTGGCGTTTGAGCAACGGTAACAAAACCACTTGGAATAGCAGATACTTTATCGCCATGACTCATCCAAACATCTAATAACGCATTGCCGTTATCACCAACGCTGTCTTCAACCTTATTAAATAATGCTGATTTGGCAATTAATTCAACCGACGCATAGCCAAACTCTTTATGCTCAGAGCTTTCAACGCCACCGCCAAGTTGCTCTGCCATGGTTTGCATGCCGTAACAAATGCCTAAAACAGGAACGCCAGCAGTATAAACATACTCAGGAGCACGCGGTGAGTTTTCTTCGGTAACTGACTCAGGGCCGCCAGCAAGAATAATACCTGTAGGGTTAAACTCTTTAATTTGTGCTTCGGTAACGTCCCATGACCAAAGTTCACAGTAAACGCCAATTTCACGTACACGACGTGCAATAAGCTGGGTATATTGTGAGCCAAAATCTAAAATTAAAACGCGTGAGTCATGAATATCTTTATTTGTCGTCATGAATAATTCCTATTTTTAAAGTGAAGCATCTATACATTGAGTAACGATACTTTTTATAAATGTTATCTATACATTGTGTATAAATAACAACAGGCTGAATTTCTACTTACTCAAAGTAATGAAAATCAGCCTGTTTGAATTTTTATCTCTAATAGTTACTTAGAGTTCAAATTATTTTACAAAGTAGTTTTGCTTGAGAACAAAAAAGAAGCGCGGAGCTGACGTTAGTCAGTGAGCACTTCTGATGAAGTTATCGTCAAAAATACAACGTAAAATTAGCCCATACGGTAGTTTGGTGCTTCTTTGGTGATAGTCACGTCGTGAACATGCGACTCACCCATGCCTGCAGAAGATATTTTCATAAATTCAGGCTTAGTACGCATTTCTTCAATGGTTGCTGAACCAGTTAGCCCCATTGAAGAACGTAACCCCCCCATTTGCTGATGAATAATTGCCGCTACAGGGCCTTTATAAGCAACACGACCTTCAATACCTTCGGGTACTAATTTGTCTGCTTCGCCGTCAGTTTTCTGGAAGTAACGATCACTTGAGCCGTCTTTTTGTGCCATAGCGCCTAACGAGCCCATACCACGGTAAGATTTATAATAGCGACCTTGATAAAGCTCAACTTCACCCGGTGATTCTTCAGTACCCGCTAACATTGAACCCACCATAACACAGTGCGCACCAGCCACTAATGCTTTAGCAATATCACCTGAGAAACGAATGCCACCATCAGCAATAACAGGAATGCCCGTACCTTTTAAACCTTCAACCGCATTTGAAATAGCCGTTAACTGAGGAACACCAACACCCGTAACGATTCGAGTTGTACAAATAGAACCAGGGCCAATGCCCACTTTTACAGCGTCTACACCAACATCAGCAAGTGCCTTTGCACCAGCGGCGGTTGCTACGTTGCCTGCAATAATTTGTAAGTCAGGGTATTTTTGACGTGTTTCACTAACGCGATCAATAACCCCTTGAGAATGTCCGTGAGAAGTGTCAATTAATAATACGTCGACACCCGCAGCAACTAGCGCGTCAATACGTTCATCAGTACCCGCACCAACACCTACCGCAGCACCTACGCGTAAACGACCTAATTCGTCTTTACACGCATTAGGTTTACTTTCTGCTTTTTGGTAGTCTTTCGCGGTAATCAGCCCCGTTAATTTAAAGGCCTCGTCAACAACCAATATTTTTTCAATGCGATTTTCGTGCATTAACCCTAAAATTTCTTCTCGAGCAGCACCCGCTTTTACAGTAATCAGGTTTTCTTTAGTTGTCATTAACACTGAAGCAGGCTTGGTTAAGTCAGTTTCAAAACGTAGGTCTCGCCCTGTAATAATACCAACTAAATTCTGCTCTTCGTCAATCACAGGAAAGCCAGAAAAACCTAAGTCATCGGCTTTACGCATAATTTGTTCAATGGTATCGGTTGCTTTTACCGTTTTAGGGTTAGAAACAATACCGCTTTCATATTTTTTAACTTGCTTAACGTTACTCGCCTGCTCTGCTATGGTCATATTCTTATGAATAAAACCTAAGCCGCCTTCTTGTGCTAACGTTATCGCTAGACGCGCTTCGGTTACTGTGTCCATAGACGCAGAGATCATCGGTACATTTAAATTAATTTTACGGGTTAATTTAGTTTTTAAATCAGCCGTGTGTGGGAGTACTTTTGAGTGGGCAGGAACAAGTAATACATCATCAAAAGTTAAAGCTTCTTGAGCAATTCTTAGCATCGCAACATCTCTCTAAAAAGGTGTGGTTAGGGAGTGAATATTGCGGCAGAATTTTAACCGTTTTGTTACTTAAGAACAACTTAAATTTACGAATTTATCGAAATAATTTGCTATAGATAGTTCAAACAAATATATAATAGAGCCAATAATTTATATAACACTTGATAAAGTAACAATTTTTATGGCTACAAAGCACATTTTACAAGTAAGTGAGCTTACTAAAAAAGTAAAGTTCATGCTTGAAAGTGAACTCAATACCGTTTGGTTATGTGGTGAAATATCTAACTTCATCGCGGCAAGCTCGGGTCATTGGTATTTATCACTAAAAGATCAAAAGTCTCAAGTTAAATGTGCAATGTTTAAAGGGAAAAATTCACGCACTAGGTTGTCACCAAAAAATGGCCAACAAGTATTAGTACGCGCTAAAGTCTCTTTATATGAGCCTCGTGGCGATTTTCAGGTAATTATTGAATTAATGGAAGATGCGGGAGAAGGCTTACTTCGCCAGCAATATGAACAACTTAAAATGCGATTGAATGCGCAAGGTTTATTTGCGCAAGACCATAAGCAGCCAATACCTACTCATGCAAAAGCGGTTGGTATTGTTACCTCACCCACTGGCGCTGCGGTAAAAGATATCATTTCGGTATTAAAGCGTAGAAACCCAAGTATCAACATTATTATTTATCCCAGTTTGGTACAAGGCGAACAAGCAAGTGATGATATTGCGCACGCTATTCATATTGCTAACCAACGACAAGAGTGTGATGTACTGATTGTTGGCCGTGGTGGTGGTTCATTAGAAGATTTATGGTGTTTCAATAACGAAAGTGTTGTACAGGCTATTTATCAGTGTCAAATTCCCATAATTAGTGCTGTTGGTCACGAAATTGATACCACTTTATCTGATTATGTGGCAGATCTTAGAGCGCCAACACCTTCGGCGGCAGCTGAACTTGTCTCACAGGATAACGGTGAATCATTAACTAAAATACAGCTATTAGCAAAGCGCTTACAACGCGCGATAGCACACCAGAATACCCATTCTTTTCAGCAATTAAACCAGCTAACTCAACGATTATCGCGTGTAAACCCTGCGGCTCAGTTACAGCTACAACAGCAAAGATCCGATGAACTACAGCAGCGTTTATCAGCAGCAATTACCAGCCGCCTAACCGCTATTAAACATAAACCTGAAAACTTAGCCCTTAGGTTAATAAACGCATCACCGCATAACGCCATTAGCCAGCAAAAAAAACAAACTCAACAATTAAACGCTAGGTTGATACAAGCAACTAACAAGCTACTATTACAAAAACAGCAAGCTTTTGCACATGCTATTGAGCAATTACATTTAGTCAGCCCCTTAGCAACCATTGCACGAGGATATAGTGTTAGCCGTAATAGCCAACAAGAAATTATTCGCTCGGTTGAGCAAGTTAATGAAGAAGATACCATTACAGTGGAGTTAAGTGATGGCTACTTAACAACCAAGGTTATGACAATAAGTAATAATAAATAACGGAGTTATATACTGAATTAAAAACCACCATTTGTCACCACATGGTTAATTAATTTAGTGACATTTTCTTTCATTTCAGGCTGAAATTTAACACCTAACGACAAATCCTCATTCATATTTTTAAATGAGCATACAATTGACTCTAAGTTTAAATTGCCTTTGTCGAGAAAGTCTTCAATCACCATTTCAAGCATGTCATTCTTTGCAATCACAATGCTTTGCCCGTTATGAATAATAATCTGGCAACCATTAATGGAAAGGTCAGTGATTACCGCTTGCCAGTACTCATCTCCAACTTTCACTTTTACTGCTATTTCAGTATCAATTCTAATGGCCGATCTCAGACTTTGCACACTCACTGTTTGTGGAAAATCAAGCACCATCATTCGCGATGGTATTTGTAGTGTTTGTTTAATAGAAGAAACAAAAGCGGCTACTGAACCTTCATGCCCTTCTAATAAACCTCTTACTGTTACAGAAGTACCTTGGGTAATGTACTTACCTGCACTACCCAAACGACTAGTGTCAGGTATTTGAATCAACACGTATTTCTTAGGTAGATAACCAATAAAAATGGTTCTAAATTTGACCTTTTGCCCTGCTGGCGTTGAAATATCAACAGTAACAACAGAGCCTGCATGTAATAAGCTCAGATTTCTATTTAAACGTTCGTTAGCGTTAACCTTAATTGGCGTTGATGACATAGTGAATAAATAGCTTCTATATTGGGGAAGATGCTTTTACATTAGCAAAGTTATATTTTTTTTCAAACCTCTGATATACAAATATTTTTTAAATAAGATTAAATTATCGCTTACGTAATAATAATTTAACAAGTTTGTAATGAAAATAATAACCACAATCAAAAAAGCCAGCAATTACGCTGGCTTTATGGTTTTTATTGATCCGGCTTTTTATAGCCTTGGGTTTTTCTATCCAATTTTTTTTGTGCTGAAAAACTTAAGCGCTTCTTACCCGCAAATGGGTTGCTCGTTTCTCTAAATTCTATTCTTATTGGCGTACCCATCATTTTTAATGACTTACGATAATAATTCATTAAATAGCGCTTATAAGACACAGGTAAGTGCTTCGCTTGGTTACCATGTATAACAATAATAGGTGGGTTATAACCCCCTGCATGCGCGTATTTAAGTTTGATGCGACGACCATTGTGCATAGGCGGCTGATGATCAAACACCGCCATATCAAGTATCTTAGTAACCATTGAGGTAGAAATACGTTTGGTTGCAGAAACAAAGGCTTCTTCAACCGATTCGTATAAATGACCAACACCTGTGCCGTGTAACGCTGAAATAAAGTGCATACGAGCAAAATCAATAAAGCCTAGTCGACGATCTATTTCAGTTTTAATACGATCTTTAGCGTGTTCATCTAAACCATCCCATTTATTAACAGCAATCACTAATGAGCGCCCAGCTTCAAGTATAAAGCCAAGTAAACTTAGGTCTTGATCAGACAATCCTTCGTGTGCGTCAATAATCAGTAAACACACGTTTGCGTCTTCAATAGCGCGCAAGGTTTTGATCACTGAATATTTTTCAACAACGTCGGTCACGTTTTTACGACGACGAATACCTGCGGTGTCAATTAACGTATATTCGCGTCCTTTATGTTCCATTGGAATATAAACACTGTCACGCGTGGTACCTGGCATGTCATATACCACAACACGGTCTTCACCTAAAATACGGTTAGTTAGCGTTGACTTACCTACATTAGGCTTACCAATGATCGCTAGCTTGATTCTATCGTCTTGCTCTGGCGATTGAGCAATTAACTCTTCATCTGTAAGTTCAACAGCATTCTCTTCATCACCTTCAACGCTTTCGCCTGACAGCTGTGTTAATGCTTCAACGTGTGGTGTTAATGCCAACGTTAATAATTGAGTAACACCACGCCCATGAGCTGCTGCAATTTGATGTACTTCACCAAGCGCTAACGCGTAAAATTCGGCAACCGCTGAGTCGGCATCAATACCATCAACTTTATTGGCAACCAAGAATACTTTCTTATTTTGCTTACGTAAGTGTTCAGCAATACTTTGGTCAGCAGACGTTAATCCTGCTCTAGCATCAACAAGAAATAATACCGCGTCAGACTCTTCAATCGCCATTAACGATTGTTCAGCCATTAAAGCATCTATGCCTGTTTCGTCGCCATGAATACCGCCAGTATCAATAACAATAAAAGGGTGTTCTTCTACTTCTGCCTGACCATATTGGCGATCACGCGTTAGCCCCGGGTAGTCGGCAACAAGCGCATCTCGACTGCGGGTGAGCCGATTGAATAAAGTAGATTTTCCAACATTAGGACGCCCAACAAGCGCGATAACAGGAAGCATGAGAACCTCAATTAATTAAGTAGCAATATTACTCTTTTAGAATAAATTGCTCATATTATATAAACACAACGGCTCCACAGCATAATGCTAGTGGAGCCGTTTCTAATTTTAGCACACCTTTTATTAAGGTGTTTTTATCGCTTCTAAGTCGCCATCACGTGATTGAACAATCACTAAATCGTTAGCAACAACAGGAGCACTATGTAAACCACTATCGTCAACATGGTGACGAGCAACAATGTCGCCACTGCCTTGCTCTAGCCAATGAACATAACCTTCAAAGTCTCCCACAACAACATAATTACCAACCACTGCTGGGCCTGTAACACGACGGTTAGTTAAGGAAATTTGACTCCACTTTTCTAAACCATTCAAACGGTCAACCGCATATACATGGCCTTTCACATCGGTTAAATAAAGGTTGTTACCGTCGATAGCCACTGAGCTAAATGATGAATATTGACGTTTCCAAAGTGTGCGGCCCGTACGTAAATCTACTGCAACTAAATGCCCTCTCGCAGAAATCACATACACTTTATCATCATAAACAATGGGGGCAGCATCAACATCAATAACACGTTCTAATTCAGTAGAGCCTGTTGGCTCACCAATTTCAACCGTCCAACCTTGTTGACCATTTTCTAAAATATATACTGTTAGTAAGCCGTCTGCTGAACCAACTAATACACCGCCAGCCATTGTGGTTGGTGCACTAATACCACGTAAAGATAATGCTGGTACCTCTTGCTCTATTTGCCAACCGTCTTCACCATTTGATGCGTTAAACGTTTTAATGATACCCGATGACGTATTTACAACAACACTGCCTTGGTCAAATGCTGGTGCAGCAATTACTTCACCTTTGACCTTGCCTTGCCAAATTAACTCGCCATTATCGGCTTCTAGAGCGTAAACTTTACCGTTTTCACTTCCCAGAAAAACACGATTAATACCTGCCGTTGGTCCGCCACTAATAAGCGCAGAAGAACGTGCACTAAAAA
The DNA here is from genome assembly GCA_049613795.1 of Thalassotalea sp. Classification (GTDB taxonomy): domain Bacteria; phylum Pseudomonadota; class Gammaproteobacteria; order Enterobacterales; family Alteromonadaceae; genus Thalassotalea_B. The sequence continues at coordinate 23,694 of JBMZCX010000015.1, read as the reverse complement.
ATCCACGCTCATTATCCAGGTCACTTAAATCTTTATGCCAAACTTTTTTACCTGTTGATACATCAAACGCATACGCATCACCTGCACGACTTGCAGTAAATACTTTGTCATAAGCAACAACAGGGCGTAATTGAGAGTAGTAATCACCTACACCTTCAGTACTATTATCCCATGCCACTTTAGGTTCAAATTTTGCTTGAATATCAACAAGCTCAGCTGGCTCATTTGGGTCTATTTCGTCATCAGTAGATGAACATGCAGCTAAACCTGCAGACATCATTAAAATAACTAATAATTTTTTATTTAAACTAAGCACTTAACGCTCCTAAAACTCAATTTCTGAATATTGACTTATTTAGTTAAACTAATGTTTTCTGCTAAATCATCCAATTTCATTTGCAATGCAGGCGCTGCAGCGTCGCCGCTAGCGTCAATTGCTGCTTGATAAGCATTACGTGCTAATTCTGTTTTTTCTTGTGCAAGGTAAGCATCACCCTTTATTTCTTCAGCAGACGCTTTAAACGCTTCAGCTAAAGGTGTAGCAAGTGTTGCTAAGGCAAGGTCTGCTTTATCTTGTTGTAATTGCACTCGTGCTTTACGTAAAGTCGCAATACCTTTAATGGCAGTGTCGCTCGATTTGTCAATTGCAGTGCTTAAATAACTTTCTGCTTTAGCCCAATCTTTATGCGAAGCAGCGTCTTTTGCTAGCGCTAATGCTGCTAATACTGCGTAGTTAGATTCAGCATGCTCAGCAATAAATTTTTCGCCTTGTTGACGAAATTGCGTATTCGATTCTTCCGCCGTAAGTTCAACCACCGCTTGATAAGCTTCTGACGTTGCCATTTCATTTTGTAATTTATTATCTTGGTAATAATTAAAGCCAATAAAACCTGCAAAACCAATCGTTAAGCCAGCAATAATTGAATTACCGTAGTCGCTCCATATACGCTTGATTGTTTCTACTTGTTGTTCTTCTGTTTGATTTATATCCACAACTAACCCTTAATTAAACTTGCTAATAAGTTTGGCACTTCATTAAATGCCATACTTTGTTGTTCATTCTGTCCACGTAAATATTTTACGGTAACGCTTTCTTGGCTAAGTTCATCTTCGCCTAAAATGATTGCGATTTGTGCGCCTGACTTGTCAGCACGCTTCATTTGTTTTTTCATATTACCGCCACCGAGGTGGTTTTGAATACGAATGTCTGGCACTTGATCACGCCATTGTTCTGCTAGCCCAGTTGCAGCAACATCAACACCGTCACCTAAGCTAATAAAATACACATCGGCTTGTGGTCGAGTATTGGTGACTTTATCTAAGCTTGTTAGCATAAGTACAAGTCGTTCAATACCTAAAGCAAAACCAAATGCAGGGGTTGCTTTACCACCAAGTTGTTCAACTAAGCCGTCGTAACGACCGCCTGCACAAATAGTACCTTGTGCACCTAAACTATCAGTTACCCATTCAAATACAGTACGGTTGTAGTAATCTAAACCACGAACTAACCGTTCATTAATCACGTAATTAATACCTGCAGCATCTAAACGCTGACAAACTTGTTCAAAGTGCTCTAACGATTCTTTACCAAAATATTGCGATAGTTTTGGTGCGTCTGCTAGTGCCGCTTGGACATCAGGATTTTTACTATCAAGTACTCGTAACGGATTAGTATGCATTCTACGCTTACTATCTTCGTCAAGTAATGACTCTTTTTTTGTTAAAAATTCAACTAACGCATCACGGTAAGCAGCGCGTTCTTCATTTGATCCTAACGAATTTAACTCTAGTGTGACAAATTCATTGATGCCAAGTTCCCGCCATAAGCGAGAAGTTAGTAAAATAACTTCCGCGTCAATATCTGGCGTTGCAACACCAAAGGCTTCTAAACCAAATTGATGAAACTGACGATAACGACCTTTTTGCGGACGTTCGTGGCGAAACATTGGCCCCATGTACCATAAACGTTGCTCTTGGTTATACAATAAACCATGCTGATTACCTGCTCGCACACAAGACGCAGTACCTTCAGGACGTAACGTTAAACTGTCGCCATTTCTGTCGTCAAAGGTATACATTTCTTTTTCTACAATATCGGTAACTTCACCAATAGAGCGTTTAAATAGCCCTGTAGATTCTACTATTGGCATACGTATTTCAGCAAAACCGTAATTACTGGCAACGCGGCGTAGTACAGACTCAACCATTTGCCAAATATTCGTTTCCGACGGCAAACAATCGTTCATACCTCGAACCGCTTGAATAGCTTTACTCACGTAACTTTTCTCTCTTTTTTACATTAGATTATTGTAGCGCAGCGCGCATTATAGGCAGATTCAGCCAAAACGTAAAATATAACTTCATTTTACCTACTAATGTGCTGAGTTATCTCTTTTTGAATCAACTGAAATTAAACTTCTTTAATGTCGATTTTATTTTTTTGGTCGAGCAATTTAGCTTTTGCGCGAATGCGCTGCTCTAACTCATCAACTAAGTTGTTATTATCAAAACGCTCTCGTTGTCGAGTGCCGTCTAGGTAATAACCGCTTTTTTTGCTGCTACCCGTTAGTCCAAGATCTGACACTAACGCTTCACCGGGGCCATTAACAATACAGCCAATAATTGAAACATCCATAGGTGTTAGAATGTCTTCTACTCGCTGCTCTAGCTCGTTAACGGTTGAAATAACATCAAATTCTTGACGAGAGCAGCTTGGACAAGCAATAAAATTAATACCTCGGCTTCTCAATTTTAATGATTTTAAAATATCAAAACCCACTTTAATTTCTTCAATAGGATCAGCCGCCAATGAAACACGGAGGGTATCACCAATACCTTCAGATAGTAGTAAACCTAAACCAACAGACGATTTAACCGAGCCTGAGCGTAATCCGCCAGCTTCGGTAATACCTAAGTGCAGTGGGTTATCAATTTGTTTTGCCAATAAACGATAAGCTCCTACCGCTAGAAAAACATCAGACGCTTTTACACTCACTTTAAATTCATGAAAGTTTAAGCGGTCAAGAATATCAACATGTCGCATTGCCGACTCAAGTAAAGCTTCAGGTGTTGGCTCGGTATATTTTTCTTGAATGTCTTTTTCTAACGATCCGCCATTAACACCTATACGTATTGGAATATTTTTATCTCTGGCTGATTCAACTACCGCTTTAACGCGGTCTTCTCGACCAATATTGCCCGGATTTATACGCAAACAGTCAGCGCCGTATTCTGCCACTTTTAAGGCAATACGATAATCAAAATGAATATCGGTCACTAACGGAACATTTACTTGCTGCTTAATTAATTTAAATGCTTCGGCAGCATCCATTGTTGGAACACTTACACGAACAATGTCGGCACCTACAGCCTCTAGCGCTTTAATTTGCTTAACCGTCGCTTCAACATCAGTTGTAAGTGTATTTGTCATTGACTGTACAGCTATTGGCGCATTTCCTCCCACGGGGACATTGCCCACCATAATTTGGCGAGAGAGACGTCGAATAATAGGAGATTCTTTAAACATAATATCTTCTTTAATAAATAATAAGGTAAAAGCTGTACCAATAAGTCAGCGTAATTATTCTAGCGGCAAGGTAAATTTAGCAATATTACCACGATTAAATTGTGACATATCAACCGTTGCGCCATCATAAACAATAGTCACTAATTCAGGCTTTCCTAACGTAATAGAAAAAGGCGCTTGGCCACTAATATTCATTTCATAACCTGATTTTTTAATGCCCCAAGCAATACGTTCTCCTGTGGCATCATAAATATTAACCCAGCAATCGCCAATAAACGTAAAGCTGACCTCAGTAGGAAGGAACGTTTGCTCACTGGCGGCAAATTCCGCACTTGCTGAAATAGGTGTTTCAGCTTGAATAACTGAGGGTTCTAATTTTTTTGTCTCAGGAGTTAAGGTATTTTCACCACTGTATTCTTCACTATTGCTGGAACTATTATTAGTTTGAATTAGTGTATCGGCTAAAGCTGTTAAATTATCTTCTGAGTTTTCATCTATTGCTGATAACTGGCTTTCAGGGGCTGCAATTACTTTTTCCGTGGTATTAATCGCTTCATTAACTTTAACGGGATCTGTAGCCGCTTCAACAACCTTATTATTTACACTACTGGTTTTATTATCTTGTAACCACCACATCAAGGTAGAACCAATTAATACCGCGAGTATTAAATAACTTACCCACATCAAGCGGTTGTTTTCTGCTTGTTTCTCCGTTTGTTTAGAAAAACTTTGCATTTCAGCGCCCTGCTTTTCAGCAACCGAGATCATTTCATAGCTTGCAAGGACGTCTTCTTCCGAGGCATGAACAAGCTTTGCATAGTTTTTTAAATACCCCCGATTAAAAGTGGCAGGTAATGACCGTTCAAAGCAATCTTCTTCAATTGCCTTTACTAATGTTAAGCGAAAATTTAACTTGTCTGCTACTTGCTGTGCTGATAAACCAATTTTTTCTCTTGCTTCAGCTAAAATTTGGCCGGGACCCACAATTTCTATGTCTTCTGGCAGTTCTGTCGCATTTTCTTGTGCTTTACTCATTATTGTTCCCTTGCGATTTCACTGCTTTATTCGGGTCCTCAACATATAATACTTGCCCTAGGTGCAATACATTATTCCGATCTATATTATTCCAACGCTCAAGCGATTTCATATGAATATTATATTTTTGTGAAATAGCAAATAAACTCTCGCCTTTTTTCATCACATGAGTGGCTACTGTGGCGGTTGGTTGAGCATCTTTTTGTTCTTTTTGCGTGTTATTAATCGCCGTGGTTATATGTGTATCAACCGCAGGAGTTATTACTTCTGTAGTTTCTGTCGGTGTTACCTCACCTTCTTTTTTTGCGATAACAACTTCAGGCTTGTCTATTTTCACACTAGGCGCATTTTTATCTGTAGCGATGCTTTTAGATTGTTCTTCAGTAGCATCTTCTACAGCGATTATTTCATCAACGACCGCCTTATTTTTTACAACATTTGCTGCCGTTATCGATGGCGTTAATTTTTTTACTGACTTAACTTTAGGGCGTTTTATTGATTTATTCGGAGAAAGAACAACTACACGTTTTTTAGATTTATTCTTCAATGCGACAAGTAATTGATATTCAGTTGCTAATTTATCTGCTTCAATGGTCGCTAAGCCATTCAAAATATATTGTTTTGCTTCAAATGAAGCAGGAAACATTTGAACCAGCATACCCGCATAATCTTTTGCTGCACGACGATTGTATTGTTTTTCATAAATTTTAACCGCTAAAGCTAAAGCATCAGGCGTAAAACGTCGGGTTGCTTTATCATAGCGCTGTAAGAACTTTTGACCTTGCTTATAGTCGCCTTTAATATATTGCAAGCGCGCCATTTGCAATAAAACACGGCTATTACTTGGGCTGTGTAGTATTGCTTTCTCTAAATACATTTCAGCTTTTTCAAAGTTTTTCGCTTGTAGCTGACAAGTAGATAGGTTTTGGTAACTTTGTGACACGAGCAAATAACTTGGTACTGCAATTGCTTTTAAAAACTGTGCTTCAGCCGCGTCATATTGCTGCTGCTTACACAAAAAAGCACCGTAGTTATTTAATGTATCAGCATCATCACTTTGTATTGAAAGTGCTTTTTCATAAGATTGAATAGCTAATTCTGGCTCTGCGACAGTATCGTAATAATGTGCAAAAGCGGTATGAACTTGTACAAGTGTAGGAGAGAAACGTTTGGCTTTTTCTAAATTAAGTTTCGCTTGTGTAGTGTTGCCCATTTTCAAATATCCCAATCCCAGAGATATTCGAGTCATTGCTATTTCGTTATTTGTAGTCTCATTTTGAACAACTGGTGTGCTACCGTCACCATCATATTGTTGAGTAACACAGCCACTAACGATGTTTAGACACAATAAACTTAAAACAATTTTATTAAAATTAACCATGATCAGCAGCTGTCACTTATTTATAATTTAGTTATCCTACTATTTTTACTGATATTTCGTCAGCTTTCACCTGTTTTTTTTCAGCAATACTTGCCGTTCGCTTAGTTCGGTCTAAAACATCACCTGCTAATTGCCCACAAGCCGCATCAATATCGTCTCCTCTAGTACGACGAGTAATTACCGTAAGCCCATAACTTTGCAGAACTTTATCAAATCTGTCGATACGTGAATTACTAGAGCGTTTATAAGGCGAACCAGGGTAAGGATTAAACGGAATTAAGTTTATTTTACTGGGTAAATCTTTTAATGCGATCGCAAGTTCATGTGCTTGATCGGTACTATCGTTAACATGATCAAGCATTACGTACTCAATAGTCGCCTGTTTATTAGCCTTTGAACCATCAATATAACGACCCGCAGCTGATAAAAACTCTTCTAATGGGTATTTTTTATTAATAGGAACAAGTTCATCACGAAGTTTATTATTCGGTGCATGAATAGAAATAGCCAATGCACAATCAATTTTTTCTTTTAGCATATCTAATGCTGGAACAACACCTGATGTACTTACCGTTACACGGCGTTTTGACAAGCCATAACCTAAGTCGTTAAGCATAGTATCAAGGGCAGGTATTAAATTTTTCATATTTAATAATGGTTCGCCCATGCCCATCATTACAATATTAGTAATAGGACGCTTACCTGCTATACGAGTAGCACCAATATCGTTAGCAACTCGCCACACTTGGCCAATAATTTCACTCATCGACAAATTACGGTTAAAACCTTGTTGAGCCGTTGCACAAAAAGTACATTCAAGGGCACAACCAACTTGCGAGGAAACACAAAGCGTTGCGCGATCATTTTCAGGGATCCACACCGTTTCAACTTCTTGTCCACCTTCAAGTTTTAACGCATATTTAATAGTGCCGTCTTCCGATACTTGTTTTTCTGAAATTTCAGGTGCTTTAATTTCAGCACTACGTTGCAGCTTTTCACGCAATTTTTTGTTGATGTTAGTCATTTGCTCAAAATCATCGTAACCAAAATGATACATCCACTTCATTATTTGATCCGCACGAAACGGCTTTTCACCTATTGATGCAAAATATTCACGCATCATTTGATGATCTAAGTTAAGTAAGTTAACTTTTTTACGCGTTTCGGGTTCAACAGTGGTGACAACATCAGTCATAAATAAATTCCAATACAGCAAATCTAAAGGGAGAATTGTACGCTTTTTACTCAAAAGCTACAATTTCATATCAAACTAAAGAATAAATTTCTTAAAATAAAAAACCTATTCTTTAACGGCAAATAGTTGATCTTACAAAATAACAAAAGGATTTTACTGAACACAGTAAAATCCTTTTAAGGTAATTTGAGCATTAACCTTCAATAATGAAGGAAAAATTCAAATTAACGCGTACGAGGGCAAATTTCGTCGTCAGAGAAGAAGTAAGCAATTTCACGAGCTGCAGATTCTAAAGCATCAGAACCGTGAGCTGCGTTTTCGTCAATGCTATCAGCAAGATCAGCACGAATAGTACCCGCTAACGCTTCAGCAGGGTTAGTAGCACCCATGATTTCACGGTTTTTAAGCACTGCGTTTTCGCCTTCTAATACTTGAACCATTACTGGGCCAGACGTCATAAATGCAACTAAAGCACCAAAGAAAGGACGCTCGCTATGTTCAGCATAAAAACCTTCTGCTTTTTCTTGGCTTAAGTGAACCATTTTTGAAGCAACAATTTTTAAACCAGCAGTTTCAAAACGGTTGTAGATTTGACCAATTACGTTTTTAGCAACTGCGTCTGGTTTTACGATAGAAAAAGTACGTTCGATAGCCATGATAAGCCCTCTTATAAATATTAATTAAGTAGATGGTATAAATTTTGGCGCGATTATAGACGAAATAAGAGTAAATGACTACGTTTATGATCACCCAATAAAAAAGCGACTTTTCTTTTATGAAAAAGTCGCTTCAAATAAGAGAAAGATGAGTGTCGTTACTCGACTCTATTCACATTAACAATCGTCAGTTTCTAAGCCTATTTCTGGCTTACTGCCATCTTCTTTATTTATATAGTAAACACCACACGCATCAGTCCAGCTATAGCCTTTAGGGTATAATTTTCCTAAAAAACCTGACGAGGCTATTGTACCTGCGGGGGTTGCCGTTTGATTGCCGCGACCGCACCATTCAACTTGGCATATTTCGGTTACGCCTGAGTAAGTTATCTGATCTAACTGGACTATATAACGAAATCCCCTCGCTAAATTTCCAATAGGGTAACCACTGTGAAGTTCAATAGTTATTGAGCCTATGACTAAGTTATCACTTCCTGTAATTTGGTCATTAACTAGCGCTTTAGCATAAACCATATCTACGCCACTTCTTATCGCGCCCTGCATACCTTGCAATGTAGCTATGGTTGCATCTTTAGATAAGTTAATAAATTTAGGCAAAGCTGTCGCCGCTAGTACCCCTAAAATAACAATAACTACCACTAACTCAATAAGTGTAAAGCCTTTATTTTTCAGCATACTGACCAACCTGTATCAAATAACCATTTGTATTTCATTATTCAGCTTACTGATAAATAATCAATAAATTTTGAGTGTTTAATAAATATAATTAAAAGGAGCCTAATTAAACGGTTGCGTTCAGCTAGGCCTTTTTAGCTATAGTGTGAAATATTTCGTTATACGCTAACTCGGCGGTATTCTCGATAAGCAGGAGCCCAAAAGTTGCGCTCTATTTTTTCCATTAGCATTTCATCGCTAATTTCAAGTGCCAAGTTTTGTTGATAAGCCACTTTAGCCACAGCAAATGCAATTTGTTTACTCAATTGGGCTATTTCAGTCAGTGGTGGTAATAAATCTCCTTCTCCAGTGCTGGCAAGTGGCGATGCTTTGGCTAATGTTTCGCTGGCAACCATCAGCATTTCATCGGTAATACGGTTAATATTCGCTGATACGACGCCTAAGCCAATACCTGGGAAAATATAGCTATTATTACATTGCACTATATTGAATATTTTGCCTTTATATTCAATCGGGTCAAACGGGCTACCTGTAGCAACAATCACTTCGCCATCGGTCCAATGGACAACTTGCTCAGGTGTTGCTTCCACTTGTCTGATTGGGTTACTTAATGGGAAGATAATAGGTAAATCACAATGGCTTTTCATGGTTTTAACCACTTGCTCTGTGAACAAACCAGCCACACCCGAAACACCAATTAAAATGTCAGGTTTAGCCCCTTGTACTACTTCTAATAACGTGGCGTAGTCGCCTTCTATTTGCCATTGTTTTATTGCTGTATTTTTTTGTACTAACTTTTGTTGGAAATCGCGCAAGCCTTCCATGCCTTCAGTTAATAAGCCGTGACGGTCAACCATATAAACTTGGCTGCGTGCTTGCTCTGGGGTAATACCTTCTTTCACCATTTGTGAAATAATTTGCTCAGCAATACCACAACCTGCTGAACCACCGCCAACAAAAGCCACTTTTTGCTGCGAGAGCTGCGCGCCTTTGCTATGACAAGCCGCTAATAATGTACCCACAGTTACCGATGCGGTGCCTTGTATATCATCGTTAAAACAACATATTTGATCGCGATAACGTGATAATAATGGCATGGCATTAGGTTGAGCAAAATCTTCAAACTGCAACATAACATGTGGCCATCGACGTTTAACCGCGTTAATAAACATTTCTAAAAATTCGTCATACTGCTCTTGTTCAATACGCTTATGTCGCCAGCCCATGTACATAGGATCATTTAATAATTTTTCGTTATTTGTACCCACATCAAGCATTACTGGTAAACAATAGGCGGGGCTAATGCCACCACAGGCGGTGTATAACGACAATTTACCAATTGGAATACCCATGCCACCAATACCTTGGTCGCCTAACCCTAAAATTCGCTCACCGTCTGTTACGACAATAATTTTCACTTTATTTTTTGTCGCATTACGTAAAATGTCATCTAAGTTATGACGTTCTTCATACGAAACAAATAAACCACGAGAGCTACGATAAATATCAGAAAATTGTTCACACGCATCGCCCACTGTTGGCGTGTAAATAATTGGCATCATTTCGGTAATATGCGCTTGTACCAATTTAAAGAATAAGGTTTCATTATTGTCTTGAATGGCACGCAAGTAGATATGCTTATTCAAATTAGTACGGAAACTACTGTATTGCATGTAAGCACGTTCAACTTGTTCGTCGATAGACTCATAGCGCGGTGGCAATAAGCCCATTAAATTAAAATTTTGTCTTTCTGTTGCCGTAAACGCACTGCCTTTATTAAGTAGCGGCGTTTCTAATAATGAAGGTCCTGCATAAGGAATGTATAAAGGGCGTTTATTTTCTGTCGTCATAACGTTTACTTAGCCTGTGCTATCTATTTGATGAATATTTAAAATTCACCAGATGAATAAATTAATGCAAGTATAGACGAATAAAGATTACCGACAAAGCAATGAAGGCATTTTCCGTGAAAAAACAACGAATAATCAAGTAAAAGCTAAAAAATTAAGTGGAACCATAAAGCATCCACCATAAACATGAGCATTAGCCATAATATAATTAGCCGTGCTTTGCGGCAAAACTGGCAATCGGTATGCCATAATTCTTTTAATGTTTTTAGCAACAAGCGCGTGCCATTTCAGGTAAAAAAGGGAATAATAAGTATATCGAAAGCTTAATACGCCCTCAAATCATTATGAAATTTTCATCACAAAAAAAAGAAGAACTCATCAATAAGCTACAACGCTATTTTTCACGAGAGTTAGACTTTGAACTTGAGCAGTTTGACGCCGATTTTTTATTAGACTTTATTAGTAAAGAGTTTGGTAGCCACTTTTACAACCAAGGTTTATACGACACCCAAACACTAATTACGCAGCGGCTTGAAGTGATCAGCGATGACATTTTTCAACTTGAGCAACCAACAGAATAATACCACGGATAAAATAAATACTATTTTATCTACGGCAAGATAATTTTTGATCTATGTCGTATCACTATAGGTAAATTCAACTTATTATCACACTACACAGAAAAATCAGATTATTTTATGATGCAAATAACCGATCTTAAACAAGAGCAAAAAATTCTGCCTATTCTTCGCTTAGGCTTTCGTCCTTTCTTTTTATTTGGCAGTATATTCTCAGCCTTTGCTATTTTGGCGTGGATATTATTACTCGATGCCAAAGTGAGCTTTTCTCCTTTTGGCAATCCATTATGGTGGCATATTCATGAGATGCTCTTTGGTTTTTATATTGCCATTGTCACAGGCTTTTTATTAACGGCGGTGCAGAACTGGACTGGTATGAAGGGAGTTAACGGTAAGTTACTGCTCTTTTTAACAATAGTGTGGTTGTTAGGGCGTATTGCCATGTTTGCACCTAATGCTCTAGGACAACCGCTTTCATCAATTATTGACCTTAGCTTCTTACCAATAGTCGCCTTTGTGTTAGCCAAGCCTATTTTGGCGGTAAAACAATACCGTAATTTATTTTTTGTTCCTCTACTGGTTGTATTTTTCATTATTAATATTGAAATGCATTTAGCCATTTATGCGCCTGAAATTTTTTCACTTAAACTGTCAGGTTACGCCGCAATTTTACTTATGTGTTTTTTAATTTCAGTAATGGCTGGGCGAGTTACACCAATGTTTACCGCTAATGGTACGCAAACAGCTAAAGCGACTGCGGCTCCTTGGTTAGACAAATTAGCCAATGGCTCGTTAGCAATATTGGCACTACTGTTAATTACCGCTCCTTTACTGGGCTTTAACGTCACCTTTTTTGCGATAGTGGCAATATTATCAGGTGTTGCACAGTTTGTCCGTCAATGCAGATGGCGACCTTGGATCACGCTTAATGTGCCATTACTGTGGTCGTTACACAGCGGATTATTGTTACTTAGTATTGCCTTAATTGTACTTGGTTTAAGTTACCTTACCGATGTTATTGCTAGTAACCATGCCTGGCATTTACTTACCATTGGTGCAATGGCAACCATAGTACTCGCGATGATAGCTCGCGTTTCACTGGGACATACAGGGCGTCCATTAATGCCGCCTAAGCTAATGTCTTTAGCGTTTATCGCTCTTATTATTACAGCGCTTATTCGTACATTCGCCCCCGCAATATGGCCTGAACATTACACCTTAATTATTAATAGCGCAGGTTATTTATGGTTAACGGCCTTTATGATATTTATTTTTTATTATGGCCCTATGCTAATTAGCCCTAGAGCAGACGGCCGACCGGGTTAAGAAATTAATACGTAGCGGTTAAGTTAGAAGCATGGCTTTGCAACGAGTCATCATATTATTAGTTATGGTAGGTCGGCGTTTATGCCGTCAATTATCAGCTCTTAGCTCATCAAGCTAATTGTTAAGCTAAGAGCAATTAATCAAATAAATTGTCAGGTAAATGTTAATGCATGCTGTTTTTTTAGATCAAAAAACCTTTAGTGAAGAAGTATCAATTAGTGCAATTAACGCACAAGTCAGCCGTTTAACCTGCTACCCTAACACCAGTGAAAATCAGTTACTTGAACGCTGCCTAAGTGCCGACATTATTATTGTAAATAAAACAATAATTAATAAAGCGTTACTTAAGCAGTTACCCAAATTAGCCCTTATTTGTATTGCAGCAACGGGTACAAACAATGTCGATTTAGAGGCCGCTAAACAACTCAATATTGCCGTAATGAATGTTAGTGGCTATTCATCGCCTTCAGTCACGCAATATGTATTTGCACAAATATTGGCGTATTTTAGCCAAATTGAGCACCACAATAACAATGTGGCACAAGGAAAATGGCAACAACACTCTTCGTTTTGCTATCACGGTAATGGCTCTAGCGAAATTGCAGGTAAAACATTATCAATTATCGGCTATGGCGCATTAGGAAAAAGTGTTGCCAAAGTAGCACAAGCATTTGGCATGAACATTTTGATTGCCGAAAGGCCCAATGCTACTCATATTCGTGCAGGACGAGTTAATTTTAACGACGCACTTAGTCAAGGTGATATTGTGTCTTTACACTGCCCAGAAACTGCAGATACGGTTGATTTAATGAATGACAAAACATTAGCGTTAATGAAGCCTTCCGCCATGTTAATTAATACCGCTAGAGGCGCTCTCGTTAACAGCGAAGCATTAGTTAATGCCTTAAAAAGCAATAAAATAGCTTGCGCTGCATTAGATGTACTTGACCAAGAGCCTCCTGCAGCTAATCACCCGTTATTACAGTGTCACCTTCCTAATTTAGTTATTACCGCACACATAGCTTGGGCAAGTATTGAAGCACAACAACGCTTACTTGAATTAATAGCATTAAACATTGCGCATTTTAAAGTAGATAACACAACAAATCGTGTTGTGTGAAAAGCAGGCTTGTTTATTTAATTTTATCGTTTACATGGACTTTTTAACGTATGGCTTTTATGATTTAAACAATCATAAAAATAACCTTTTCAAGAGACAATAAATGAAAAAGCTTTGTTTTATCTTAATGTTATCAACCCTCGTGTGGTTAACAGGTTGTAATGGCAGTTCAGGCGAAAATTCAACAACTGAGAATGAGAAGGTTGTTGTCGCAACCCTTCAACTAAGTACGCTTAACGCTCAAGGCACTTCACAGCAAAGCTTTGATCAGCAAACTAGCATTACGCTACAAGCAATTATATTAGATACACAAAGCAACCCCGTCACTAACCGACGCGTAAACTTTACAACCGACTTAGGCGCATTATCAGTAACCTCAAGCCTAACCAACAGTGAAGGTATTGCCAGTGTAGAAATTACCAACCCAGAATTAATATTAAGCGCAGGTACGGCATCGGCGGGAATAGACACTATTAGTGAAACGATTGACTACGAATTTACGGGTACCAACGAGCCCAAAACAACAACTTCTTTAGCCATTGAAATGAATATAAATGGCGTATTAAGTAATCAGCTACAAGCCGACAAACAAGCACAAATATTAATCACTTTAACCGATGGCAATAACCAAGCCATTGCCAGCGAAATAGTTAACGTAAGTGCTGATGTGGGTAGCTTAGTGTCAACCACAGCAATGACAAACGCCGAAGGCATAGCGTCAGTCACTTTATTAGGTGATAACACGATTGGAGCTGGAGTTCTTACGGTATCGTTAGCAGAAAACAGTAACATTAGCGCACGTATGAACTATGAAATAGTAGTTGCAGATAGCGTAATAAATGAAGATGTCCGTATTGGCCACTTCAACAATAGCGGTGAATTCATTGAAGGAAAAATAGCAACGTCTATCGACAACAATACAGTTAGCTCTGGCGGCACATTAGGTCTTCATATCGATTTAATCGACAGTAATAATAACCGTATAAGCGCACCAACCCCAGTTACATTTTCTTCAAATTGCGTAGAAAACGGTAATGCTGTAATTGACCAAAACGTTATCACCATTCGTGGTAAAGCCAGCGCAACTTTTGAAGATATAAACTGTGCAGGTGTAAGTGGCACTGAAGATATTATTATTGCAGCGGTTAACGAAAACATTAATATTGCTTCCGAAGTTATTACCATTTTAGGTGACCAACTAGGTTCGATAGAGTTTGTTTCCTCTGCGCCTACCGCTATCGTACTTAAAGGAAGTGGCGGACAAGAAACGTCAACCCTTACCTTTATGGTCAAAAGCACACTAGGAAACGTACTACCACAACAAGAAGTCATGTTTAGCTTAGACACTAACGTAGGCGGCATAAGCCTAAGCCGAGAGTCAGGGCTCACGAATAGCCAGGGTTTAATTACCACCCAAGTCGTTTCTGGTACAACACCAACCGTAGTTCGAGTAACCGCAGCGGTAACAATGAACAACAATGGCAATAGTACTACGGTACAAACTCAATCAAGTAAGCTGTCTATTAATACCGGATTACCAGTACAAAGTAGCTTTACGTTGGCAGCCAATGTACTTAATCCTGAAGCTAGCACTATTGGAGAAAAATCAACCATTACCGCATGGCTGGCTGACAGTTTTAATAACCCCGTTGCTGATGGCACTAGCATCAACTTTACCACGGAAGGCGGCAGTATTGTTGGCTCATGTACCACCTTAGGTGGGCATTGTTCCGTTGAATGGACATCAACAGGCGCATTATTTTCCGATCACCGCAGCACAATATTAGCAACCGCCTCAGGACATGAAACCTTTTTCGACAGCAATGGTAATAATACATTCGACGATAATGACGGCTCAGCAATAACCAATGTTGCCGTTTCTTCAGGTTTTGGACGACAATCACCACTTGCTTCAGGTTTTGTTGACATGTCAGAGGCATGGCGTGACGATAATGAAAACACGATTAAAGATGCCAATGAAGTGATTTTCATTGACGATAATGGCGATGGCGCATTTAGTGCTGCCGACGGTTATTTTAACGGTTCGCAATGTACAGGCGATAGATGTAATGGCGAGGCGAAAAAATCAACATTACGTAAAGCATTAGTACTGTCATTGTCGAGCGCATATAACCCAAGCTTTATTCTATCAAGTAAAGACGAAAGTACTGTGTACCAAAACTCAGCAGGAACGCTTAACGCTTTACCTACCATTGCTGACGGCAGCTCCCTTGCATTAAAGTTCCGTTTTGCTGACAGCGCTCTGCAAGTATTACCCTTCGGATCGACAATTGCAGTAAATCTTGAAGGAGCTACGTTAAAAGGCACTACAACATTTACGGTTGGAAACACCTCGACAAAAGGCTACCAAAGCATTGATTTTACCATTGAAAATGAAGCGGGTAACGTTCCTGAAGCAGGCCGTTTATTAATTAGTATTACAACGCCTAATACTGCAGAAAACATTGTAATTAATGAAGAACTAACCTTCCCTTAACGAATAAGCTTAATTAACGTATCGTCGTAATAATGGAAAACCAAGTCTATGCGCTTGGTTTTTCTTTTCTAGTACAACCCGACATTAGGCTATTCAATTGGTAAGCCTGTGTGCTTAAAAGTAAATGAATGAAATTGATACGCTATAAAAATTAAAACCACTGATCTTTTATTTTACCGTAATGAAAAAATCCCCATTGCCCTACCCGTCTTAGTGGCGCAAAAGGGAAA
Source organism: Thalassotalea sp. (assembly GCA_049613795.1). Lineage (GTDB taxonomy): Bacteria > Pseudomonadota > Gammaproteobacteria > Enterobacterales > Alteromonadaceae > Thalassotalea_B. The sequence continues at coordinate 7,604 of JBMZCX010000015.1, read as the reverse complement.
GTAGGTAATGGCTTATTATAAAGTGGTAAATCAGGCACTGGTTTTTCTGCTACCTTTTCAGCTAAACGCTTACCCGCTTGCACAGAAAAAGACACACCGCTGCCACAATAGCCCATTGAATAAAAAATATTTTTTTGATCATTTTGATAAATATGCGGCAAATCATCTAGCGCCATACATATCCAACCTGACCACGCATAAGCAATATTGAGTGTTTTCAATGCAGGAAAACTTGTTTTAAGCACAGCTAACAGTCTATTGGCGTAATACGGATCGTCAGCCCCCTTTCCTGTAATAGCGCCTCTTCCGCCAAATAAAATGCGATTATCAGGCAGCTTCCGATAATAATATTTAAGCTCTCGAGTATCCATAACCACATTGCTGGTTAAAAAATTACTTGCCGCTATTTGTTCATCACTTAGTGGCTCAGTGACAATAATTTGCGATAATACGGGCAATGTTTTGTTAGTAATTAATGGATGAAAACCCTTAGGGGTGTAGCCATTGGTAGCAATAACGACCTTATTCGCCGTCACAATGCCATTAGGGGTAACTAAGCGGTGCTGCCCCTCTCCTGTTTTACCTTTATTTAACCAATGTTCAACTGGCGATCCTGTATGAATTTTAACGCCAGATGCCCTAGCCAGTTTTTGGTAGCCCCATGCTAACTTCAGCGGATTAAGGCCAAAACCGTCTTGGTAACGTATTGCACCATAAGCATTGTTATCAGCCATATATTGCTGATGCAGCTCTTCACGTGACAACACTTGTACGTCATAATTAAACATTTGCTGTTGTAATTTAGCTAATGCTGTTAACTCATTAAACTTATTCGCTTTATGGGCCACTTTAATATAACCCAAGCTTTGCTGATCACATTCAATCCCTTGAGCAATAAGTTGATTAACCGTAGCAACGCCTGAGGCCATTTCATTATAAATGCCACGCATAACCTCTTCACCCCATTGCTGCTGCATAGTGGTAAATGACTTTCTACCTGACGATTTTAAAATAAAGCCCGCATTACGACCACTACAGCCCCAAGCGGTTTGGTTAGCCTCAAGCACATGTGCTGTTATACCATGCTCTCTAGCTAAATGAAGAGCGCAAGAAAGCCCCGTATAACCTGCACCAATAATTGCCACATCAACGCTTATGTCTTGAGTAATAGCACCATCATCTTCTGGTGCTTGGCCTGATGTTTCTGCCCAATAACTTTGAGGGTACGGTGATAAACACCCTGGTGACTTGTCATGTAAAGGATCGTACATTCGAGAATTGCCAACTATAGTAAAATGTGTCTCGCGCTACATTATCGTAGAAAAGCTTGATAAGCTATCCTCTTTAAGCACATCACTGAAGAACTTTATTATTTATGTCTGCACTCGTATCAACAAGCCGCCATTGTATTACTTATCGAACCATATCACCTAACGACTTTACTGCTGTGATCGCGCTTGCCACTAACGTCCATGGCGAGGGCTATATTGACGATCAATTAATACAACAGTGGGTTAAACAAGGCATATCGCATGGTATTAATGCCAGTTTTGTTGCTTATAACGGCAATACATTAGTAGGATTTCGTTTAACCTATGCCTGTCAACAGTGGACAATAGATCAATGGTGTAGCACCGGTCTATGGTCAACAGCAGCAGATAAGGTCTGTTACTTTAAATGCAATACGGTTGACGAAAAGTATCGAGGTTACGGTGTTGGCTCGCAGTTATTAACCCTTTCAATAGCTGCGGCTAAAAAGCAAGGTGCAAGTGCAGGCGTTAGCCACTTATGGCGAGAAAGCCCTGGTAACAGCGCAGTAAAGTATTTTAGTAAATGCGGGGGGATCTTAATAAAAAATCACCCTGATCGTTGGAATGAGCTCAGTCAAAAAGGCTACGATTGCCCCGTATGCGAACAACACTGCCACTGCGTGGCAGCCGAAATGATGATAACTTTTTAGCGGCTTAAGTTAGCCAAAAATTTTCTGAATAATGCTAGGAGAAGCTGTAGTATCAGCACCTTTTATGCCTTGTACTGAGAACTGCTCAAGACTTGGATAACTTACATCAAGATCAACATGACTAAAATCACCACTAGCAGGATCAAAACGATATTCTTTACTCCAAGTTGCTAAATTCTCTGTCACTTGATTAACCGCATCAACAATAAAAGCGACTTCTTTATCAGTCATTGTTGGGTGAAAAGAAGCCCGTATCCAACCCGGTTTTTGCGCAAAATCACCCACATCAATTTGCTCAGTAATTTTAGAGGAAGCGTCTTGGTCAACATTCAATAAAATATGGCCATAAGTACCCGCGCACGAGCAACCACCACGTGTTTGAATGCCAAATTTGTCATTTAATAACCGTACCACTAAATTATGATGGGCGTCTTTCACATAAAATGACACAATAGCTAAACGATCACGGATAGCTGGCTCCAGCATAATAACGCGATCATTTTGGCTTAAACGATCCATTACATAGTTGGTAATTTCTTGTTCACGAAGGGCAATGTTCTCAACCCCCATCGCGTCTTTAACTTTAATCGCCAGAGCGGTTTTAATGCATTGTAAAAAGCCCGGTGTACCGCCGTCTTCACGCATTTCAATATTATTAAAAAAGCTATGTTTTCCCCAAGGATTTGTCCAAGTAACCGTACCGCCACCGGGATGATCTGGTACTTTATTTTTATAAAGTGCTTTATTAAAAATTAAAACGCCAGAGCTGCCAGGCCCCCCTAAAAATTTATGCGGAGAAAAGTAAATAGCATCTAGCGCTTGCTTGGTATTGGCAGGATGCATATCAATATCAACATAAGGTGCAGAACAAGCAAAATCAACAAAACATAAACCGCCATGGTCATGCATAATTTCAGCAAGTTGATAATAAGGTGTTTTGATCCCCGTAACATTAGAGCAAGCCGTAAATGATCCTATTTTTACTTTACGATCGGCATATTGTGCTAATAATTGATTCAAATGATCTTGTGAAGGTAAACCGTCTTTATTCGGCTCAACAATTTCTAACGTTACATCACACTCATACCAAGAGGTTTGATTAGAATGATGTTCCATGTGAGTAATAAAAACAACGGGTTTGTCTTCATCTGAAAAATGTACCTGTGATTGCATACGCTCAGGAATACGTAGACCTAACAAACGTTGAAACTTATTAATAACACCCGTCATTCCCGCATCAGCGGTAATTAAAATATCGTTATCGCAAGCATTTACGTGCTTTTTAATCACTTTTTGTGCGTCATGATAGGCATGAGTCATCGCACAACCCGTTAAACTAGTTTCAGTATGAGTATTCGCAACATACGGACCTAGTACATGAGAAATGTAGTCTTCTACAGGGCGATAAAGGCGACCGCTAGCCGTCCAATCCGCATATACAATTTTATGCTTGGTCCCGTTAATTTGATGTTCTAATTCTTGTCCAATGATATGATCACGAAATTGAGAAAAGTAACTTTCTAATGACATAGTAAACTCTATTAACGCATTGCTTAGATAAAATAATTCTACCAACCTTGCAAAAACAAGCAATAAAAACCTAACAAGGCAAATTTATTAGCAAATAAATTCCAAAATAAAATTTATATTAGTTTTTTATATTAAACACAATAAGAAATTATCTGCGTATTAGAAAACTATTTCATAGAAATAAAGTTATTAAGGATTAGGCTAAAAGCGTTTTACTCTTTGGTGACTACAGGACGTAGGTACTGAGAAAAAGCAGGATGCGACAGCGGTGTGTAGTGTTTGCTTAGAATGTCTAGCCTACACACTACTCGCCTTAATAAAACGTTACCTTTAAAGGAGCCGAAGAAAATTTAACCACGAAAGGTCAATAGCTCCTAATCTTTCCCAAATAAGTCACGGGTGTAAACTTTATCCGCAACATCATTTAATGCTTCAGCCATTCTATTGGACACTATTACATCTGATACAGATTTAAATTCAGCTAAGTTACGAATCACTCTTGAGTTATTAAAAGTGCTTTCATTAAATTCAGGTTCATATATAACGACCTCAACGCCTTGTCCTTTTATTCGTTTCATTACCCCTTGAATAGATGAAGCTCTAAAATTATCAGAGCCCGATTTCATTATTAAACGATACACACCCACCACTTTAGGCTGTTTTTTGAGGATAGCATCAGCAATGTAGTCTTTACGCGTTACATTAGCGTCAACAATTGCTCTGATCATATTATTTGGTACATCTTGATAATTAGCCAAGAGTTGCTTAGTATCTTTTGGCAGACAATAACCACCATAACCAAATGACGGATTGTTATAGTGTGTACCAATACGAGGGTCTAACCCTACCCCTTCAATAATTTGACGACTATCTAAGCCATGAGATTCCGCATAACTATCAAGTTCATTAAAGTAAGCCACACGCATAGCTAAATAAGTATTGGCAAAAAGCTTAATTGCCTCGGCTTCTGTTGAGCGGGCAAATAGTACCGAAATATCTTTTTTATCAGCCCCTTGTTGCAATAAACTCGCAAAAACTTTCGCTTTATCACAGCTTGCCCCGACAATAATACGTGAAGGATGTAAGTTATCGTAAAGCGCTTTACCTTCTCGTAAAAATTCAGGCGAAAAAATAATATTTTCGGTATTAAATTTTTCCTTCATTGAGTGGGTAAACCCTACAGGTACCGTCGACTTTATAATCATAGTGGTAGTAGGGTTAATCGCTAGAACATCTTCAATCACCTTTTCAACGGTTGACGTATTAAAGTAATTAGTTTCAGGGTCATAATCCGTTGGCGTAGCAATAATAACAAAGTCAGCTTGTTGATAAGCTAAATTTTTATCTAATGTCGCTTGAAAGGCCTGTGTAGTATTTGCTAAATACTCTTCAATTTCAGTATCTTGTATTGGTGATTTTTTTTGGTTAATCATTGCAACACGCTTTTCAACCACGTCAAGTGCAATAACCTCGTTATGCTGTGCTAATAATAACGCGTTAGATAAACCAACATATCCTGTACCGACAACAGTTATTTTCATTTTTTTCCCTAATTCAAGCAATTAAATATAGGCATAAATTAAATGCAAACATAATAATGCAGCAAAGCCCGCCAGCACATCATCTAACATAATACCTAAACCACCATGGCAGTGTTTATCAAGGTAAGAAATTGGCCAAGGTTTAAAAATATCAAAAATACGAAATAAGATAAAACCCAATAATACCGCATGCCACGACCAAGGTATCATCCACATGGTAATCAAATAGCCCACTATTTCATCCCAAACAATTGCAGGGTGGTCATGCACGCCGACATCGTCTGCCGCTTTTCCACAAAGATATACTCCAACAATTGTCATTACTACAACCACTGTAGCGTAAAGACCTACAGACAGTGATGACATAAAGTAAAAGAAAGGAATTGCAGCTAAGGTGCCAAATGTTCCAGGGGCTTTAGGAGCTAAACCACTACCAAATCCTAGTGCTAAAAATTGTACAGGGTTTGATAACGTAAAATTAATATGATTAGGCGCTGAATTTTTCCCAGCGTTTGAATTAGCCATTATTCGAAAAGTGCTCAAAGCCGATCGCATTAATAGCAGTAGGTTTACTATTTAATGTTGTCGTTATTTTATTACTTGGATTAAGCTGACCAATACAAGTAACATTTACACCTGAATTAGCTAAAGCCGTTTCCATACCTACCTTCTTATCTTCTGATACCGTAAACAATAACTCATAATCATCACCGCCCGTAAGTGCTAATTCAATCGCCTTTTCTTGCCCTACAGCTTCCATTAATGCATTAGATAGAGGGAGATTTTCTAAAACGATATTTGCTCCAACTTTAGAGCTTCTGCAAATATGCGCGAGATCAGCCATTAAACCATCTGATAAATCGATTGCCGAAGTAGCGTAATTTCTCAGGGCTTGCCCAGCAAGTACCCTCGGCATAGGAAAATCTAAGCGCTCTTTTACTTTAGTAAAAATATTATTATCGAGCTCAGTACGGCCAAGTACATGCCTAAGTGCTAATGCAGCATCACCAATTTCACCCGTTACATAAAGCCAGTTCCCTGTTTTAGCTCCAGATCTCGAAATATGTTGATCTGCTGGCACTACGCCTTGTGCCGTAACAGTAATGCTTAATGGCCCTTGTGTGGTATCGCCACCAATCAGCTGAACATTATAATATTCGCACAATTCAAATAAGCCAGTACAAAACTCATCAATCCACTGTTCATCAATTTCAGGTAAGGTAATAGCAACAGAAACCCAACTTGGTTCAGCACCTACAGCCGCTAGATCAGATAAGTTAACGGCAATCGCTTTATGCCCTATTGCACGCGGCGAAGTATTATGTGGAAAATGCACACCTGAAACTAAGGTATCTGTAGTTATCGCAATATTTTGTTTTTCCGCAGGTGTTACAATGGCACAGTCGTCGCCAATGCCTAATAATACATCTTTGCGCTTAACCACTTGCTCCGTGAAATAATTTTTAATTAATTCAAATTCTTTCATAATTTTTACTAGTTAACTACCTATTTATTATCGCGTTATAAGACATTAACCACGCGAGCTAATAGTGAGTATTTCATCCTTAAAAAACAAAAGGCGCACTTAACAGTTGCGCCTTGAAAACTTCTTAGCAGTAACGCTTATTCTTCTGGACGAATGCGCTTTACCGTTTTATCTAATACACCATTAACAAACTTATGACTGTCGTCTGCTGCAAACAACTTTGCCAGCTCAATCGCTTCATTAATAACCACACGATAAGGTACGTCAAGACAGTCTTTTAGCTCAAAAATACCAACACGTAAAATAGCCTTTTCAATATGACCAATTTCATCAATAGGACGTTCTACATGTGGTGATATTTCACCATCAAGCTCACCCACTCGAGATGTTACACCACGAAATAACTGTTGAAAATATTCAATATCAAAACGACGTTTAGCATTTTCGGTAAGAAAATGTGCTTCAACATCAGTCACAGAATTATCACTCATTTGCCACGAATAAACCGCTTGAACAGCTAATTCACGTGCTTTTCTTCTAGGGGTTGGTTTCACAAAGCCGCTCCAAAAATTTATTTAGCTAGATTATAGCTGAGAAAGAACATTAACCATTTCTAATGCACTAAGCGCAGCTTCACCACCTTTATTGCCGACCTTAAGGCCAGCGCGATCAATCGCCTGTTCAATACTATCGGTAGTAATAACGCCAAATGACACTGGAATTTCCGAATCTAAGCAGACTTGTGCTAGCCCTTTATTACATTCGCCAGCAACAAAATCAAAATGCGGTGTACCGCCACGAATTACTGCGCCAATGGCAATAATTGCATCGAACTTACCACTGTTAGCTGCTTTTTTAGCAACAAGAGGTAACTCGTACGCACCTGGCACTTTAATTACAGTAATGTCGTCATCTGCAACATTACCATGACGAATAAGGGTATCTACTGCGCCTTCAAGTAAACGGTCAACAACAAAACTGTTAAAACGAGAAACAACAATGGCAAATTTTTTGCCCTTAGCATCGAAGTTAGCTTCAATAACATTCATCTATAAATACCTACTGTTCTAAAATTGCCGCGATTCTA
>JBMZCX010000014.1:0-43993 GCA_049613795.1 Thalassotalea sp. | reverse complement strand
GCTTTATTGGTTTGTTCGCTTTTATTTCATACAAAGTGCGGTTTATATAGGCTTTCCCAACATTATTCTTGTTATTTTTTATACAGTTTTTATATATTATGTTGTGTAGTACTCACTCATCACTCTTGAATACTTATTGTGATTGTTAAATATTACTATTTTGTGCTTATTTTTTGCTAAAATCTTTACAACATAATAGTAAAGGAATAATAACCATGACTAATATAAGAAGTTTTAAGGGGAACTCTCCAAAAATTGCTGAAAGTGTTTATATTGATCAATCATCTGTTATCGCGGGTGACGTTGTACTTGATAAAGATGTAAGTATTTGGCCATTAGTTGCTGCACGAGGTGATGTTAATATCATTAGAATTGGTGCACGTACGAATATTCAAGACGGTACCGTGCTTCATGTTACTCGGAAAGGAGGTCATCACCCTGACGGATTTCCATTAATTATTGGCGACGATGTTACTGTTGGACATAAGTGCATGCTGCACGGTTGTACATTAGGCAATCGTATTCTAGTAGGTATGGGCGCAATTATAATGGATGGGGTTGTTGTACAAGATGATGTTTTTATTGGAGCAGGCTCTTTAATACCACCAAACAAAACCCTTGAAAGTGGCTACTTATATGTAGGTAATCCAGCTAAGCAAGCTAGACCATTAAAAGAAAGTGAAATTGCTTTCCTTAAACAGTCTGCATTAAATTACGTTGAATTAAAAAACGAGTACTTAATTGAGAGCGCTTAATCCTAGCATATAGTGAATTAACAATGAGTTAGGTAGATAGTCGTTTCTTCATCTAACTCATTTTCTTCAAACCATTCTTCTGCTTTGGCTTCCCAGTCAAATTTTACTGCTTGTGTAATTGTTTGAATATTCTCTGATTGACTGATAATAAAGGTTAATAGGTTACCGCTATATATACCCGTGAAGCTCCAAGCCTTCAGATGTTTATTAAAATGAAAGTCATCATTTATCAGTATTTGTTGATTCATGCTAAGAAAGCTCTTCTCTTAATTTTTGTAGTATATCGTTTGTTTTAGGCTTAACGTTACGCCATATAGAAAAGCTTTCGGCTGCCTGCCCAACTAACATACCTAAACCATCAATCACTTGAAGAGCGCCAAGCTCTTTGGCTACTTGTAAGAATGGGGTGAGCTTTTTGCCATAAACCATATCGTAACACACCGTTTTTTTTGTAATGACTTGTTTAGGTATGGGTAGGCTATCGCCTGTTAGGCCTGCTGATGTTGCATTAATAATAATATCGAAGTGAAACTTGATAATATCGGCAAGCGTACTCGATTCAATATTTTCTACAGGATATTGGTCAACTATTTGCTGTGCCTTGGCGACAGTTCTATTAGTAATAACTAACAATTTAGGCTGTTGCGCTAATAATGATGAAACCACACCTTTCGCTGCACCACCCGCACCTATTAACAAAATGTTCGCATCTTTAAATTCAACTTGATGCGCCTGTATGTCTTTCACTAGGCCTAAACCATCGGTGTTATCGCCATAAATCTTTCCATTAATAAACGACAATGTATTAACCGCACCAGATAACCTTGCACAGTCACTAAGATGATCACACAACTTATTGGCTTGCTCTTTGAAGGGCGCAGTAACGTTCGCGCCTTTGCCACCTTTTTTTATAAAGCTCTGAACGGTGTTTTCAAAGTCATTTAACGCAACAAGTTCTTTTTCATAATTTATTGGTTGATCAGTTTGGCGAGCAAATGCTTGATGTATAGCAGGAGATTTAGATTGTTCAATTGGGTTGCCGAAGACGCGGTATTTATCCATGGGTAGATACTGACAATAAGATGAATACCAATAGATTATAGAATTAGTTATATTTTGCCAATACTTGTTTGCTATTAGGCTATGACTAAATAGATAAAGGGCAACACGATTGTGTCACCCTAAGTAATCTGATCTCGGGTTAAAACAACCTGCTTCTAGTACGCTATATATTTCATCATTAAAATTTATAGCCAACTAAAACAGAGAATACTGTTGGATCGATATCAATGTTCGCTCGACCAATATTATTTCCACCTACATCGAATGATGCTTCTGTATCTATATCGAGATAACGGACAGACGTATTAATGTGCCACTGACTATTTAACTGGTAATCAACACCTGCCTGAACAGCCAGGCCAAACGAACTTTTGAGGTCTAAATTGGTTAAACCTAGACTCTTAGGCCCGCTTTCAAAACTTTCGTCGAAGAAAATAGTGTAATTTAAGCCTACACCTACATACGGCTTTATATTGGAATTAATATCAAAATAATAAAGCGCACTAATCGTAGGTGGTAAATGGCTGACTTCAGCAAGCTTTGCACCATCAACATTCAGTACTGCATTTGGATCGTATATTGTTACATCGTGAGTAAATGGCGTTGCTGCAAGTATCTCAATAGCGAAATGTTGATTATAAAAATAAACAAAATTTAAACCAAGCTGAGCGTTGTCATCAACCGTTAATGACATTGTTGAATCAGCACCAGCAAGTAATACAGCTGAATGGTCGCTATTAGGATTAACATTTGTAACACCGCCGCGTACAACAATATCCCCGGCTTTATAATCAGCAGCATGTGTGACAGTAATTACAGACATTAGGGCGATAGCCAATAGACTTTTTTTCATTAGAAGTTCCTTTCAATAGTGAATGCTTTAATTGGCCGCTATTGTAAGGAGCTAATAATTAAAAACTTTGACCCACCTCAAATAAACTTACTAATAATGTGGTTATTTATAAAAATCAAACGATATAGTTAAAAATGCTTGGTATTAGAGCATGGTATAAATTTTTGACAGCCATACCATTAAAAAATAAACAATGGCAACAAACACAGCTGCAGAGCCGATGTCTTTAGCACGACCACTAAGCTCATGATGCTCTAGCCCTACTCTGTCAACTACAGCTTCAACTGCTGAGTTTAATAGCTCAGTAATTAGAATGGCAAAAAGTCCCGACATCAATAACACAAACTCAACAAAACCTTGGGCTATATAAAATGCAACGGGCGTTAATACAATAAAAAGAAAGACTTCTTGGCGAAAAGCTAACTCATACTTATAAGCGGCCTTTAATCCCATTGCGCTATTTTTAATTGCAGGGCCGAAACGCTGTAAATGGCCATAATTATTTTTTTCTGTCATTGTTTTAATCTTCTAACCAATTTTGTGGAACGAGGTACGAGGCTAACTGCGCTTCTTCACTTCCTTGTTCAGGTTGGTAGTTATATTCCCAACGAGCTAAAGGTGGCATAGACATTAAGATAGACTCTGTACGCCCGCCTGATTGCAAGCCAAATAAGGTGCCTCGGTCGAAAACCAAGTTAAATTCAACGTATCGACCACGGCGATATAGTTGAAATTGACGATGAGGCTCTTGGTATAAGGTGTTTTTCCGCTTATTAATAATAGGCACATACGCATCAATAAAACCTTGGCCAACCGCTTTAATATAATTTAAGCATTGTTCAAAAGGCCAATCATTTAAATCATCAAAAAACAAACCACCAACACCGCGTGTTTCATTGCGATGCTTTAAGTAGAAGTATTCATCGCACCACTGCTTGTGCTCTTGATAAGTAGTCTCACCAAAAGGCTCACATAAGTTTTTAGCCGTTTGATGCCAATGCACAACATCTTCTTTAAACGGGTAAAATGGTGTTAAGTCGAAACCACCGCCAAACCACCATACAGGTGCTTCGCCTTCTTTTTCCGCAATAAAAAAACGAACATTGGCATGCGAAGTAGGAATAAAAGGGTTTTTAGGATGAATAACAAGTGAAACACCACAGGCGCGCCATGTTCTACCCGCTAATTCAGGGCGATGTGCGGTAGCAGATGGCGGAAGTTTATCGCCAGAAACTAATGAAAAATTAACACCCCCCTGCTCTATTACGTCACCATTAGTCAGTACTCTCGTTCGGCCTCCACCGCCCTCTGCTCGAGTCCAGCTATCTTCTACAAATTTACCACTTCCATCTGCAGCTTCTAGCTCATTACAAATGTTATCTTGTAATTTTTTTAAAAATTCAATTACTTGTTCAATACTTACTTGGCTCATACGCGTACAGTTTCTCCTGATATGGCATCAATGATTGTAGATGGTTTTACATAACCTAACGTGTTGCCTTTTATAATAAAATCAACCTTATTTGCTAGCTGTTGTTCGACTTCTTGCCAAGTAGTTGCTGGTGGTTGACCTGATAAATTTGCACTGGTTGATATTATTGGTTTATTCACACTATTACACAAAGCCACTACATCCGGCTGATCTGTCACTCGAACAGCAATAGTATTGAAGCGCCCACTAATTAATGTAGAGATCTGAGGGTTTTTTTGAATAATTTGAGTAGTGCCATTGGGCCAGCGTGACAAAATGTCATGGCGCTGTTCAGCTGTTAAAATACTGTCTTGGATATAAGGCAATAATTGCTGATATGTCGCCGCTAATAAGATCAGTCCTTTTTCTTGAGGTCGATTTTTTAACGCTAATAAACGTTTTATTGCGTTTAAGTTATCAGGATCGCAGCCTAAACCGAATACGGCTTCAGTTGGATAGGCAATAATGCCACCTTGTTGAAAAATTTGTTGCTCTTCACTCACAAAAAAGTAATACGTTAAGAGATAATAAGCCGATTATACGAGGTTTTAATGACGAATTCACACAAAAACACAGGCAGACATATTGACTGCCCGTATTCCGAAGAAAGATAAAGGTTACTCAGCTAAGCTTTTCACTTTTTGGCGTAAAATAAATTTTTGTATTTTACCCGTTGAAGTTTTAGGTAGCTCACTAAACACAATCGTTTTAGGTGCTTTAAAATTAGCCATATTATCTCTACAAAATGAGATGATTTCACTTTCACTCGCTTGCTGCCCTTTTTTTAAGGTAACAAACGCACACGGTGTTTCACCCCATTTTTCATCAGTCCTTGCCACAACAGCCGCTTCCATTACCGCAGGGTGATTATAAAGTACACTTTCTACTTCAACAGACGAAATATTCTCTCCTCCTGAAATGATAATATCTTTTGAGCGATCGCGTATTTCAATATACCCATCGGGATGTTTAACCGCCAAGTCCCCCGAATGAAACCAACCATGTTTAAAGGCATCTTCAGTCGCCGTTTCATTTTTTAAGTAACCCTTCATCGTAGTGTTACCTCTGAACATAATTTCGCCAATACTTTCGGCATCACTAGGCACTGGTAGCATTGTTTGAGGGTCTAGCACATCAACATCTTCTTGTGTTGGATAACGCACACCTTGGCGTGCTTTTAATGCCGCTCTTTCATCGTCATTTAGGGTATTCCATTCAGGCTTCCATTCACTTACCACGCAAGGGCCATACACTTCAGTTAAGCCATAACCTTGAGTAATTTCGATATTAAGCGCTTCCATACCTTTTATTACACTGGCTGGTGGTGGTGCGCCTGCGGTCATTGCCTTAATTTTACTCGGTAGCTTAGCAAGTAGTTCAGCCTCGGCATTTAAGATCATATTCAAAACAATTGGAGCCCCACAAAAATGGGTAACGTTATTATCAATAATTGAATTTACAATGGCAGAAACCTCCACTTGGCGTAAACAAACCTGTGTACCCGCCATAGCGACAACAGTCCAAGGAAAGCACCAACCATTGCAATGAAACATGGGTAATGTCCATAAATACACCGTTTCACCATTAAGTGGCCAAATCATATTATTGCCCACAGCATTTAAGTAAGCTCCTCGATGCGAATAAACAACCCCCTTAGGATTACCTGTTGTTCCTGAGGTGTAATTAAGCGCAAGTGCTTGCCATTCATTGTGGATCATATTGCCATTAAAGTTAGGGTCACCTTCTTGTAGCAAGGCTTTATACTCTATTTCACCTAAACGATCTCCTCCCTCACTTAAAGGGTCTTCAATATCAATAATTAAAGGGTTGCGTGAGCACAACGCGAGTGCTTTTTTTACAACCGATGAAAAAGCGGTATCGACTAACAAAACATCACACTCGCTGTGATCAAGAATAAAAGCAATATTAGTTGCATCGAGCCGAATATTAATTGAATTGAGTACTGCCCCAGTTAACGGCACACCGTAATGCGCATCTAAAAAAGCAGGAATATTGGCCGCAATAATACTAACGGTATCGCCTTCTTTAACCCCTCTCTGTACAAGTGCTGAAGCTAAGCAGCGTACATTCTCACGATATTTTTGATACGATATTTTTTCATCACCATGAATAATGGCCGTTCGATTAGGGTATACATCTGCGGTTCGGTTTAAAAAGTTAATGGGTGATAATGGTGTACTGTTTGCAGCCACTTTTTCAAGGCCCTGATTATAAATATTCGTCATTCTCATTTCCTTAAAGCACAGTACCACATTGACTTATGTACTTTAGTGCTTACTTATAACGCTAATAAATAATGTTAGTGTACCTATTTATCATTTTTAACCTATGCGTCTTTAGTCTAGGATCGACTAAAGTATTAATGGTAAACCTGTTGCTTTTTTAAACAAAAAGTCTCTGGAATATTTCCGTATTGGAATAAATACAGGTATAATGCGCGCCTTATTTTTAGAGGTACGTAGCGTCTCTTATTAAATTAATAATCAAGGTGAAAGATAATGAAAGTGGGTATTATCATGGGGTCAAAGTCAGACTGGCCAACAATGAAACACGCAACCGATATGCTAGATTTACTGAACGTTTCTTATGAAACTAAAGTGGTTTCAGCTCACAGAACCCCTCACCTTTTAGCTGAATATGCTGAAACCGCAAAAGATCGTGGTATTAAAGTTATTATTGCAGGCGCAGGTGGAGCAGCTCATTTACCGGGTATGGCTGCAGCATATACTCCATTACCAGTGTTAGGTGTGCCAGTGCAATCAAAAGCACTTAATGGTCAAGACTCGCTATTATCAATTGTACAAATGCCAAAAGGTATTGCCGTTGGTACGTTAGCAATAGGTACAGCAGGTGCTGCCAATGCTGGTTTATTAGCCGCTCAAATCTTAGGCACACACGACCAAGAAATAATGGCTAATATTGAACAGTTCAGAAAAGAACAAACTGATACTATTTTAAATAATCCAAACCCAGCAGAGTAGGCGTAAACAGTTAATGAAAAAAGTTTTGGTACTAGGCGCAGGTCAATTAGCTCGCATGATGGATTTAGCTGGCTCACCTTTAAACATGGATGTAAAAGCATACGATGTTCGCAGCAATAATGTGGTACACCCTGTAGTACCTGAACATACCTACGGAAGCCTAGCTGAGGGAATTGCTGAAGCCGATGTGATCACGGCTGAGTTTGAACATGTTGCTCATGACATTTTAATGCAGTGTGAAGCCTCAGGAAAATTATTTCCAAGTAGCCAATCAATTAAAATAGGTGGCGATAGGCGTTTAGAAAAAACATTACTTGAGTCATGTCAGGTTACTAACGCTAAACACCATATTATTGAAACCAAGGCCGATTTTGAGCAAGCATTAGCTGCTCTTGAATTGCCAATCATATTCAAGAGTGCGCTAGAGGGTTACGACGGAAAAGGCCAGTGGCGCATGAAGTCAGCAGAGCAAGCTGATGCCCTTTGGCAAGATATGGCGAATTTTATTGCCGCAGCAACATCATCAGTACCCCAAGGTATTGTCGCTGAGCAAATGGTTCCTTTCGATCGCGAAGTGTCTTTAGTTGGCGCACGTAACGCCCAAGGCGAAATAGCCGTTTATCCACTAACAGAAAATCATCATACAGATGGAGTGTTAAGTGTCTCTGTTGCAGTTAACAGTGATAAACAGCTTCAAGCACAAGCCCATAAAGTATTCACCGACATTACCGAAAAGCTTAACTATGTAGGTGTGTTAGCAATTGAGTTCTTTCAAGTTGGTGAGCAACTATTAGTGAATGAAATAGCTCCGCGTGTTCATAACTCAGGTCATTGGACTCAGCAAGGTGCCGACACTTGTCAATTTGAAAATCACTTGCGTGCCATTTGTGGCTTACCTTTAGGCAGTACACAATTAGTACGTCCAACTGCAATGGTTAATATTTTAGGTGAAGACTCAATACCAAGTACCGCTCTAGCAATACCAAGCTTAGCTGTGCATTGGTATAATAAAGAGAAACGTAGCGGTAGAAAAATGGGTCACATTAATGTGAATGGCCAAACACCGCAAGAACTCGCTCAACGCTTAACAGCATTAGCTAATATACTAGATGCTAAAGCTTTCCCTGATTTAGCAGAGTTTGCTGAAAAATATTTAGCACGTGTAAGCTAACGCTAAGTAAAACTAAGTAGAAAGCGAGTGAATACTCGCTTTTTTTATGTCTGAAAATGGCCACACTTCTTTTGTGCGCATTGTAATTTTTCGCCAGCAGCCATTTGTCTTTTAACCAACAAACCAAAACCACATTTCTGACATTGCTCAACAACAGGAGGATGGTTAACCGCATATTTGCATTTTGGATAAGCATTACACGCATAAAAAGTTTTACCGAAGCGACTTTGCCTTTCAATTAACCGCCCATTTTTGCAACTTGGACAAGCAATTTCTTCACTCGCTTGTGCTTTTTCGTTCTCAATATGATGACATTCAGGGTAATTGGTACAACCAATAAACATACCATATCGACCTTGTTTAACCGCAAGCTCATGTCCACACTCAGGGCATTCACTACCTGAAAGCACATTATCTTCTACTCGTTCATGCTCAACAACAGGTCGGCTATAGTCGCATTTAGGATACGATACACAGCCTAAAAAAGTGCCCGACTTACTGTTTTTTATGGCAAGTTCACTACCACACGTAGGACAAACCTCATACGCTTTTTCAAGAGCATGTTCGTGCTGGCTAAATAACGGTTGGTTATTGTCTGTAGACATGAATAAACGTAATACTTTTTATTGCGGTTAATAGTGTCATTATGCCACAAAAAAAGGCTACTCGCGCAGCCTATTTATTCAACAAATGATTATATTATTAATAACACTTAATGCGATGGCCCTTCTTGCTCATCAAAAATTAAATCTTCCATTTGTGAGTACGCACTTTCTTTACCTGGCACATTAAATAACACCATCAGTACAACCCATTTCAAATCATCGATAGAAAAGAACTTAGTATCAAGTTCCATCACCCTATCAACTACCATTTCTCTCGTAGTAAAGTCGAGTACGTTTACTTGCTCTAAGAATAATAAAAATCCACGGCATTCAACATCAAGTAGTTGTTTTTCTTCTGTCGTATAAATGCGGAATGACTTATGCCCCACACGTGTTAAATAGGGGTACGCATCGGTATCTTGCAGTGCGGCAAGTTTTTCTAACCATGCTAATGCTTTATATATTTCGTCTTGATGAAAGCCTGCACGGGTAAGTTCATCGGTAAGTATGTCATGATCAACCATGACTTCGGCTTCACTATGAATATAGTTTTCAAAAAGGTACATCAAGATATCAAACATAACTAGCCCCTATTTCAATTTCAGGTAGCCTCCCGGTACCGCAGATACCAGACCTCTAAGCTCAAGCATTGTCAATCGGGTTAACACTACATCTGTGGGTAGTTTACTCCGAGAAACCACCATATCTACGGGAGTGATTTCATAACCCACACTAGCTAACAATGAATCGTTACACAAGTCTTGAACACAACTTTTTTCTGACTCTTTTGCTTTCTCTTTGTTTACACTTAAGTGTAGACTGTTTTCTTGTAAAAAATTCATTTCTTCTTTTATATCGGCAATATCATCAACTAATTTAGCCCCTTGTTTAATTAGCCAATGACAGCCTAATACATTTTGATGATAGATACTGCCCGGAATAGCAAACACAGACCTGTTTTGATCTAAGGCACTACGCGCTGTAATTAACGAACCGCTTTTAATTTCTGCTTCAACCACCAATACACCATGGCTCATACCACTAATAATACGATTTCGCTTTGGAAAGTGCCCTGTTTTTGGAGGTGTTCCGGGTAAAAATTCACTAACGATAGTGCCTTCAACCGCCAGTATATTTTTTGCTAAAGTTTTATGTCGTGATGGATACACTTTATCAATACCTGTAGCAATAACAGCAATTGTTGGAGCATTAATGTTTAACGCCCCCTTATGAGCAGCGGCATCAATACCTAATGCTAAACCACTTGTAATAACCGCACCATGCTGTGCCAACTCTTGAGCAAAGCGCTGCGCCGTTTCTCGCCCTTGTATACTGGCATTTCGACTACCAACCAACGCAATTTGATCTGCAATTAGGTTGACTAAATTACCTTTAACAAAAAGTACCAGCGGCGGATCATAAATTTCTTTTAGCAACAAAGGGTAATATTTATCGTCAAAACAAACAATTTCAGCACCACAATGTTTTGTTTGTTCAAGAATAAGATTAATTTTTTGCCAGTTAGGCGAAGCAAAGCCGTCATACTGCTTAGGAGTTAATGCTAAATTTTTGGTAATAGAAAGATTAGTAAAAAGCTCAACAACACCATAATGGCTAACTAAGTCGAGCTTTTTATGAACCGATAATCGAGGGATTAGCTTTAAAGCTAGCCAGTAACGAGATGTAGATTGTTGCTGGCTACTGGCATTTAAGTTTTTCACTTGTCTTCTCCTTAAGAGCAAGCGTTTAGTACCACGCGAAAGCTATAACTATAGCCTACAAAAAACTATGGCGCTGAAAAAGTGTCCTGAAGCTTCAACGGTTTTTCAGAATTTAAAATTAACGCCATGCTAATCTCATCAAATACTTTAAATACCATCATTTGACCAATAGTTTCGGTTGGCATTTTATAAGAGGAATTAACATCTGATGATAACTTAACCCAACGAGAAGCATCTTTAACGTATTCAGGCCCCTTATCCGTTTCAATAACACCAGGGCTTAAACGCTTGATTGTTAAAATATCACCTTGCTTAACTGCATGTGTTGCACCACGGTTTAAATAAACAACCTCTAACTTACCGAATTCTCTCAAGCCTGAAGATGTTTCAATAATACTACCACTAACGCCATCCGCGGGTGCTTGCATAGTAAATAATGATGGCAGTAGCTGCCCTTCATTTACTGGTTTTACAATATCTGTCGCGCGAATTTCACGAGTTGCCCCTTCAACAAATAAGGTCGCAGGCTCTTTATTTGCCTTGTCTCCAGCGCGTAATGCTTTACCTGAACCGACCAAGGTTGCGTGAAACGCTATTACTTGCTTGGTTTCAGGGTCAATAATTTCACGCCCTTTTTTATAAATAGCGTAAGATTTACCAGTAGTTAAATCACCATTGATATAGGCTTTAAAACCATCAACATTTGATTTGTAGCCCTCTTCATTGCCTAATACATACGGAGCACTTTTAACATCTTGTGCCGACAAAATGGTGTCATATTTAACAAACGGTGCAATAACGTGTAATGGCAACGACGTAACAGGGTTTTGTTCTTTAAGCTGAATGCGTCCCTTAGGCGACCATTTGTACGACGGTTTACTTTTAGATGCTACTTGATCAACATCATCAGATTTAACTAACATGGGTTGACCATTTTCGTCATAAACCAAACTTAATTCATCGCCTGGATAAATTAAATGAGGATTCTCTATATCAGGGTTCAGCCGCCAAATTTTAGGCCATAACCAAGGTTGCTCTAAAAACACACCGGAAATATCCCACAATGTATCTCCTTTTTTCACTACATACTTACTCGGCGCATTTTTTTGCAATAGCACCTCGTCAGCTAAGGCGATATTGGGTAAAAGAATGCAAACTACCGTTAAAATTAATTTTTTTATCATGCTTTCCTGCCTAATCTTTTAGCATTTATCCTAAACCACTATTATTAATTTAATTTAATGGCTAAAATTGAAACATAACACTCTATGCGAATTTTCGCGAACTCTTTTAAAGAATTATGGCTATATTACCTGTATTAAGATTTCCAGACCCACGTTTACGAACAAAAGCGACTCCTGTAACAGAAGTTAATGACAATATTAAAGCAATAGTAAGCGACATGTTCGACACTATGTATGCTGAAAATGGTGTTGGCTTAGCGGCAACGCAAGTTAATATTCACCAGCAAATTGTTGTGATGGATGTTTCAGAAGATAAAGAGCAGTCCTATGTGCTTATTAACCCTGAAATAATTAAACATAACGATGAAACAATGATCAACGAAGAAGGTTGTTTATCTGTTCCTGGCTGTTATGCAAAAGTTGATCGATACACAAAAGTTACCGTGAAGGCGTTAGACATTGACGGAAATTCTTTTGAGTTAGACGCTGAAGAATTACTTGGCATTTGTATTCAACATGAATTAGACCACTTAAAAGGTGTGTTATTTGTTGATTACCTTTCTCCGTTAAAGAGAAAGCGGATACAAACTAAGTTAGAAAAAGAAGCGAAGCTGGCTGACGCTAAATAATTTTGAATTATTATTAACAACCTGAGATTAACTATTTAACTTATGTCTACACCTTTAAATATTATATTTGCTGGTACGCCTGATTTTGCCGCCCAGCACTTACAAGCATTAATTGACTCACCTCACAATGTGGTTGCAGTCTATTGCCCGCCAGACAAACCAGCGGGCCGAGGTAAAAAACTCACCGCGTGTGCAACAAAATTACTTGCCCTTGAGCATAACTTAACCGTAGAGCAACCCGTGAACTTTAAAGCCACGGCAGATCAGGAGGCTTTGGCCAATTATCAGGCTGATGTTATGGTAGTTGTCGCTTACGGTTTATTGTTGCCTGAAGTTATTTTAAATAGCCCGAGATTAGGTTGTATTAATGTGCATGGCTCTATTTTGCCTAAATGGCGAGGCGCTGCACCTATTCAGCGTGCCGTTGAGGCTGGTGATGCAACAACGGGTGTTACCATAATGCAAATGGACAAAGGTCTTGATACAGGAGACATGATATTAACCGCCACTTGCGACATTACTGATCAAGATACCAGTGCCAGTATTTATCAAGCACTTGCCGAATTAGGCCCCACAGCACTACTTAACACCTTAGCATTGATGGCCAAAAACAAGCATACATCGGTACCACAGGATAATAATCAAGCAACCTATGCCGCAAAGCTTGATAAACGTGAAGCAGAGTTAGATTGGCAACTACCTGCAACAACATTACACCGTAAACTCAGAGCTTACATTCCGTGGCCCGTTGCCCAATTTACTTTCAGCGATAATAACAACACTGAACATAGAATTCGTGTCTGGCAAGCAAGTGTTGAACATATCGATCATGCTCAAGTAGCAGGTACTGTATTGTCTGCAGATAAAAACGGCATTGTTGTTGCCGCAGCTGAAAATGCATTAAGGCTTGAAGTATTACAACTTCCTGGAAAAAAAGCCCTTCCATGCCAAGATATTTTAAATGCTCGCGCCGATTGGTTTAGAGTCGGCTCATCAATTAAAGGTATTATTCAATAATGGCTGTAAATATAAGAGCTGCTGCCGCAAAGTGTATATTTGCAGTAATTGACAAAGGTCGTAGTTTAGGCGATGAGTTACCCTTACAAATCAGTAAAATTGATCCGAAAGATAAAGGATTATTACAGGAATGCTGTTACGGCGTACTCCGTGTTCTACCTGAGTTAGAAAATGAAGTTCGCCAACTAATGGACAAACCCTTAGTCGGTAAACAGCGGGGTGCCCATTTTCTTATATTAGTGGGTATATACCAACTGAAATATATGCGTATTCCTGATCATGCCTGTGTGGCAGAAACGGTAGCCGCCTGCCCAGCACTAAAATGTAACCACCTAAAAGGCTTAGTAAATGCTGTTTTACGCAACTTTTTACGTAAAGAAACATCTGAAGCCGATGTCGAACTTGCTGATGCCATTAAGTATAACCACCCAGGCTGGTTTATAAAAAAATTAAAAGCGGGCTACCCTAATGATTGGCAAGGAATTTTAGCCGCCAACCAAATAAAACCTCCGATGTGGATCCGTGTTAATTGCCAACACCATAGTATTAAACAATATTTAGCGTTATTAACCGAAGCCAACATTGAATTTAACGATGTTGATGAAGCTTCGGGGGCAATATTGTTAGCCAAAGCAGTTGATGTATATCAATTACCTGGTTTCGAACTTGGTCATGTCTCTATTCAAGACGGTGCCGCACAACAAGCGGCCATTTTACTCAATTGCCAACCAAGTGATAATGTACTCGATTGTTGCGCCGCTCCTGGCGGAAAAACCTGTCATATATTAGAACGCACGCCTGCAATTGGTAAAATGACAGCCATTGATATTGAAGAAAGCCGTTTAGCGCGAGTAGAAGAAAACCTAGCGCGTTTACATTTAACTGCCGATGTTGTTGCCGCAGATGCCGCAAAACAAGACTGGTGGGACGGTAATCAATTTGATCGAATTCTATTAGATGCCCCTTGTTCGGGCACGGGAGTAATTCGCCGTCATCCAGACATTAAGTGGCTACGAAAATCCACAGACATCGAAGTACTCACTCAATTACAGCAACAAATTTTGAAAAATTGTTGGTCTTTACTTAAACCCAATGGTACTTTGCTTTATGCAACATGTAGTATTTTACCTGAAGAAAACAGTCAACAAGTTCAACGTTTTATTGATGAAACACCAAACGCAGAACTGATCAGTATTGATAAAAACCAAGCAACCGGCTGGCAAATATTATCAGGGCAAGACAATATGGACGGCTTTTATTACGCGTTAATAAAAAAAACTAGCGGCAGCAAATGAAAATAATAATAATTGGCGCAGGACAAGTTGGCGGCACACTAGCAGAAAACCTTGTTGGCGAAAATAATGACATTACGCTGATTGACAACAACAGTGAAACTTTACGTGAACTCCAAGACAAAATGGATTTACAAGTGGTTACTGGTCATGGCTCTCATCCCGATATTTTAAAAAAAGCTGGCGCAGAAGATGCTGAGCTAGTCATCGCGGTGACAAGTGACGATGCAACGAATATGATCGCTTGCCAAATTTGTTATTCGCTATTTCATACGGCGACAAAAATTGCCCGAATCCGCTCGGCAAAAATATTAAAATACCAAGAGCAGCTCTTTCAGGCAGAAAATATACCGGTTGATCATGTTATTGCACCTGAACAGCTCGTAACCAGAGATATTTCCCGTTTAATTGATTACCCTGGAGCCTTACAAGTTTTAGAGTTTGCTCAAGGAAAAGTAAGTTTAGTTGCCGTAAAGGCCTATTATGGCGGTTTATTAGTTGGCCATGCCCTTTCTACACTTCGTGAGCACATACCTAATATTGATACCCGTGTAGCCGCCATTTATCGAAATGGTAAACCTATACGTCCCTTAGGCACCACAGTAATTGAAGCAGACGATGAGGTATTTTTTATCGCTGCTACCATTCATATTCGTGCAGTGATGAATGAGCTTCAAAAACTTGAACCTGCCTATAAAAAAATAATGATCGCCGGCGGTGGTAATATTGGTGCAGGCTTAGCCCGACTGTTAGAAAAAAATCATCAAGTTAAATTAATTGAACGCTCACCAAAACGGGCGGCCTATTTAGCTTCTGAACTCAATGAAACTTTAGTCTTTGTGGGTGATTCGTCAGATCAAGAATTATTGATGGAAGAACATATTGACCAATTTGATGTATTTATTGCCGTAACAAATGACGATGAAGCTAACATTATGTCGTCATTACTCGCAAAAAGGCTCGGTGTTCGTAAGGCGATGGTACTAATACAGCGCAGTGCGTATATTGACTTAGTGCACGGCAGTAATATAGATATTGCCGTATCGCCTCAACACGCTACCATATCGGCGCTATTAACTCACGTTAGGCGTGGTAGCATAGATAATGTTTATAGCTTGCGTGGTGGAGCAGCCGAGGCTATAGAAATAATTGCCAAAGGCAACGAAGCTTCGTCAAAAGTTATTGGCTGTGCTATTTCCTCAATCAAACTACCACCAGGTACAACTATTGGCGCAATTGTTAGAGATAACGAAGTCGTTATTGCTCACTCGGATACGGTTATCCAAGCAGAAGATCACGTGGTGTTATTTTTAGTAAGTAAAAAATATATTTCTGAAGTAGAAGACCTATTTCGCGTTGATCCGCTACAGTTTTATTAAATACTAATAACGCGCCTTACTTATCACACCCTTTTGGAAAGAATTCAGCAAAGTGAGAATCTAATTGGCCTGTAGTTCTCATTTCTGCTAACACGGCATTAAACTGATTGACAAAGTTTTCTGAAACTGTTTTTTTATTAAACATGTAATAAATAGGTGTCTTAAATATAGCTAATGGATGAATGATAAGGTTTTCATCTGGCTGGCGAGAAAGCTCACTACACAACACCGTATAGTCGTCCATCACGACATCAACTCTATTTAAACTCAACATTTTTAAACGCTTTGTGACAGTCTCGCTATAAATATAATTATTATGATGTTTTTTAGAGCGTTCTATTTCCTCACCGTACCAACCCGCTAAGTTAACCGCAATAATTTTATTCAACGCTATAATATCTTGAAACTTAAGCACTTTAGCTAAAGTGGTATCTGATTTCTGATAAACAAATTTATTAACTTCATGACGGTACTCTGCTGAATAATAATATTGAAGAGCCCTTTCTTTATTTAAACTTGCTCCTAACCAAACATCAAAATTACCTTTTTTTAACTCATATATTGAACGGCGTTCAGGAAAATGAACAACACTAAGCTCACAGCCCATTGTAGCTAATATTTTTCTTAATAATTCAACATCTGCGCCTGTACTTCTTCCTTCACCATTAACATACAAGTAGGGATACCAATCCATACTTGTTGATAAAACTAGTGGGGCTTCGCATTCTTTTGATTGCACCTGAGCAAAAACACCTTGAGCGCTCAACAATAAAAATACAATGATACCCTGTAGTATTCGCTGAGCTTTATCTTTCATATTTATTAACATTGAATTCCCATAACGAATATTATTAGTGAAAAAACACTTATATCACTTAAGTAACTATTACACAGTACCGCTACGAACGCCAAAATGCAGGCGTAAATAATACTAATAAGGTAAATATTTCTAATCGCCCAAACAACATCGCCATAATAAGTACCCATTTACTAAAATCATTAATAGCGGCAAAGTTAGCAGCAACTTCACCTAAACCCGGCCCTAAATTATTCAAGCAGGCAGCAACGGCAGTGAATGCGCTAATATCGTCCATACCAGCAGCCAATAGCAGTAACATACAAATAATAAACACGGCGGCATATGCAGAGAAAAACCCCCAAATAGCTTCAACAACTCTATTGGGCAGTGCTTTAGTGCCCAATTTAATAGTAAATATTGCTTTAGGATGAACTAACTTATTGAGCTCTCGTACACCTTGTAAATAAAGAAGAATAACACGAACCACTTTCATACCACCGCCCGTACTTCCTGCACAGCCGCCAATAAAACTTGAAAAAATAAGTAATACGGGTAGTAATGTTGGCCATTCAGAAAATGACGTGGTTGCAAAGCCAGCGGTTGTACTAATAGATACAGCCTGAAACAAAGCTAAATCAAACGCTTCATAGCTAAATTCAATCGTGCCGCTAGAGATCAACACTACAAAGCAAATTAATACCAATATCGCTTGAATAGCAATAAAGACTTTAAATTCAGGGTCATAAAAATAACTACGCAAAGAGCGGCTATGAACCACAGCAAAATGCAAAGCAAAATTAATTCCCGCAATTAATAAAAAGAAAACACAAATAACGTTTATTAATGGGCTATTAAAATATCCCATACTAGCGTCATGCGTAGAAAACCCACCAATAGCAATGGTTGAAAATGCATGACAAATAGCATCAAAACCACTCATACCCGCAGCCCAATAACTGAAAGTACAAGCAATCGTTAAGCCTAAATAAATGAACCATAAATGTTTAGCGGTATCAGCAATGCGCGGGGTCATTTTAGAGTCTTTTACTGGCCCTGGTGTTTCTGCGCGATATAATTGCATACCGCCAATACCAAGCATAGGTAAAACAGCTACCGCTAAAACAATAATCCCCATACCGCCTAGCCACTGTAATTGCTGGCGATACCATAGTACCGCATGAGGTAAACCATCTATTTTCGTTAAAATAGTTGCCCCTGTAGTCGTTAAACCCGAAAAAGATTCAAAAAAAGCATCCGCAACCGATAAGTTAGGCGTGTCGAGTAATAATAACGGGATGGCTGAAAAGCTGGCAAGTACAGTCCAAAAAAGAACAACAATGAGAAAACCTTCGCGCGCTCTAAGCTCTCCTTTTTGGTCTCGGTAAGGGTACCAAGCCGTAATACCTGCAACTAAACAAAAAACAAATGACATTAAAAATGAAACGCCGCCACCATCGCGATAAATCAATGAAATTAATGCAGGCGGTAACATAGTTACGCTTAATAAGGTAACTAACAAACCTAATATTCTAACAATGTTTTTTATTTGCACAGTGTTATATCTTTACTCGGTTATTTATCTTCAAGTGTTAGCTCTCCCGCTGATAACGTTTGTATTTTTTCCTTAAAATTATCCAATTCGCTATCTGGCAAAGTAATCTCTAACAGTATTTCTGTTTGATAATCTTCTTTAATTACTTTTCCACCCAGTTTTTCAAGTAGGTAGTGTACGTCATTAATATGATTATAGTGGCATGCTAACGTTTTATGTACCATAGGTATTTTTGTTTTTGTTACAAGTAACGTAAGCGCTTGCCGAACACTACCACCATAAGCTCGCTGTAAACCGCCTGTACCCAATTTAGTTCCACCAAAATAACGCACTACAACAGCACAAACCTCGCCTACATTACTTCCTTGTAATGCCATAAGCATTGGTTTTCCTGCCGTTCCTGAGGGTTCACCATCATCAGAAAAGCCGTAGCTTTGACTATTTAATGGGTGGGCACTTACAAAGGCATAGCAATGATGGCTTGCCTGTGGGTGAAGTTGTTGTATTGATTTAATAAATACTTTTGCCTCATCATTCGACTGACAAGGCGACAAGTAGCAAATAAAGCGACTGCGACTTACAATCGTTTCATCAATTAATGGTTCAGCGGCAACCAAGTATGGCGATAGCATTTGTTATTAACTTATTAACAAATTAATTTAATTCAAGATCACGTGTCATGTTTTCGTTATGCGACTGATGAACAATAATGTTGTCTTCTATTCTTATACCACCAAACGGCTTAAAACTTTCAACAACTTGCCAGTTAACTAAATCCGCATGGGCTGAATTTTTCAAATCGTTAAGCAAAGAGTCAATAAAATATAACCCGGGTTCAATAGTAAACACCTGATTACTTTCGATGACCCTTGATGTTCGTAAAAAAGTATGTGGTGCCGGCGTGTTAACGTGTGTTCCACGTTCATCCGCCATATAGCCACCAACATCGTGTACCTGTAAGCCAAGATGATGACCTAAGCCGTGCGGAAAAAATGTATTTACAATACCACTTTCAACAGCGGTATTAGCATCAGTTGTAATGATATTAAATTCTTGCATTACAACCGCAATTTGCTTGTAAGTTTCAATGTGTAAATCTACATAGCTCTTGCCAGGCCTTAGTCCATCAACTGCGGCCAGCATTAACTGGTCCATACGGGCAATTAATTCCGCAAAACGGTCACGCTTGTAAGAATACGTTCGCGTAATATCAGCAGCATAGCCATGAAAACTTGCTCCTGCATCAATTAAAAACGAACGATGAGCCTGTGGTACGTCTCGATCTAATGCGGTGTAATGCAAAATCGACGCATTTTTATTAAGTGCAACAATATTACCGTAAGGTGTTTCAGCTTCTGTGTGTTGAATTGCTTTTAAGTACGATTGTTGAATTTCAAACTCACTAGCACCATTTAAAAAGGCCTGTTTTGCCGCTTTATGCCCAGCCACCGCTAGCGCATTCGCTTGTCGTATACACACAAGTTCATAAGGTGTTTTATAGGCGCGATGATAATGAATATAATTAAGCAATGGTTCAGAATTAATAGAGTCAAAGCCTAGCGCTTTTGCAACTTCAATATGTGCACCAATATAGGCAAAGCCTTTTTTGTCATAAGGTAATAGCTTCTCAACATCTGAGGCATTCGCTAACACTTTAATGTCAAAAAATTCATTCCAATAGCTATCAGTTAACGGGGTAACTTTATGCCAAAAATCAACAGGTTGATAATAAACCAGCACTGGTTTTTCTTCGCCATTGATAATTAACCAACAATTAGGTATGTCGACCAAAGGCAACCAATGTTTAAAATGCGGGTTAACTCTAAAAGGATAAGAGTTATCATCTAAGAAGGCTTTCACTTCTTGTCCTGAGTGAATCACTAAACCTTCTAAATTTTCACGTGCTAAAGCAGTTTTAGTGCGCTGTTGAAGTTCTTGGATATGTGCTGGATATAAAGTCGCTAAAGCCGTCATAGGATATGCCCAAATAAAATTTTCAGTATCATATCATAGCGGCTTTTTCTGTACAGTAATTGTATAACCTAAACTCAATTAAACTGTAGCTTACAAGCATGAAATATCATTTACAGCTGAGTAATATTTTTACGTGCTAGCTGTTCAAATAATTGCGCTGGCTGCCCTACTTTATTTTGATAAATTTGCTGATATGCCATAACGCTTTTTACATACTCTCGCGTTTCATAAAATGGAATAGTTTCTATCCAAATATCTGCCGGTAAGCTATTGGCTGATTTAAGCCAACGCTTCACTCGATATGGCCCAGCGTTATATGCGGCAGTAGCAAGCACCTGATTGCCCTTATGCTTATCAAGCAGTTTCTTCAAATACTTAGTACCTAAATTAATATTGTTTTTACTGTCCAATAAATATTTAGTACTAATGCGCTTTCTTTTCGTTAGCTGCTTGGCTGTTGCTGGCATCACCTGCATTAAACCTTTTGCGCCAACGGGAGAGTTAGCATCACTCATAAATGAGCTTTCCCTACGTGCAATTGCAAACGCCCAAGCTGGGTTAATTGCATATTTGGTAGCATGCCGATTTATTTCTTTATCAAAAGCTAAAGGAAACCTTAAGTCTACATCATCTAAGTAACCTACTTGCGATAATGCAAAAATAGCGCGATCATACCAGCCAATTTCATTTGCTAATTTAGCTGCCACTAATTGCTCACGATCGGTTAATTCTGACATCCAGTAGTTCCACTCTTTTCTGGCGTGATGATACCGCTTTAGGTGAAACAACTCGAATGCTCTTTTGCCAGCTAAATGCTTAAATAACTGACGCTTTTCAGCTTCAGCAACCGATATTGGATTATTTTGATAACTAATAGGAGCGTTAATAACACTTGCCGCTAAAAAACCATAGTAATGGCGTGTTTTAGCTAGCTGCTGTAAAAGCGTTTGGCCTTTTTTATTTTCACCATTTTTGATTAGACTTCTCGCATACCAATACTTCCACTGGCTACTTTGTTGCTGCGACACAGGTAATGCTAATAATTCAGCTTCTATTTGTGGCCAATTCTGTTGACGTAAAACATCAGCTATTTTCCATTGAATAATTTTTCCTGTTAAATTTTGATCATCAACTTTTTGTAGCCACTCTTGCGCTTTCTTATGTTGCTTACTAGCTAACGCTAACGAAAATTTTAGGGCTATTTGCTGCTGCTGCTCATCAGTAAATTTAAATACTCTATTTGCTTGCTGGTACACTTTTAATGCCCTATTTTGGTCTCGCCAAATTAAGCGCTTAATACCATAAACAAATATTTCTTTTTCTTTGGCTGTTTTATGTGGAAAACGAGAAAGCTTTGCGACTACGGCAGGATCTCTACGCACTCTGTGCCATAGTTTACCTAAATACTGTTCAGACTTTGGCAAAAGTCCTGTCAAGTAAGGTACTAAAGTATGTTTACCGCCATCAGCAGCTTTACTTAAACGCTGCCAAATAACATCGTTCGTTCGATATCCTGCTTTTTGCCATGCACTAAATAATGGATCACATACTTTAGGCTGTGACTTTCCCACCACCCACAATCGCGAAATATTAGGTAAAACCTCTTGTTCACTCGCACCTAACGCTAATTTATAACGATAATATTGGCAGGTTAAGGTTACATTTGACGTAGGCTTGAAATACTCAACAAAAAGTAATTTCCGTTTACGTTTCATTAAGTAGTTAAGCCACTTTTTACGCAATGGCCAATCAAGTGGAGTTCCTTGATATTTTTTTAGAAATTTTGCGATTTGATTATGATCAGAAAGCTTAATTTTATGCATCAAACGCTTTAGATCTAAATACGGCTGCAACGGATAGTAATGCAAATCATTATAGAGCGCCTGATACTCTTGCGAATTCGCATCCCAAACTAATTTGTCTGCTTGCTCATATTTTTTTCTAAGTATTGAAGAATCTGCGCTTACATCAACCGAAAAAGTATAAAATGTCGACAATAAAAAAAGCAAACAGAGTATTTTTCGAAGCATACGTCCATCCTTTAGAACTAATGCTATTAGATTATGCATCGAGGTAAAACAAAGCAAGTTTAATTGATGTAATTACGATTTTATTTTTATCTATAGCAAGGTAAAATGCATTTTTAATTTCAATGACTTTGAGTAACAACGTTGACAGCTCCTTCACTAGAATTTTCACAAGCCGATCATCAATTAGATACCTTGTCCTTACGGTGTCCTGAGCCCGTTATGCTAATACGAAAAAAAATTCGTTCTATTAAGTTTGGTGAGTTGTTATTAGTGATTGCTGACGACCCAGCTACTACTCGCGATGTACCAAGCTTCTGCCAATTTATGGATCATCGGTTAGTAGCCAGCCAAACTGACACTAAGCCTTTTCAGTATTTAATTAAAAAAGGCTTATAATTTTTCAATAAAAAGAGAAGCCGAAGCTTCTCTTTATCTATTTAACCGAGTTCTGGTTATTTAATTGCCAGCTATTTTTGCAATACAGAAATATCTGCAATCGCCAAAAAGCTATTACGTATTTGATTAAGCAAGGTTAGTCGATTAATTTTAACCTTTTCATCGTCAGCCATTACCATAACGTTATCAAAATAATCATCTATTGGCTGCTTAATGTCAGCTAATGCTGTTAATGCTGCTTGATAATCTTTTTCAGCCATTAATGGCGATATTTTATTATTTACCGCATCAAAAACATCAGCTAAGTCACTTTCTGCAGGTTCTTGTATTAAATTACGATCAAAAGACGGATAAAGCTGCCCTTCAAATTTAGCTAATATATTACCGACACGCTTATTAGCTGCCGCTAAAGTTTCAGCTGCCGCTAAGGTTTTAAAATGACTTACTGCTGTAATACGTTTTTCAAAGTCTAATGGCTCTGTTGGCGCATTTTCTAAGACAGCCTGAATAACGTCTACCGCAATGTTTTGTTCCTGGTAATGTGCTTTATAGCGCGCTAACACAAAATCTAAAACATGCTGTTGTGTATTGTCATTACTCAACTTATCGCCATAGCATTCAATACTTTTAGCAACTAAGTCAGCAATATCTAAATTAAGCTGCTTTTCAATGATAATACGAATTAAACCAATTGCTGCTCTTCGTAGTGCAAAAGGGTCTTTATCGCCTTTAGGTGGCTGATTAATACCAAAAATACCCACTAACGTATCTATTTTATCAGCTATTGCAACAGCACAACCAATATTAGCCTGAGGTAACGAGTCACCCGCAAAGCGAGGACGATATTGATCTTCTAATGCTTGTGCCACCGCATCATCTTCACCGTCATGCTGTGCATAGTATTTACCCATAGTACCTTGCACTTGTGGGAACTCTAATACCATATCTGACATTAAATCTGTTTTACTGAGTAAACCTGCACGATATGCCTGTTGCTTATTCTCATTAAGCTGAGTTGCTACATATTCACTAATCGTACCAATGCGTTCTGATTTCGCTTTAAGTGTACCGAGTTGCTTTTGGAATAAAACAGATTCCAAGCTAGTAAGCCTAGATTCTAGTGATTGCTTTTGGTCTGTTTTATAGAAAAATTCAGCATCAGCTAAGCGTGGACGAATTACTTTTTCATTACCAGAAACTATTTTTTCGGGCTCTTTGCTTTCAATATTAGTAACAAAAATAAATTGATTAAGTAAGTTGCCCGCTTTGTCATTAACAGGGAAATACTTTTGATGATCTTTCATTGAATAAATAAGTGGCTCTGCTGGCACTTTTAAAAAGTCTTTATCAAAACTACCAACTAAAACAACTGGCCATTCAACTAATGAAGTAACCTCTGCTAATAGCTCATCATCAAATAAGGCTTCACCATTAAGCTGTTCTGCTGCTTTCTCAATTTCAGCAACAATTAAATCTTGTCGTGTTTGATAATCAACTTCTACATACGCGTCTTTAAGCGTTTTTTCATAGTTATCCGCATGGTCTAATACCACTAGTCCATGATGATGAAAGCGATGGCCTTTAATAAGGTTATTCGCACTGACACCTAAAATATCTGCCGCAATAATTTGCTCACCAAACATTAATGTAAGTGTATGCACAGGTCTGATAAATTGTGTTCTCGCACTACCCCAACGCATTGGCTTAGGAATAGGCAGTTTAGCTAACGCATTACTCACCATTGTTGGTAATAATTCGTGAATGCTTTTTCCTGACTGAACGGCTTTATGTAATAGCCACTCGCCTTTATCGGTAACTAGCCTTTCAGCTTGTTCAATAGTTATACCGTTAGATTTAGCCCAGCCCAATGCAGCTTTGCTTGGATTACCTTCACTATCGAACGCAACATTTGTTGCTGGTCCTCGTTTTTCAACCGCCTTGTCTGCTTGTTTTTCAGCTAATGCTGATACTTTTACTGCTAAGCGTCTTGGCGTTGCATACCATTTAATATCTTCGTAAGCTAAACCTGCATCGTCTAGTTGTTGCTTAATGTGTTGATAAAATGTAGTGGCTAATGTTTTAAGAGATTTTGGTGGAAGCTCTTCAGTTCCTAATTCTACTAATAGCGTATTGGTTAACATTGTTATTCCCCCGTCGCTTGTTGTTTACACAGAGGAAAACCTAACTGTTCTCTTTTATCGTAATACGCTTGCGCACATGCTTTAGAAAGTGCTCGTACTCTTAATATATAACGCTGGCGTTCTGTTACTGAAATAGCATGGCGTGCATCAAGTAAGTTAAATGCATGAGAGGCTTTCATAACTTGTTCATATGCTGGTAATGCCAAACCAGCAGCTATTAATTTTTCACTTTCTTTTTCACATTGATCAAAGGTGCCAAATAAAGCATCAACATCAGCATGTTCAAAGTTGTAAGTTGACTGTTCTACTTCGTTCTGATGAAAAACATCACCGTAAAGTACTTTACCCATAGGGCCGTCAGTCCACACTAAGTCGTAAATACTATCTACATTTTGAATGTACATAGCTAAACGCTCAAGGCCATAAGTTATTTCGCCAGTTACAGGTGTACACTCTAAACCACCTACTTGCTGAAAATAAGTAAATTGTGTAATTTCCATGCCATTAAGCCAAATTTCCCAGCCTAAGCCCCAAGCACCTAATGTTGGCGACTCCCAGTTGTCTTCAACAAAACGAATGTCATGTACTAATGGGTCAATACCTAACTCTTTCAATGAAGCCAAGTAAAGTTCTTGAATGTTAATTGGTGACGGTTTTAACATTACCTGAAATTGATAGTAATGTTGCAGTCTATTTGGGTTTTCACCGTAGCGGCCATCCGTAGGTCTGCGACAAGGTTGAACATAAGCACTACTCATTGGTTCAGGGCCAATTGAACGTAAAAATGTCATTGGGTGAAACGTACCTGCACCTACTTCTAAATCTAACGGCTGAACAATTACACAGCCTTGTCTTGACCAATAATCTTGCAATTGCAAAATTAACCCTTGAAAGGTTTTTATGTTAAATGTACTCATGGATGTCCGTACTTTCTAGTAATGTTTTTTATAAAATTAACGTTAGTATAACGTTTGTCGTTATTCTAGCCTAGTCTACCTGGCTATTTTTTGAGTTTTTACTCAATTATTTCATTATGCTTTAAACAAAAAACCCGAACATATGATGTCCGGGTATTTAATTAATAGTCTATTGAAACTATATATCTAAATTCGCAACTTTCAGCGCGTTCGTTTCAATAAACTCACGTCGTGGCTCAACATGGTCACCCATTAGAGTATTGAACAGTTGATCAGCTGCTATTGCATCTTCAATAGTTACTTGTAACATCCTACGAGTTTCAGGGTCCATTGTAGTTTCCCACAATTGATCTGGATTCATTTCGCCCAAACCTTTATAACGCTGAATATACTGACCACGTTTAGATTCAGCCATTAACCAATTCAGTGCTTCTTCAAACGATTCTACTGGCTTAATTTTCTCACCACGTTTAACGTAAGCCCCTTCTTCCATCAAACCTTTTATCGAAGAATTTAAGCTAGTAATTGCTGCAAACTCTTTTGAATGAATAAAGTCGTAACTACAGTTATACACTTTGTCTATACCATGTTGACGAACATTAAAACTTGCATAGTAAATATTACGCTCTGCATCATGTTTAACGCTGCCCGTGTATATTGAACCATTGCCATCTTGATTTTCTAATTGTTCAACAAGCTCTTCAGCCCACTGCGTTACTTTATCTTTATTAGAAAAGTCTTCTGGTGTAATAGTTAAGCCATAAACCATTTTTTCTAATATATCACTTGGAATTTGGCGAGATACACGTTTAATTGTATTCATGGTATCACGAAATTGATTTACCAATTGCTCAAGTGCCACACCTGAAATAGCAGGTGCTGATTCATTAACGTGTATTTCTGCGTTTTCTAATGCAAGTGTAGTTAAGTATTCAGTTAAGCCTTCATCGTCTTTTATATAACGCTCTTGCTTACCTTTTTTAACTTTATATAAAGGTGGTTGTGCAATATATATATAACCACGTTCCATAATTTCAGGCATTTGACGATAGAAAAAGGTCAGTAATAACGTACGAATGTGAGAACCATCGACATCAGCATCGGTCATTATAATAATACTATGGTATCTTAATTTTTCAGGGTCATATTCATCACGACCAATACCACAACCTAACGCTGTTATTAATGTACCCACTTCTTGTGACGATATCATTTTATCAAAACGTGCTTTTTCAACGTTAAGAATTTTACCTTTAAGTGGTAATATCGCTTGGTTTTTACGGTTACGTCCCTGCTTGGCTGAACCGCCAGCAGAGTCCCCTTCCACAATATAAAGTTCAGATAGCGCAGGATCTTTTTCCTGACAGTCCGCTAACTTTCCAGGTAAGCCTGCAATATCTAACGCACCTTTACGACGTGTCATTTCACGTGCTTTACGAGCCGCTTCACGCGCTCTTGCAGCATCAACAATTTTCATAATTATTGTTCTTGCTACAGATGGTTTTTCAAGTAGGTATTCACCTAACTTTTCACCCATTGCTTGCTCAACAGCCGTTTTAACTTCTGACGAAACTAATTTATCTTTTGTTTGTGATGAGAATTTAGGATCAGGAACTTTAACTGAAATTACTGCAGTTAAGCCTTCTCGAGCATCATCGCCAGAGGCGCTAGTTTCTGTTGTCCCACCTTTTTTAGTTTTATTAAGACCTTCTTTTACCATATAACTATTGAGTGTTCTGGTAAGTGCTGTTCTAAAACCGCTTAAGTGAGTACCACCATCTTTCTGAGGAATATTATTAGTAAAACAATGAATATTCTCTTGGAAACCGTCGTTCCATTGCATAGCAACTTCTACTACTATTCCATCATCTCTTTCTAAATCAAAATAGAATATTTCTTCATTTACAGGTGTTTTGTTGGTATTTAAATAATCAACAAAGGCTTGAATACCCCCATCAAAATGAAAATGATCTTCTTTACCT
Source organism: Thalassotalea sp. (assembly GCA_049613795.1). GTDB lineage: Bacteria > Pseudomonadota > Gammaproteobacteria > Enterobacterales > Alteromonadaceae > Thalassotalea_B. The sequence continues at coordinate 16,061 of JBMZCX010000014.1, read as the reverse complement.
TCTTCACGTTCATCAATTAAACGAATAGAAATACCCGAGTTTAAGAATGATAATTCACGAATTCTTTTAACAAGTAAGTCGTAGTGAAATAGCACATCAGAAAAAGTTTCTTCACTTGGCCAGAAACGAACTTCTGTACCCGTTTTATCACTTTCACCAACAACAGCTAATGGTGCTTCCGGCTCACCAACGTGATAAAGCTGTTCGTACAGCTTACCTTCACGGCGAATGTTAAGTTTTAATTTACTACTTAATGCATTAACAACAGAGATACCAACACCATGTAGGCCACCAGACACTTTATAGCCTGAGTCTTCACCGCCAAACTTACCACCAGCATGTAGTACGGTCATAATTACTTCAGCAGCAGAAACCCCTTCTTCAGGATGTATTTCTGTTGGGATACCACGACCATCATCTTTAACAGATACTGAACCGTCTAAATGGATTGTGACGATAATATCGCTACAATGTCCAGCTAACGCTTCATCGATAGAGTTATCTAATACTTCGAACACCATATGATGTAAACCCGTACCGTCGTCTGTATCACCTATATACATCCCAGGACGTTTTCTTACTGCATCAAGACCTTTTAGTACTTTTATACTGGCCGAGTCATATTCATTTTCTACTGTCATAGCATTTAGCCTACTTACTTATTGCTGAAATTCTTCCATGTTCCACGTGAAACATATAATAATTATTATCTTTTGGAATTATAGGCTCCAATGCCTGTTCATCAATTGCCGTAATAAATATTTGGCAATCAACCTCTTTTATTGATTGATAAAAGGCTTCCCTAGAATATAAATCTAACTCCGCACCAATATCGTCAATTAATAAAATTGGTTTTACTCGTTTAACTTGCTCTATCATTTTTGCTTGAGCAAAAGTTAATGCCAGTAAAAACAACTTCTGTTGCCCTCTTGATAATAAATTTTCAATAGATAAACCTTTATATTGAAATCTTACATCAAACCGTTGGGCACCAAATAAGCTGTGCCCTTTTTCATATTCTCTTTCGATGTTTAGTGCTAAAACATCGAGTAGTGATTTTTTACTATTCCAACCTTGTAAATAAGTAACCGAAATATCGTCTTTATACTTGGGTAGTAAAATAGTTAACCACTTACTTAACTCTACTTTTAAATCAGCTAAGTAATCAAACCTTAGTTGCGCTATATTCGTGCAACTTTCGCTAAATTTATCAGTCCAGTATTCAAACTGCTGACCACGTAAGTTGTTTTTTAAACAAGCATTACGTTGCTTAAGTATCTGCGTAAATTCTTTCCATTGTTCTGAAAAAACATGTTTCACGTGAAACATACCTAAATCAACAAAACGTCTTCTTTCTCTAGGACCACCAAAAAAAAGTTTAAAGCTCTCTGGTGTAATTATTTGTACGGCAATATTTTGTGCTAAGTCTGAAAATTTATTATGTTTAACACCGTCAATTTTTATGTCTGTAGTACCTGAACTAATTTCTTTTAGTAAACCAAAACGTTTATTGTGATTATTTAAAACACTAACAACAAAATTACTTTGGTCAAATAAAACAATATTTTCGACTTTACTTGTACGAAAAGATTTACCATGACCAAGAAAAAAAATAGATTCTAAAAAACTACTTTTACCACTGCCATTAGCCCCAATTAAAAAGTTTAAAGCGGGATGACATAATGTAGTTGTATCACTTAAATTTCTAAAATTACTCGTTGTTAGTTTTTCTATACTCATTCACTATAAACGCATAGGCATAACAACATACAAGGCTTCACTAGAATTTTCACCTTCAATAACAACAGAACTATTTGCATCAGCTAAAGTAAATTTAACATTGGTATCTTTTATTGCACTTAATACGTCAAGCACGTAATTAACATTAAAACCAATTTCAACTTCATCATAAGGAAATTCTATTTCTAAAATTTCTTCTGCTTGTTCTTGTTCAGGATTGTTAGCCGTAATTTTTAAATTAGTATTTGAAAAATTTAATCTAACACCTTTAAACTTTTCATTTGATAAAATTGACGCTCGTGAAAGTAACTGACGCAAACCTTCTTTATCTGTGTGTAAATACTTATCACCGTTACGAGGCAATACACGGCGATAATCAGGAAAACGTCCATCCACTAATTTACTGGTAAATGAAAATTCTGCATCAATAATACGAATGTGATTAGAGCCAAGATAAACTTGCACTTCGTCATCAACAGGATCAAGTAAACGGATAATTTCTAAAATACCTTTACGAGGTACTATAACCTGACGAGTAGGAAGCGTAAGTGATTCATTAGAAATCTTACAAATAGCAAGCCTATGACCATCAGTTGCAACTGAACGAATTTCAGAGCCTTCTGTTTCAATAGACATACCATTTAAATAATACCTAACATCTTGGTTAGCCATTGAGAAATGAGTGCTCTCAATTAATCTTAATAGTTCAGATTTTAATAGCTTAAACTCAACATCACCCTTCCATTCTTCTATATTTGGAAAGTCGGTCGCCGACAGTGTCGATAAAGAATATTTACTTCTATTCGATGTGATCTTTATCACATCATTTTCTGTTTCAAATGTAATTAACGCACCGTCTGGTAAGCCTTTACATATATCTAACAATTTACGCGCTGGTACGGTTACTTTTCCATCTTCGCCTTGATTATCAACAACAGCATAAGCAACCATTTCAAGCTCTAAATCAGTCGCTGTCAAAGTAAGTGATTGCTCACTAACATCTAATAATATGTTACCTAGAATAGGAAGTGTACTTTTGCGTTCTACCGCACCAGAAACAAGTAGTAATGGTTTTAGTAATAATTCTCTGTTCAATGAAAACTTCATGTTAAACCTATTTAAATATGCCTTTTAAACTATGATGAAAGTGTTCTTGTTAGATTTGAATAATCTTCTTTAATATCAAGTGACTCTTCACGTAATGCTTTAACTTTTCTACAAGCATGTAAAACCGTTGTATGATCTCGGCCGCCAAAAGCATCCCCTATTTCAGGCAAGCTATGGTTAGTTAGCTCTTTTGATAATGCCATAGCCACTTGTCTTGGTCGAGCAACAGATCGGTTTCTACGTTTTGAAAGTAAATCAGCCACTTTAATCTTATAATATTCAGCTACTGTACGTTGAATATTATCGATAGTCACTAGTTTATCTTGTAAAGCAAGTAAATCTCTAAGTGCTTCTTTCACAAACTCAATTGTGATGGCTCTACCAGTAAAATTAGCGTTAGCAATAACTCTATTTAACGCCCCTTCTAATTCACGCACATTTGAACGCAAACGTTTAGCAATAAAGAAAGCAACTTCATCAGCAATATTAATATGACTTTCTTGTGCTTTCTTTTTAAGAATAGCCACACGCGTTTCTAGTTCTGGTGGTTCTATTGCTAGCGTTAAGCCCCAGCCAAAACGAGACTTTAAGCGGTCTTCAACACCGTCAATTTCTTTAGGGTAACGATCGCTCGTCAGTATAATTTGTTGATTTCCTTCAAGTAAGGCATTAAAGGTATGAAAGAACTCTTCTTGAGTACGTTCTTTATTAGCAAAAAATTGAATATCATCAATTAAAAGCGCATCAACAGAACGATAATACTGTTTGAATTTTTCAATAGCGTTATTTTGGAGTGCTTTTACCATGTCTTGAACAAAACGCTCGGAATGCATATAAGCAATTTTCGCATTAGGCTTATTAAGTAAAATACCATTACCAACCGCATGTAATAAATGGGTTTTACCTAAACCTGTACCACCATAAATAAATAATGGATTGTATGCAGTACCAGGATTATCAGCAACTTGAGAAGCTGCCGCACGCGCGAGCTGATTAGATTTACCCTCAACAAAGTTGTCAAAGGTATATTTACCTCTCACGTTGGTTGTTTTAGGTAAATTAGTTTCAGGTTCAGTTCGAGGTTTGCTAACAGGGGCAAACATTGACGCCGTACTTACTTTATCAACCGTTGGCTGAGCTTTTGGAATACTGCCAACATCGAACCTTAACAAAGGTGGATTACCACTTTCGTCAAGAGAAACTAATTCATTAATTCTATTTACGTATTTATCTCTAACCCAATCTAAAACAAAACGATTAGGTGCATAGAGTGTCATAATATTATCATTTACAACGCACTGAAGAGGACGGATCCACATACTAAATTGCTGTGCAGGCAATTCTTCTTGTAGAATTGAAAGGCAACGCTGCCAAAGTGAATGATCCAAGCAAAAGCTCCTAGCAACAACACCACATTCCATAAATTTAGGAGAGATAAAAGCAGGTTGAAGATATAATTATTTTTCTTAATTTTTACTATTATCCTCCTAGTTATCCACAACATCAATATTGACTTTTAAAATACTCTCTATTTTTTATAACTAATTTGTTCTAACGCCCATATTTAATGGTACTAAAAAGTCTAATTACAAATTTATCCGTCAAAAACAATGATATTATTTTGAATAAAATATCAATAAATAGTCATAATAATGAGCTAGTAATACAATAATTGTTAAAAAACTGTGGATATAAAAAGATCCTGTAGGATCTTTAAGTGATCTATATAAGAAATAACAGCGATAATATATTGACAAATGCTGTAACTCTATATAAAATTCGCCCTCTTTTTTAGACCAGTGTGCTCAAAACGGCTGTTTTGCCAGGGCAACAACAACCGACGGATTAGCGTAATGAAAAGAACATTTCAACCTAGTGTATTAAAGCGTAAGCGCAACCATGGCTTTCGTGCTCGTATGGCTACTAAAAACGGCCGTGCTGTAATTGCACGTCGTCGTGCAAAAGGTCGTGCAAGACTTAGTGCATAATTTCTTTACTTTAGTTTTAAGTAAATGAAATCAGTAACTGCTAGGGTTACTACAAAATTTAATCGGGAGTCACGTCTGTTGACTCCCGGTCATTTCAAAACAGTATTTTCTGATCCCTCTCGTTTCGGTTCTAAACACTTTACTATTCTAATTACTAAAAATTGTGACAACAATAATAGATTAGGCTTAGCTATTGCTAAAAAACGTGTAAAATTAGCTGTTCAACGTAATAGAATAAAACGTTTAACTCGAGAGAGTTTTCGACTTAATCAGTCAACACTTCCCAACATTGATATTGTGGTTATGGTCAAGTCTGGCATCGACAAACTTGAAAATCATGAAATCAGTCACCAATTAGATAAAATATGGCAAAAAATAAATCAGCGATACAAACGTTAATTATTGCCGTTATAAAAAGCTATCAACGCTTTATTAGTCCTCTACTTGGGAACAATTGTAGATTTAATCCAACTTGCTCTTTTTATGCCATTGAATCAATAAATCGTTTTGGTGTGTTAAAAGGGTGTTGGTTAGCAGGCAAACGTATACTAAAATGCCATCCACTAAATGCGGGTGGTGAAGATCCCGTACCATCAATAAAAAAAGAGAAGTAAGCTTTATGGAATCGCAACGCAGTTTTCTTTTCATTGCACTTATGGTTGTAACTTTTTTGTTATACCAGCAATGGCAAGTAGATAATACTCCAGTTCAACAACCTACCACTGTAGCGCAAACATCATCAGGTGCAACAACTGACACAAATAGTAGTGACTTTGTGCCTGCTTCAAGTGCAAGTAGCTTACCTGCAATAAAAGAAACGCTAACCACTTCAAACATTATTACCGTAACAACAGACGTATTAAAATTAAAAATAAATACACAAGGTGGTGATATTGTTGAAGCAACATTATTAAATTACGAAACTGAGCAAGGTAGTGGTATTCCATTTACTATTATGCAGAATGGTAATTATAACTATATTGCACAAAGTGGTTTAACAGGCGCACAAGGCATTGACCGAATTGTTAAAGGTCGCCCTATTTACCAAGTAAGTGCCACAGACTTTACGTTAACAAATGACACACCATTAATCGTCAATTTAAACTACACCGCTGAAAATGGCTTAGTAGTTACCAAACGTTTTACTTTTGAGCCAAATAGCTACAAAGTTAACCTTGATTATATTATCGATAACAACACAACAACAGCTGCAAGTGTTGAGCTATACGCCCAATTAAAACAATCAACTAATGTTGATAAATCAAGCGCATTAATTCCTACTTACCGTGGTGCTGCTTATTCAACCACTGAAGATCCCTATGAAAAATATGATTTTGACGATATTGCTGATGCTAATTTAAATGTGTCAACACAAGGCGGCTGGGTTGCCATGCTACAGCATTACTTTGTGTCATCGTGGATCCCAAATAAAGGTGATGTAAACCAGCTTTATACTAGCTATTCTCGTAATCAAGAAGCGGTTATAGGTTTTAAAGCCCCTGCTATTATTATTGAACCAAATAGCCAAGCAACTGCTTCAACGGCATTTTATGTAGGTCCTAAAGATCAAGATAAATTAGCTGAAATATCAGAAAGTTTAGAATTAACCGTTGATTTTGGCTTTTTATTCATGATCAGCCAACCATTGCACTGGTTACTTATACTGATTCAGTCTGTTGTTGTTAACTGGGGCTTAGCAATTATTATTATTACTATAATGGTTAAAGGCATAATGTACCCACTAACCAAAGCGCAATACACCTCAATGGCTAAAATGCGTGCCTTACAGCCTAAAATGGCACAATTAAAAGAACGTTTTGGTGATGACAGACAAAAAATGTCACAAGGTATGATGGAGCTTTATCGTAAAGAAAAAGTAAACCCTGCTGGTGGTTGTTTACCATTATTAATTCAAATGCCAATATTCTTAGCCTTATATTGGGTATTTTTAGAAAGTGTAGAATTACGCCACGCGACTTTTGGCTTATGGTTACAAGATCTATCATCAAAAGACCCTTACTTCATATTGCCAGTACTAATGGGAATAAGTATGTTCATCATGCAAAAAATGCAGCCGATGACAGTGCAAGATCCTATGCAACAAAAAATTATGCAGTATATGCCAGTTATGTTTACTGTTTTCTTTTTCTGGTTCCCTTCAGGGTTAGTTTTATACTGGTTAGTCAGTAATGTGATCTCTATTATCCAAATGAAAATAATATTTTCCGGCTTAGAAAAAGCAGAAAATAATAAGTAGCACATACCCTACCAAAAAAGCGACTTCGGTCGCTTTTTTTGTATTTGAAGAACGCTAAACTACCACCCTAATGGTTAACCGTTTATAATTAGCTCACTTTTAGCTATTTTAAAGACGTTGAATATTACATGAGCGACCACGTTTTAACATTTTCTGATAAAGACACCATTGCAGCACAAGCAACAGCCCCTGGTAGAGGTGGTGTTGGTATTATTAGAATTTCAGGTCCTGAAGTCAGTAATGTCGCCCAAGCTATTTTGGGTAAACTTCCAGAATTACGCAAAGCTGAATATTTAACTTTTCACGATTTAAACAAACAAGCACTCGACCAAGGCATAGCGCTTTACTTTAAAGGCCCTAATTCATTTACAGGCGAAGACGTACTTGAGCTACAAGGCCATGGCGGTCCTGTTATTTTAGACATGCTACTTAAAGAAATTTTATCTCTGCCAAAAGTACGTATGGCAAACCCCGGTGAATTTAGTGAACAAGCCTTTTTAAATGACAAACTTGATTTAACCCAAGCAGAAGCCATTGCCGATTTAATTAACTCAAGCTCAGAACAGGCAGCTCGTTGTGCTTTGCATTCACTTCAAGGTGAATTTTCAAACTTAGTTAATCAAATGGTTGAAAGTACCATTCATTTACGAATGTACGTTGAAGCTGCTATTGATTTCCCTGAAGAAGAAATCGACTTTTTAGCAGATAAAAAAATAGTAACTGACTTAAAGGCTATTATTGATCAAGTTGAAAATGTACAAAAACAAGCCCAACAAGGCGCTATTGTAAGAGAAGGCATGCGCGTTGTTATTGCCGGTAGGCCTAATGCAGGTAAATCGAGCCTATTAAACGCCCTTAGTGGCCGTGAGAGTGCTATTGTTACCGATATAGAAGGTACAACCCGTGACGTACTGTCAGAGCAAATACACATTGATGGTATGCCATTGCATATTATTGATACCGCAGGTTTAAGAGAAAGCGCTGACAAAGTAGAGCAAATAGGCATAGAGCGCGCTTGGCAAGAAATCAATCAAGCGGATCGAGTATTACTTATGGTCGACTCAACCAAGCAACAAGCACAAGACATTACCACTATTTGGCCAGAGTTTTTCCAGCAATTACCTGAAAATATCGGCTTAACGGTCGTTAAAAACAAAGCAGATATCAGTAAAACAACAACAGGCTTAAGTGAAATAAATAATATTCCAACTATTAGCCTTTCAGCAAAAACAGGCGATGGTGTTGATCAACTAAAAGATCATTTAAAAGAAATTATGGGTTATCAGGGCAGTAACGAAGGAGGTTTTATGGCAAGACGCAGACATTTAGCTGCCTTAGAAGCCGCACATCAACACTTAATTGTAGGCTTAGATCAACTTGAATCATTTGTAGCAGGTGAAATATTGGCAGAAGAACTTCGCTTATGCCAACAAGAGCTTAATAAAATAACTGGTGAATTCACTAATGACGATTTACTTGGTCAAATATTCTCATCATTTTGTATTGGTAAATAACTTTTGCCATAAGTAACAAATTAGCAACCTGAATCAATAATTTCATACACAGGCGGTGTGTCTGCATCGCTTGCTTGAGTGTAGCTAAAATAACAATTATCGTCTTTTACATTACTATTTTTATTTAAATCGTAGCCTACATAAGTATGTTCAATACCTTCTTCAGTTAAAGAAAATTCATCAGAAAAATCAATTCGTTTAGCAATATCAGTATTATCTAAATACCCCCACTTTAAGCGAACATCTATGCTTCCATTGATATCAAAAATACCATCATTATTTAAATCAACATCAATTAAATCGGCTCTATTAGGTACTGGCTGGGTTGAATAACTCGACATTTTACTCTTTAAAAAGAGTAAGTCATTGGCCGATTTAGTACTTACTTTTAATTGAGTAATAACGCTAATACGCGCATCTGATGCTAAATTAATGAATTTAGGAAAAGCTGTCGCAGCTAAAACTCCTAAAATAACAATAACAACAACCAACTCAATTAAGGTAAAACCGCTTAATTTTTTATTCATTCTTTTACTTAAATTGAAACTTATATGCTTATAATATTGCCATCAAAATAGCTAAATAGGAATGAACAATGGCCAATATCCAAATAATTGTCGGCAGTATGTTAGGTGGAACTGAGTATGTTGCTGAAGCTTGCCAAGAAGCATTGAACGCATTAAATCACCAAACAGAGTTACATTTTCAACCAAGTTTTTCTGAAATATCACATGAAAATACCTTTTGGTTAATTTGCACCTCAACTCATGGTGCTGGTGACTACCCCGACAATATTCAAAATTTTGTAGCAGATCTCGAAAGTAGCAATGAAGATCTATCCACGCTTAAGTATTGGGTTATAGGTACGGGCGATACCAGTTATGATACCTATTGTTACGCCGCAAAAAACATATCAAAGCTATTAAAAACAAAAGGTTGCAAAGAGTTAGTTGAACTAAAAACATTAAATATTTTAGATGATGAAGATCAAGAAGAAGTAGCGCAACAGTGGATAAAGCAAAATAACGATCTTTTAATACAAGGTTATTAATATCTTATTCACAATTAAATTAAATTATAATCAATAATGTGAATAACTATAAGAATAACCTATTAATTAACCGTTATTATTCAGTTGATATAAAATAAAATAAAATCACTTGTGGATAAATAGCCTTTTTGATCATAGCTTATACTTAAGATGATCAAAGTTTGATCACAACTTAACATGTGTCATAACTAGATGAATTAATTAAAAATAAATAACTTATCAACAGTAAATCGATTTACTAATAATAAGTAATAATAAGATCTTTAAATAGATCTTATATATTATTAAAGGATCCGAACGAGATCTTTTATTGAAAATGATCATTCCCCTCAACACGAAAAACAGTTAAAATACGTGCCCTTTTATTTTTAAATAACTTTAGTAAAGGTCGTTAATCGATGTGGTATCAAGAGTCTTATGACGTAATTGTTGTTGGTGGTGGGCATGCAGGCACAGAAGCAGCACTTGCCTCAGCACGTATGGGCTGTAAAACATTATTGCTTACACACAATATTGATACTTTAGGCCAAATGTCGTGTAATCCAGCCATTGGTGGTATTGGTAAAGGACATTTAGTTAAAGAGATTGATGCTCTCGGTGGTTTAATGGCTACAGCAATTGATCATTCAGCCATTCAATTTAGAACCTTAAATGCGAGTAAAGGGCCAGCAGTTCGTGCAACAAGAGCACAAGCAGATCGTTCACTATATCGTTCATATGTAAGAAGTTATTTAGAAAATCAAGAAAACCTAACTATTTTCCAACAACCTTGCGACGATCTTATTTTAGAAAATGATCAAGTCGTTGGTGTTTCAACGCAAATGGGCTTAAAGTTTAAAGCACAATCAGTAGTGCTTACCGTAGGTACCTTCCTTGCAGGCCAAATACATATTGGTTTAAATAATTATCAAGGTGGCCGTGCAGGCGATCCTGCAAGTGTTAATTTAGCCAATAAATTACGCGATATGCCGTTTAGAATAGATCGTTTAAAAACAGGAACACCACCGAGGTTAGATGCAAGAAGCCTTGATTTTTCAGCAATGGAAGAACAACCAGGTGATGATCCTCGTCCAGTATTTTCGTTTATGGGATCGCGGGATGATCACCCTAAGCAAATTTCTTGCTTTATCACGCATACCAACAGTAATACTCATGAAATAATTAGCAATGGTTTAGACCGATCGCCAATGTATACAGGCGTTATTGAAGGAATAGGCCCAAGGTATTGCCCTTCAATTGAAGATAAAATTATGCGTTTTGCAGATAAAGATTCACATCAAATATTTGTTGAACCTGAAGGCTTAACCACACACGAAATATACCCTAATGGCATATCAACAAGCTTACCTTTTGATGTGCAAATGGATTTAGTGCGTTCAATCAAAGGTTTTGAGAACGCCCATATTACACGACCTGGTTATGCTATAGAGTACGATTTTTTCGATCCTCGTGACTTAAAACAAACGTTAGAAAGTAAGTTTGTTAACAATTTATATTTTGCAGGCCAAATTAATGGTACTACCGGCTATGAAGAAGCTGGTGCACAAGGGTTGATAGCAGCAACTAATGCTGCAGCAAGAGTACAAGGTAAAGAAGAATTAGTGTTAGGTCGAGATCAAGCATACATGGGCGTATTGGTTGATGATTTAGCGACTTTAGGAACCAAAGAACCGTACCGTATGTTTACTTCTCGTGCAGAATATCGTTTGTTACTTAGAGAAGATAATGCGGATATTCGATTAACAGAAACTGGTCGTAAACTTGGTTTAGTAAATGATCAGCGTTGGGCAAGATTTAATGAAAAAATGGAGAATGTTGAACTTGAACGCCAACGTTTAAAATCAACGTGGATCCAAAAAGATCACCCATCGGTTGAGCAAATTAATCAATTAGTAAAAACTCCATTAAGCCGTGAAAATAGTTTGGAAGATTTATTACGTCGTCCTGAAGTTCGTTACAATGATTTAATGAATATTGATGGCTTAGGCCCTGTTTTATCTGATACACAAGCAGCAGAACAAGCTGAAATACAAATAAAATATGCGGGTTATATTGAACGTCAACTTGATGATATTGCTAAGAAAAAGCGCCATGAAGAAACATTAATTCCTCTTGATTTTAATTATGCTCAAATTTCAGGTTTATCGAATGAAGTCGTCGCAAAATTATCTGAAGCAAAACCAGAAACTATTGGCAAAGCATCACGTATTTCAGGTATAACTCCAGCAGCAATATCATTATTGTTAGTTTATTTAAAAAAACACGGCTTATTACGTAAATCAGCTTAGTCTTTGTTAGGTTATTAAATGTCATTAAAAAATGAATTGGTTGAATTGCTAGCGCAAACAACCTTGAAGCTTACAGAAAATCAAGTTTCACAATTAATTCAATATGTTGAAATGTTGGTTAAATGGAACAAAGCGTATAATCTAACTTCGGTAAGAGATCCTAGTGATATGTTAATTAAACATATTATGGACAGCTTGATGGTAGGGCCCTGTTTACATGGAGAACGCTTTATTGATGTCGGAACAGGACCTGGTTTACCGGGTATTCCTTTAGCCATATTATATCCAGAAAAAGAATTTACCTTGCTCGACAGTTTAGGTAAAAGAATTACATTTTTACGCCAAGTTGTGTTTCAATTAAAACTTGATAATGTTTCTCCTGTATTAAGCCGTGTTGAAAAATTTCAACCCGAACCATTATTTGATGGAGTATTGAGCAGAGCATTTGCGTCACTTAATGATATGGTAACTTGGTGTAAACATTTAACGGCAGGTGAAACAGGCCGTTTTTATGCGCTAAAAGGCCAATACCCTGAAGATGAATTGTTACAGTTACCAGAAGGTATTAACTTGGTAACAAGTCATCCCATTGTAGTACCAAAACTGCAGGGCGAAAGACATTTAATTGAACTTAAGCAAAGCTCATAGGCTATATTTTAAAAGTATTATTTTTGATAGGTTGGGCTTTAGCCCATCAGGTAGCTATTCTAAAAATAATTTGAAAGCACAAATAGTGACTTACAATTAATAAGTATGCTAATAATTTGGTCTTAATAACCAATGAATAATAATAATTAACTTTGAAAAAAACTAACAATAATAAGGTTTGAGGTGCTAGTGGGAAAAATAATCGCAGTTGCCAACCAAAAAGGTGGTGTAGGCAAAACAACTACCGCCGTAAATTTAGCAGCATCACTTGCTGCCACCAAACGAAAAATATTGTTAATTGATCTCGATCCTCAAGGTAACGCCACTATGGGAAGTGGGATTGATAAATATGAAGTACATGCCACTTGTTACGAATTGTTGGTGGAAGAAAAGCCCTTTGAAGAAGTTGTTTGCAAAGATACAAGCGGTATTTATGATTTAATTGCAGCTAACACAGATGTAACTGCTGCTGAAATAAAGTTAATGGAAGTATATGCAAGAGAACAGCGCTTAAAAACCGCGTTAGCGCCTATCATTAATCAATATGACTTTATTATTATCGACTGCCCTCCTTCATTAAATATGCTAACAGTTAATGCAATGACTGCAGCTGATTCAGTGCTTGTTCCAATGCAATGTGAATATTATGCGCTAGAAGGTTTAACAGCACTAATGGACACTATCTCGCAATTAACTTCTGTGGTGAATGGTAATTTACATATCGAAGGGATTTTACGCACCATGTACGATCCGCGTAATCGCTTAGCTAATGATGTTTCTGAACAATTAAAACGTCATTTTGGTGACAAAGTTTATCGCACTGTTATTCCACGAAACGTACGCTTAGCTGAAGCACCAAGCTTTGGCGCTCCCGTTATGTATTACGATAAATCATCAACGGGGGCTAAAGCTTATTTAGCCTTGGCAGGTGAGCTGATCAGAAAAACAGAACAAGAAAAGAAAAACAAAAAAGAAGCTGTTAATTAATAAAATGACTACGAATATCCAGCAAGGAAAATTATGAGCCCGTCAAAACGTAGAGGCCTTGGTAGAGGTTTAGATGCATTATTAACAAGTGCACCTAAAAAAGAAGCTGAAGATAGTACCCAATCACCTGCTGATACCAGTGAATTACAAAAATTACCGATTGAATTATTACGTCCTGGTAAATATCAGCCACGTAAAGATATGTCAGCTGATGCCCTTGAAGAGTTATCATCATCAATTAAATCTCAAGGTATTATTCAACCAATAGTTGTGCGCCCTATTAGCGAAAATAACTATGAAATTATTGCAGGCGAGCGTCGTTGGCGAGCTGCGCAATTGGCTGAAATTGATTTAGTACCCTGCTTAATTAAAGATGTGCCTGATGAAGCTGCTGTAGCAATGGCATTAATTGAAAATATTCAACGAGAAGATCTTAATGCAATGGAAGAAGCGGTTGCATTAGAGCGTTTATTAACCGAATTTGAATTAACCCATCAAGAAGTCGCTGACGCGGTTGGTAAGTCAAGAACAACGGTTACTAATATTTTGCGATTAAATAACCTAAACCCAGATGTTAAAACATTACTTGAGCATGGCGATATAGAAATGGGTCATGCGCGTGCTCTTTTAGCATTAGAAAACGATTTACAAACCACTACGGCAAGAACCGTAGCAGCAAAAGAATTAAATGTCCGTGAAACCGAAGCATTAATTAAAAAGATACAACAGCCAGAAAAAGAAAAGCAAGTCGTCGAAAAAGATCCTGATACACAGTCGCTTGAACAAAATTTGTCTGAGAAGCTAGGTTCACAAGTGAGCATTTCACATAATAAAAAAGGCAAAGGTAAATTAGTAATTGCTTATACTAATTTGGACGAGCTAGACGGTATAGTTTCTCGCTTTAGTTCGTTTTAACTATTCATAATAATTACTAAATAATCGTATAGAAAGAGGGCAACCAGCGCCCTCTTTTGTTGCATTAGCGCTGGAATTAAGTATACTTGCGTCGGCTTTTTAAAGTTAACGTAATTACTTTAAAAAGGTACAGGTTTTACGAAAGTTATCGTACGGAGATACTGGTGAGCTCGCCATTTAAAAATGAATTAGCGAAAACCGGTAGAATTTTTGCTTTAAAGCAAATAATTTTAACAACGATAATTGTTTTACTTTGTACCGTAGCAACATATTTTTATTGGGGGTTATCAAGCGCACAATCAGTTTTTACTGGCGGTGTAGTTGCGATAATCCCTAATATTGTATTTGCACTGAAAGCATTTCGTTATGTGGGTGCAAGATCGTCAAAAAAGGTCATGGAATCTTTTTATAGTGGCGTAAAATTAAAAATAGTATTAACGGCCTTTTTATTTGCGCTAGCCTTTAAGTTTTTAGCGATATTGCCAATACCATTTTTTGCCAGTTTTTGTTTAGTGGTGGTTATGCCATTACTAACACCGTTTTTTATAAAACATTAGAATTTTAAACTTTAATCATTAGGAATATTAATATGTCTGCAGCTGCTGAATTAACCAGCCAAGAGTATATTAAGCACCATTTAACTAACTTAACGTACGGTGAAGGCTTTTATGCTATTCACTTAGATACAATTGGTTGGTCGGTGTTTTTAGGTTTGGTCTTTTTAACTATTTTTCGCTCGGTAGCGAAAAAAGCAACAACAGGTGTACCAGGAAAACTGCAATGTGCAGTTGAAATGGTTGTTGAGTTTGTTGACGATAGCGTTAAAAGCACTTTTCATGGTACTAACCCATTAATTGCACCTTTATCATTAACCATATTTGTATGGGTATTATTAATGAATGCAATGGACTGGGTACCTGTAGATTTAATTCCAAAAATATTTGAATTAATGGGGGTTCACTATATGAAAGCTGTACCTACCACCGATCCAAATATGACCTTTGCATTAGCATTAGGTGTATTTGCCCTTGTTATTTACTATTCAATTAAAGTGAAAGGCATTAGTGGTTTTATTAAAGAACTTACTACCCAACCTTTTGGTCATTGGTCTTTGTACCCAGTGAACTTTATTCTTGAAACAGTAACATTATTAGCACGTCCATTATCACTTGCATTACGTTTATTTGGTAACTTATATGCAGGTGAATTAATTTTCTTGTTGATTGCTACAATTGGTTTATTCCAGTTGCCAGTACACTTTTTATGGGCAGCGTTCCATTTGTTGGTAATCCCATTACAAGCGTTTATTTTTATGATGCTAACTATTGTTTATCTTAGTTTAGCTCACGAAGATCACTAATTTGTCAACCTTAATGGTTGAGGGTAAGGACGCCCTAAAAATTTTTAACTTTAACTTAACTTTAAATAATCGGAGATAAATATGATTGCTATTGCAGTTGCTCTACTAATCGGTCTTGGTGCTTTAGGTACTGCTATTGGTTTTGGTTTATTAGGTGGTAAATTCTTAGAATCTGCTGCTCGTCAACCAGAATTAGCACCTCAACT
>JBMZCX010000013.1:0-44243 GCA_049613795.1 Thalassotalea sp. | reverse complement strand
ATTGTCATATCCATAATTTCCTCATATCTCTCTTATCGTTATAATTTTTATTGATATTTATTTTATTATTAACTTATTGTTATTAACTATTAATTTTTTGAAAATACTGCTTTGCCAGCAATCCACGTTGACTGTACCTTTAATTCATCGTTAAGCACAACAAAATCAGCTTGTTTACCAATACTTAACGAGCCTCTAAGCGCCGCTTGATTGATGTAATTGGCTGGGTACAAGCTAGCCATTCGAATCGCTTCATCAAGTTCAAGACCAACACCTTCATGAGTGTTAATAACTGCGGTTTCCATATCTAATGCGGCACCAGCAAGTTCACCTGTGGTTGAGGTTAATCGACCATCTTTTAAGTAAACCGTGCGGTCGAAAAATGAAAACTCAGTTTGATCGGTACCAATAGTCGACATCGCGTCAGACACTAAAAACACTTTACCTTGAGGCTTAGTTTTTATTGCGAGCTTAGCCGTTGCATAGTCAACATGATGACCATCGATAATAATGCCACAACTTGCTTGATCATTAAGCAATGCACAGCCAGTAACCCCAGGCTCACGCCCTTGAAGTGGCGACATTGCATTATATAAATGAGTATAACCGTCAGCCCCTGCGTCCATAGCAGCTTGCGCGGTGTGATAGTCAGCATTGGTATGACCTAAACAGACTTTGATACCTAAAGAAACCATGCGATTAACATCAGCAGGTGCAACCGTTTCGGGCGCTAATGTAACTAATATTTGGCCAATATCTTTACGCTCAAGAATTTTCCATTCAGCATCAGAAATTTCACGAATGTATTCTTCGGCGTGTGTTCCTTTTTTGGCGACAGATAAATGCGGCCCTTCAAAGTGAACACCTAAAATACCGGGTACCTTTGAAGCAATTGCTAACGCCATAGCATCGGCGGCTTGCGCCATTACTTCAACGGTATCAGTGATCAGTGTTGGTAACATACCTGTAGTACCAAACTGAGAATGTGCGGCGATGATGGTTTGAAGGTTATTTAATGAGGGAGAATCATTAAATAAAACACCACCACCACCGTTAACTTGTAAATCGATATAACCTGGAACAGTTAAACCTTCAAGTACTTTGTCAACACGGGTAAGATCGTCGTCAATAGCAACAATTTTACCCTGTTCAATAGTCAGTACTTGATTGTCACTATAATTGTGACCGTCAAATAGTCGTGTCGCTTGAAGGCGTAACTGAGTCATTTATACTGTCCGTGTTACTTTTTTAAGCCCTTTAGGCTCGTCTGGATTAAAGCCACGAGTAACAGCAACTTCAGCAACATCTAAGTAAAAACGTTGTAGCACAACTAACGGTGCTAAACGGGGATGAACGTTAGCGTCGGTTTGGCGTAAATGAACTAAGTCTGCACCACGTTGGCCAACTTCATTAATTTGTTCTTGATGCGATTGCGCACTTTCGTCTTCAACAGCACAATTTAAAATAGCTAGGCCTTGTTCAACCAGTGTTACAGGGCCATGTAAAAACTCTGCACTACTAAATGCTTCAGCATGAATTGAGCTTACTTCTTTTAATTTTAGCGCCATTTCTTTTGATACGGCATACCCTAAACCACGGCCTAAAATCACCATATTTTTAACACCATCGATAGAACCTGATATTAATTGAGGCTCAGAATCGATAATGGTTTGTAATGCTGATGGTAACGTATCAAGCGCTGAAATTAATTCTTGGTTTTCAGTCCAGTAAGCCGTTAATTGTAATAATGCAGAAAGCGTTGCTAAGTAACTTTTCGTTGCCGCTACTGACACTTCAGCGCCCGCTTTAAGCGGTAATACTTGGTCAACAATATCTTTAAGTGGTGAGGTTTCGTCATTTACTAAGGCAATACAGTACGCGCCTGCTTTTTTCGCCATTTCAGCTTGTGCAATAATGTCTGGGCTACGGCCTGATTGAGAAATAACAATCACTAACGCTTGTGCTAATTTAAGCTGTTTACCGTAGACACTTGAAACTGAAGGTGCTGCTGCAAATGTTGGCACACCCGCTTCAATTTCAATTAAATATTTACCAAATACACCGGCATGATCAGAAGAACCACGACCAATAATCATCACCATTTTAGGATCAAATTGACGTAATTTTTCACCAATTTCTTGCGCAAGGTTTTTGTTAGCCGCTAATTGGCCTTCGATTACTGAAGGAGCTTGCTTTGCTTCTTGCTCCATAATTGTTTGTGACATATTAACCTACTTAATTAAATTCTGAGTTTGTATTACAGCAATGCGAGTTGTTGCTGGCCAAATAAGACCGAACCTACCTCTGGTGGGCAGATTGGTTCTTCCAATTTTTCTTGAACGTCTTGGTCAAGCCAAGACTTCAAACGTGGCGTTAAGCCACCAATAAGTGAAATACGCGGCGGCTGTTGCGTTAATAATTGACGTGCAACATCACTAATATAACCAGCTCCTTCTTTAACAATGTTAATTGCTACTTCATCGCCTTCTTCGGCTGCGTCAAAAACAATATTTGCCATTTTTGCGTAAAAAGCAGCTGGTTTGCCCGCTATAATTTCAACTAATTCAATCCCTTCATCAACACCATGAAGTGCTAATAATTTTTCATTAATTTTTGATTGCTCTACTAAGCTGTCTAGTGACATTAGCACATAGTTTGCGGCTTGAAAGCCAAACCAAGCGCCACTACCTTTGTCTCCATGTGGAAAACCGTGACCACCCAAAGTGTAAGGGTGACCCTTAACATACGAAAAACCACAAGAGCCTGTACCTGAAATCATGACTGCGCCGTCATCACCATTATGCGCACCTAAACATGCAATCAGTAAATCTGTTGCTAAAAACATTTGCTTAAATGGATGCTGCCAATTAGACATTTTTTCAAATAAAACCGGTAAGTTAACACCCGCTAGGCCCACACCTGCATTAATATTTTCAAGACCTATGTCTGTTAAACCTGCATCAGCTAACGCTAATTGCGCCGACTCAGTAATAGAGTTAACCGCTTGCTCGTAACCATGTAATGGATTGGCAGGGCCAGAAATCCCAGTACCTAATATGTTGTTATCTGCATCAACAACAATGGCTTTACACTTACTGCCACCACCATCGATACCGATAAAATATTGATTATTGTCACTGCTCTCGAGCATGCCGACCTCATGTTCATTTTTTTGTACTGAAGTTCTACATTTATTGAGAACTTCAAAAATTCATTTCTAACATAGTAACCACAAATGACAGCGTTGTCATTTGTTTTTTTTATTTTTTTCAAGACTTCATAAGTGTTGAAAATTAAAAACCTAACACATTGACTATGTTAGGTTTTTATAAAAAGGCATTGATGTTAACACTTAATAGAGTAATTACTTTACTGCGGTAATTCGACTTTTTCGAGTGCCGTCAAAGCTAATTGTGCGTACTTTAACAGGTCCTGATACAGCAATCGGCTGTTGGAAACGCTGCCACTGTTTGCTCTCATCAAGAAACTCTATTGCTAAGCCAGGAAAAGCACTATTAGCATGTAATTTTCCATCAACAATACTAGCCCCTGCCGTAGGTAAGCGATAGAAAACATTAGCCAATTCTAATTTAGCAAATTCTTTTTGCCCAAGTGTATTAGCAAACAATTGCCATTTGGCTTCGCGTTGCGCTTTTAATTCATCAGTAAACACACCACTGTCTTGGCTATACCTAAAGCCATTGTAGTTATATGGCACCGCCCAACTAGCTTGATGCCATGCGCGCTCAGCTAGCGCAATAACGCGTGGGAATATTTTGTATTCAGCGGTGGTGTCTAAGCGAACATTTTCACCCCACAGCTGTCCTTGTACGCCTAAAAATTTACGGCCGGCGTCAAGTGGCTTATGCGTGACATTACCTTTGTCATCAACTTTTTTAGTATCGTCTGCGGTGTAAGCGTTATCTTCTCTATCTAACCAAAATTCAGCATGTATAGGTAAGTTTTCAGGCATAAATTGAAATACTTTTTCGGTATTGGTTTTACGAGAAGCCCAGTAATAACCGTGCTCTTTGGGATCAGCTTCATAAGGAAAGTCAAAGTAAGTAACGTCTGGCGTTGAAATAACCACTTGCCAATTACGGTTAGCTAATTCATTCACTTTTTCATGTGCTTGCCAAGGTAAATGATCCCACGCATTCGCTTGTACAACTGCTGGCATATTTTCTTTTTTGGTATGTTCTAAACCGTCACTCCAACCTGCAGCTTCAATGCCCATTTCTGCCAACATGTTCGATACACGTTCAACAAAATATGCACCTAATTGCTTAGCTTCGGTAACGCCTTTATCGTTATTAGCAACAAACGACTTACATACTTCAGATTCTAACCATGCACCTGCAGTTTCATCAGCACCTATATGATAGCGAGTTAATGGCTGTCCAGCATCGGTATGAATTTTTTGTACTTCTTGCATGACTTTTTCAACAAATGCGTATGACGATTCTTGACATGCGTTGATGGTATTGTCGTTGTAAAACTGTACTGAAGAGTATTTCGTTAAGTCATTTGGATCATGCAATAAATACTGCACTGCTTTTTCTTGGTCTTCAAGTTTACTGTATTTATTGTAACGCGCTTCCATTGCTTTAATCGCTGCACGTGAATGGCCAGGCATATCAAGTGAAGGCAATACTTGAATATGTCGAGCTGTTGCCGCTTGTAATATTTCACTGTAATCAGCAACACTGTAATAACCATTTACACTACTGCTAGCATCAACACCTGCACCTAGTTGTGGCATTAAACAATTCTGTTCTGTTAAATCAAAACAACGCTTACTACTGACTTCGGTTAACTCAGGTAAACCTGGAATTTCAAGTCGCCAAGCTTCGTCTTCACCCATGTGTAAATGCAGTTTATTAAGCTTATAGGCCGCCATTTGATCTAATAGCTTAAGTATAAATTCTTTACTGCGAAAGTTTCTTGCCGTGTCAACTAGCATGCCACGAAATTCAAACAACGGCTCATCGACTACGCTGATATAAGGTACGGTATCCTTGCCTAAAGTGATTAAACTTGCCAGTGATTGTAAGCCATAAAATGCACCGCTTTCATCAGCCGCATCAATGGAAATTCCATTGTCATTGATTAATAGCTGGTAAGAACCGTTAACGCTTTCCTTGTTGTCTGAAATTGAAATAGATACGGCAACACCGCCTTCTTGCTGCTTAATACCAAAACTATGAAGCCTAGCTAATGCAGACTCTACTGAAGCTTGTTTGACATTTTTGAAATCTATAGAAATACCTTTGGCTAAACTAAGCTGCTTACCTGAAGGTTCTACTGTTATCGACTTAGGCGTTGGAATAATCACGTTAGAAACGTCAAGTAACTTAGCACCTAACTTAGTATTGTCTTGATAAAAGTCGTTGGCTGACTTCCATTGGGTATTATCGGCTTGGCTACGTTTAAAATGATGCTGATAGTCACTATAGCTTTTTACATAGGGGATGGTTTCTAAGCCCGTATCTTGATCAACATTCGCACGAGTGCTTTCAATCACTTTTGCCGTTAGCCCGTCGCTATGAATAATATAGTTAGGCATTATATCTGACTCAGCCAATGACCAATAACCTGCTCGAAAAGTTACTGCTTTTGTTTCACCTTTTTTAAAGCCCGAAAATTTATCTGTAGGCGTTAATTTATGTAAATCACCATTAATGTGTTCAAGGGTAAATTCATCGCTATCAAAGTTATGTAATGGTGCTATTTGGCTATAAAAAATTTGCCAGTTATTAGCATTAATATCTGTGTTCGCAGTAAAGCTGATTTGCGCTTCAAAGCATAAACCACCCTGCATTTCCCTATTGCATTTTTCTTTTTGTTGATTGCTAATTAACTCGTAACTCACCGTGAGATTATTCGCGATGTTATCGATATCGTTTTGAGTAGCGGATTGAATTGATATTGGTTCACTTTTTTCAATCACACTTTTATTTGGAACATCATTACAACCGACTAGCGTTCCAATGCTTGCCATTAAAAAAACTTTTTTAAATTTATTCATTTATCACTACTCAATAATTTTATTACAGAAGTACAATTACACTGAAAAATAAGTCTCTGCAACTCTAGCAGATTTGACAGCGCTGTCAAATCTGCTAGATAACCTTTATTAAAGTATTAAAATCAATGTGTACTCTTTTTATTAATAACTAAATACTTAACCTTTATTCGTTATGCTATACACAAGTAAGTTATCAACCCCCTTTTGACAGCGCTGTCAAGAAGAGGTTAGTATGACAGATATGCAAAAAACCTTTAGAAGATCAGGTTAAATATGTCAAATGAACAAACAAAGAATGTTGTTGTTGTTGGTGGCGGAACTGCTGGCTGGATAGCCGCAAGTTACTTAGCCAAACAACTGGGTAGCCATAATCCAAACTCTGTTAATGTAACCGTTATAGAGTCTCCAGACATCGCCACGATAGGTGTAGGTGAAGGGACTTTTCCTACAATACGCGCCACATTACAATTTTTAGGTATTTCTGAAAGTGAGTTCCTACAAAAAACTGATGCTGCATTTAAGCAAGCAGCTAAGTTTAGCCAATGGCTATATACACCGGGAACTACAAACAACAGAAATTATTATTATCATTTATTTGATGCTCCCAAAGGTGCCCCTAGTTTCGATTTATCACCTTATTGGTTGGCAAAAAACGCTAAAGAAAAATGCCATTTTGATGAAACCGTGTCAGCACAAACCGTATTTTGTGATCACAATTTATCACCTAAAAAAATAACCACAAAAGAATTTGACGGCCTTAACTATGCTTATCACCTTGATGCAGTGAAATTTGGTCGTTTTCTACGTGAATATGCAACAACAAAACTTGGTGTTACACATTTAGTAGGTACGGTATCAGACGTAAAACTCGATGATCATGGCTATATCACTTCAGTCTGTAGTAAAGAGCAAGGTGAAATTTGTGGTGATTTATTTATTGACTGTACCGGCTTTAGCGCATTACTCATTGGCGACACGTATAATGTTGATTTTGAAGACACCAGTAATGTTTTGTTTGTTGATAATGCGTTAACGATACAAGTACCTTATGAAAACGAAAACACACCTATAGCAACGCATACCATTTCAACGGCACATGACGCAGGCTGGACTTGGGATATAGGCTTAACAACACGCAGAGGCATTGGTTATGTTTATTCAAGTAACCATACAAGCCATGATCAAGCAGAAGCATTACTAAGGAATTATGTCGGTAAAGCTGGTGACAACTTATCTACTCGCCGCATTCCAATGACAACAGGCTATAGAAAGAAACAATGGCATAAAAACTGTGTCGCTATCGGTTTATCTGCCGGTTTTTTAGAACCATTAGAGTCTACCGCCATTGTTATGATAGAGCTAGCAGCTAAGTTTCTGTGCGAAGAGTTTCCTTATACTAAGCAAGCAATGCCCATTATTGAAAAAAAATTTAATGATGTCTTTATATTTAGATGGGAAACTATCGTCGACTTTGTCAAATTGCATTATGTGTTAAGCAAACGTGAAGACTCTCAATTTTGGATAGACAATAGAAGTGCAACCAGTATTCCTGATGCATTACAAATGAAGCTAGATAAGTGGGCACTTTCACCACCAACACGTAATGACTTTCCTTCAATTTATGATATTTTTGGTTTAGAAAGTAATCAGTTTGTTTTATATGGAATGGAGTTTTATCCTGATATTAGCCATCAAAACTCAACACTTTTAGCCAAGGAGTCCCTTGCAAAAAAAGCTTTTGAGCAGGTTAACCAACAGGGAAAGCAAGCGCTGTTAAACATGCAAAAGCATCGAGATATTTTACAAAAAGTGTCACAATATGGCTTTAGTAAAATTTAATATACCTTAGCCGGCTAACTTCATTTAAAATAACCAATTAACGTCTATAGCACCAATACATATTGGCGCTATAGACAAGCCCCTTAATATATCCCCGTTCAAATCACAAGAGTATGTACATGACGAATCAGCAACAACCTATCTTTATACACATACCGAAAACCGGCGGTACTAGTATCAATTGCGTAATGAAAGGTACAGAATGGCAAACGCCACTTAACTTTCATTACCGTCATTTAGATCCTGACAGTAAAATATCAACGGCTGGTGATATTTTTCATCCTAAAAATATCGAAAAATATAAAAATGAATATCTTTTTATGATGTTAAGAGATCCCATTGATCGCTTAATTTCTGAATATTACTACATTCGCAAAAATAGTATCTTCATGGATATGCTTTCCTCAAAGCCGAAAAACTTTTTAGACTATGTTAGTAACCATCAAACAGCTAATGGTATGCTTAAATTTCTGGTGGGTGAGCAAATGTATTCATCAAAGGAGATAACGTTACAGCATGCTGAAGATGCTATCAGTATTATTGAGCAGCTTGATATTCATGTTGGCATTTTTGAACAATATGACCGCTCATTGAGTTATTTACGAGAAACAGGCAGTTTTAATTGGCCTGACACAATAGAAGTAAAACGCGCCACCCTCAATAGACCAAATATAAAACAACTTTCTAAAGATGAAATTACAACCATTAAAGAGAATAACAAGGCTGATTTTTTACTTTACGAATATTGCCAACAACGCTTGCAACAAAAAAGTGCCGATATAGCGATTCAAAAAATAAAGTATAAAGGAGGTAAGTTAGATTTTGTTATTCCTTATACTATTTGGAATTGTATTTTAGATATTGAATTAAATAATCGCCAATTTATTCTTGAAAATGAACGCTTTTTTATTACCTTGAATATGTACTTACACAAAACAGTCATCAATGGTAAAGCTTATGCTAAAGGCTGGATAAAAATGTTCAAACAAGCAGTGGCGAGCTACTTCCCTAAAACAGCTTTTGCAAAAGAAATTAAGAAGGTAAAGCGCAACTGCCCTATTGATGAAATTATTGCTATTGCGCGAATTATTGACAACGCCAGTAAAACACCTTCAATGGGGTTAGCATTAGGGCAACCGAAGATAAAGTTAGCACTGACCGACCAAATGGCTTCAGTATTTGAACAAGAAGATACCGTAGAGAAAGGCAATATAAAGTGGTAAATAACCTGCTATTGGCTTAACGAATGCTTTTCTAGTAGCTACTTTCTCTTTAATTTTGTAACTGTTTAACTAGCCATTGACGAATATCTTGCTCTTGCTTTTTAGACAGTGGTGCAAGTACTCCCTTAATCTTTTCAGGTATATGCTGATTTTTATCACTTTGATCTGAAAAAATATAATAATCAAACAAGGCTTTCCATGCCTCTTTTTGTACTTGTGGCAAAGAACGGATAGAAAGCATTGCCATCAAAATATTATTTTGCGGGACAGGTTTTATTTTTCCAGAAATAGCACCGCCACACCAATAGTTAACCAACATATTAACCCCACCTTTCGCTTCAACATGATGCCACCAAAGTGATGGAATATAAATCGCATCACCAGGTTCTAAATTAGCTTTAAGTGCAACTGATAAGGCTGTTTTTATTTTAGGGTATTGCTCATAATCAATATCAGAAAAATCAACCATACTTACTGGTGCACCTGCAGGTGTCAGTTCTAGTGGTCCGATATACAAGTTATCAATTTGTTCGGGCGGAAATAAGGTAAACGTACGCTTACCGGCAACAACACATGCAATATTTTCTGAGTCATCATAATGGGTATTAACAATCGAATTATTACCAATCCACACTCGGCTCACGTAATCGTTAGCAAAATAATTTAGTGGATTTTGTGCTTCAAACACAGGGAAATAATCATCTAACGGGGCACTTTGCAGGGCAATTACATCCCCTTTTTTCGAGCGACTATTCTTTTCTAATTGGGCTAAAAAAGCATTAAATTCCATAACATTTCGAGAAAAGTTAAAGCCTGAATAACTTTCATCGTAAAAAAATAAGCCTTTTTCTTTGGCTGGCAAAGTCGCACAGCGTACTTTCCCGCCCGCATAAACACCATGCAAATAATCAAATAATGATTGGTTACCTTGCTGTGCCGCTTGAACACTTGGCCATTGGTTAGCGATACCTTTTAGGATTGCTGGTTCACCTAACACCTGTATTTCATTAAGAAAGAGTTCAGGTGTTACGTTATGCCATGTAGCAACTTGTTTAAGCGGTCGTTTCATTACAACTCCTAGCTCGCAGTAAATTCTGCTCTTAATTGTAATAAACGATTTATTTGGCTTAGTGACGCTAAGTGAGCATAGATCGCCGGGAAGTACTTACGCTTATATAATTCAAGTACAGTATCATCCGCTAACTCATTCAATGCTTCTTCATTAACCTTATAAATACCATTAATTTTTTGATTACCATCATCACCCAAACGAACACTTAATTCCGTAGCATGTAATAAGTCATTTTCCACTAAATAGGCAATGAAATGATCGGTAGCTTCGTCTTTGGTAAGTAAATCAGAGATTAATTGGCTTACCTGTTCTGTTGCTTTAGTTGGAGTACCATCATCATTAAAAATACGAACGCCCTGCTCTTTATTAAGTAATTTACTATTTTCATCAAGGCATAACACTATATTGCTATCTTGTGCATTTTCACCACCAGCCGCAAAAGGGTGTCGACGAATATTAACGGGAATATAATTCGTGTGTACCTTCCCCTTATTAAAAACGAGGTTTTCGTCTGATGCAAAGCCAAATAAGGCAACCGCTTTAAAGCGTCCTGTTTCTTGTTGCTTTACAAACACAATAGGAAAATTGGTTGATGCTGACAAGAATTCAGAGGCAACTAACGGGGTCATATTTTGACCTGATATATGCGAATAGCTTTGGTCAACGTTAATATAAAGATCTTTATGTTGTGCTGAGTTTAGTGGAGCCATGTTAACCGTCATTTTATATACCTCTTTAAATAATCTGTCATTATTGGGCAGCTTTAAATTTTACTTAAACCAAACTGCTTTATTTTATTAATTAATTCGCGGTGTGTGTTTAACTCTTGTGTTAACTGTAAGCCACGTTTTTGTAATTTTGATCTTTCTACTAACGCCTTATCCATTAAAGGGTAACGAGCATTAGCTTCTGTTAGATTTGTAAAAAAATCCATACCATAAAGGACATACTGATAATTTTCCAACTGAAAAACTTCGTATTTACTAAAAAAATCTTCATGTGTTGGGACGTTATGGCGCCAATAATCAAGTTTTTCTAATAGTGAATCAGGGGCTGTTTGAGGGTTGGTATTATCGAGCCAAAAATCACTATCAGTACGTTTACTTAAAAAATAGTGTAATTTAATAAAATCAATCACTCGCTCCCAAGCGTATCGGGTAATTTCATTATATGAGCGTTGCGCATAAGCTAAACCTGACACGTGATTTGGCAACTTATCGGCTAATAACTTAGCACTAGCTTCAACAATTAATAATGCGGTTGCTTCTAAAGGTTCAACAAAACCAGCAGACAAACCAATAGCCACACAGTTTTTATACCAAAAATGTTCTCTATGACCAATGTTCATCGGAATTTTTCGGCACATTAACTTGTCGGTTTCTGCACCAACATAACGTCTTAGTTCAGCTTCTGCTTGTTCATGACTAGTATGTGCGCTCGAATATACATAGCCAACGCCTTTGCGCTGCGTTAAGCCAATATCCCAGATCCAGCCAGCTTCTTTAGCCGTAGCAATAGTAAAAGGCGCAATTTCACATTCAGGATCAGCATAAGGCACTTGCATCGCTACCGCTGTATCGACTAACAATTGATCGGCTTTACTAATAAACTTAACGTGTAGAGCTTGATCAATTAAGCGGCTAGCAAAACCAGAACAATCAACAAAGAAGTCTGCGTTAAATTGCTCTGCATTATCACTCACTAATGTTTTAATTAGGCCATTATCATCTAGTTCTACTGATTTAATGGTGGAAAATACACGATTGATACCTAGCTTTTCGGTACCATGCTTAGCCAAAAATTGAGAAAATTTACTGGCATCTAAGTGGTAGGCATATTCAGCAGATGCTTGGTATTCACGCTGAGTAATCTTTTTAGGCGCAAGTAATTCCTCACAAAGCAGAGATTGAAAGCTTACCGATTGCGCATAACTTTGATTATTTTTATTCAATAACCAATAAGGTGTTAAATCAAAACCTGGCGTGTGTGGGTAGTTAAATAAATGATGATAACTATGCGAAGAAGCTGTACTCGGTGCATGAAGCCAATCAACAAATTTAATTGATTGTTTAAAAGTAGCATCACATTCTTTAAAAAAATCAGTTTCTGATGCACCGATTAATTGCAGCGTTTGACGCATGGTTGGTACTGTACCTTCACCCACACCAATTGTGGGTATGTCAGCAGACTCAATCAGAGTAACATTAACAAAACGTTCGTTACCTGAATTAAGCTTCCGCGCAAGTATACAAGCGGTTAACCAACCCGCAGTGCCGCCGCCTAAAACAATAATATTTTCAAATCGTGTTTGCATGACACCTCTTACAAATTACCATTCTATGACATTAAAAGTCATCAGGTTAATTAACAATACAACAAACAATATACCGTATTAACTAATCTAAAACTTTTATGAAATTAACATAGACTTACATTGCAGCCAATAATATAGACTAAAGGTTATTTTAAGAGATAAAAAAAGCCGAGCCTGAGCTCGACTTTTTTATTCAAAAAGTAACTTTAGAAACTTACACGTACACCAGCAACAAAGCGGCGACCATTAGAATATAATGACATAATACGTGATTTCTCAACGTTATATTCCATTAACTCTTCATCAGTTAAGTTTACAGCTTCCATTGTGAAAGTAATATTTTCGTTAAAGTTATAAGAAGCACTTGCGTCTAATTGACCGAATGCATCATTAAATAACTCATCACCGTTGAAGTGAATACCTTTGTACCACTCACTACGGTAGTTATACATTAGACGAGCACCAAACACATCGTTTTCATAATATGCTGTAAGGTTAAGCATATTTTTTGACGTACCATCAACTAAACCAGAACCCGCACGTGCTGGGTCGCGTTCTTGATCAGACTCTGAATTAGTGTATGTATAGTTACCCGATACACCAAACCCACCAAAATCATGTTGAATACCAATTTCGATACCATCGATAACACCGCCAGCACCATTTGTTGGCTGTGCAAAGTCAACAGGAACCCATGTTTGATTTTGCTCATCATAGCGATCTTCAGTAAATACATCTGTTACACGGAATGAACTGATGTCTTTCATGAAATAAGCGACAGATAGCATAGATGCATCGCTGTAATACCATTCGTAAGAAACATCGAATTGGTTAGAAATAGTAGGGTCTAACACTGGATTACCACGAGTACCACTACCTCGGCCACCTGCTAGTGAACCATATCCTTCATTACCTGAAATATCTTGCCAGTTTTGACGAGACATAACACGTGCAGCACTTACACGTAGAATTTGTTCATCAGTTAGGTCAAAGGCAATGTTAAAGCTTGGTAAGAATTCAGAATAATCGTTATCTTTAGTAACCCAGTCTAAACGGCTTGGATTTAACCAATTGCCATTAATTGTTTTAAGACCAGATGAATCTTGAGAGAATTCATAACCAGAAGATGCTTGATCTGTTGCTACATAACGTAAACCTAGGTTACCTCGGAAGCCATCACCAGAAAAATCACCTTGTACATATAAAGCAATTGACTCTTCTTCAACTTCCCAGATTTCACCTAAATTATCGTGAATTGCATAAGCGCTACCAGGGCCAAATGCTAGCTCTTCCATTACTGCACGGTTATGTGCTAATTGCTCCGTAATGTTACCAGTAGCTGCAACATCTACATCTACGCTACCTAGTACATCTAAATCACAGTCAGCAAGTGTTGGACAGTTTGCTTGAATGTTTTGCATTGTACCATTCCAAGCTGAGTTTGGATCAGTCGCTTGAGTTGCGTGCCAGCTATATGCATGACGACCTTGAGTACGTTTTGCATCACGGTATTTAACGCCTGCCTTTATTGCGCTAAATGGACCTAAATCAACAGGAAGTTCTACATCTAGCTGTGCAAAGTCTTCTTCATCAGTTGCAGGCTTTGAACCACCCCAAATCCAACCAAAACCAAATTCTTGAGCATCATCACCAGAAACACCCATTTCAACATTTGGTGTACCTGTTAAGTCATATGTATAACCAGCACCTGCTGCAACATATTCCCAAGATGTTTCACGTAACGTACCACCATTAGCTTCAGTAGTACCAATTTCAAAATTAATAGTGAACGCATCAGTAGTATAATCAACATCTAAGTGATATTGCTCTGTTTCAGTTTTTGAAACACGGTTAATAAAGTTATATGCAACATTACCACCACCTTCTGACGCTAAAATAGCTCCATTATCAACATTCGTTGCATTAGCAATAATGTCTGCACGATCGCCAAATGCAAAGTTGATTAAGTTAGCATTTTGGTTATCAACCTGCATATCTGATTGCAATGCGTTTAATGTAAATACCAAGTCATCATTTGGTGCAAATTGTAATGATGCGAAAACAGTTTCACGCTCACGATCTTGAAGGAAGCGAGGCGCACCAATGTTACGAGGAACTAAGTAATCATCATTTTCATCTTCAATCCAGCCCAATACTTCAAAACCTTGACGCTCAACAGTACGGTCTTGTTTTACAGCTGAAATTAAGAAACCAAAATTTTCTTCCTCATTTTTCCATGAGTACATGCCTGAAAGGTTAGGATCAGTTGCGTCAGACGCTTCAGAATATTGAGCTTCAGCGCCAAAACTTACAGAATTAGCATCTAACTCTAATGGACGACGAGTTTGTAATACAACTGTACCACCAATAGAGCCTTCTTCTTGACTTGCAGATGGAGATTTTTGAACTTCTAGGCCTTTGACAATAACTGATGGAAGCAATGTGTAGTTAAAGCTACGGTTTGCTTCGTCAAGAATAAACCAGTCAGCTGAGCCAACACTTTGACCATTTAATAAAGTACGGTTGTACTTAGGGCCTGCACCACGAATAGTGATTTTTTCACCTTCACCAAACTCACGGCTTACTGCAACACCGGTAATGCGAGATAGCGTATCCGCTACGTTTTTATCTGGAAATTTACCAATATCTTCTGCGGTAATAACATCAACCACACCGTCAGCAAAGCGTTTAGCATTAATATTTTCTTTTAAAGAGCCACGAATACCGCGAACTTCAATTACTTCAGTTTGGTCGGCAGTTTCTTCAGCAGCCATTACGAATGGTGTAGCACCACCCGCTAGGACCATAGCGATTGAACTCGCTAAAACGCCTTTTTTAAATGTTTTAGATGACATCGACTTTCCCTTACACACGTTTTTATAAAATATAGTTATGTTAAATAACCTTGATTTAAGACAGCGCTGTCTTTTATTTTTAATGACAGCGTTGTCATAGGTTAACTAAAACCTTACACAAAAAATAAACTCATGGCTAGTTAATATCCTATCTTTTTGCAATTAAACGCATAAAGCATTGAATATAAAGCAAACAATTAATTGTAATTTTATTGTAATGCACGGCTAAATTAGCTATTTTTTTCCTTTAATTACTTAATAATGAGAATAAATAAAGAAAAAAAGAGCCCCATAAGGACTCTTTAATTGTAAATAAACTGTAAACAAAAAGCGATAGTTATTAACTTTTCATAGTCGCTTTTTTATAGTAGGCAATTAAGCGCGCTGTTGAGCAGTCGTGTGATGATGAAACATTTTCACTTTCTAATTCTTCTTGAATGCTTGCTGCTAGCCCCTTACCAAGTTCAACACCCCATTGATCAAACGAGCAAATTTGTAAAATTATACCTTGAACAAAAATTTTATTTTCATACAAGGCAATTAAACTACCTAACGTTTTAGGATCTATGCGTTTCAATAATAAGGTATTGGTTGGTCGGTTGCCCTTATGTACTTTATGCGGCGCTACTTTATCAATATATTCAGCTGTACGCCCTTTAGCCTTTAAATCAGTTCTTACTTGATCTTCATTAACACCCGTCATTAATGCTTGTGTTTGAGCGAAAAAGTTAGACATAAGGGTTTCATGGTGCCCTTTTACTGGTGTGACACTTTCAACTGAACCTATAAAATCAGCAGGTACGACATTGTTACTTTGATGAAGGTATTGATAAAACGCATGCTGACCATTAATGCCAAGTTCCCCCCAAATTGAAGGTACAGTAGCATAGTTTATTTCATCACCATCCCAAGAAACTGATTTACCATTACTTTCCATTTCTGCTTGTTGTAAATAAGCGGCTAACATATGCAAGGTTTGGTCATAAGGTAAGATTGCTTGAGATTTTGCTCCTAAAAAAGTGGTATTCCATACACTGAGTAAAGCCATAATCGCAGGCATATTTTGCTCTATAGGTGCATCAGCAAAGTGCTGATCCATTTCATTAGCACCCGCTAATAAGTCTTTAAATTTATCAAAACCTAAATCAAGCGCTATGGCTAGCCCAATCGCTGACCATAATGAGAACCTTCCACCAACCCAGTCCCACATATCGAAAATATTATCTGCTTCAATACCAAATGACATCGCATTTTCTTTATTGGCAGTAACAGCAACAAAGTGCTTTGCAACCGACTTATCATCAAATGAAGATGCGGTCAGCCAGTTAATTGCTGTTTTAGCATTTGTCATTGTTTCTGTCGTAGTAAAAGTTTTACTTGAGACGATAAAAAGTACTTTTTCGGGATCAAGCGGTCTCAGTATTTCAACTATTTGTGCGCCATCAACATTAGAAACATAGTGCACATTAACGCTATTGTCGCTGTAATGTTTTAATGCTTCAGTAACCATCTGCGGGCCTAAATTTGAACCACCTACACCAATATTCACAATATCGGTAATTCGTTTACCAGAATACCCCAGCCAATGACCTTGTCTCACTCTATTAACAAAATCTTCCATTTTAGTTAATTGTGATGCTACGCTTTCACTAATATTTTCACCATCGACCCACAAAGGGGTAGTATCGCTTCGACGCAAAGCGGTATGCAAAACAGCACGATCTTCGGTTTTATTAATTTTATCACCCGCAAACATTTTTTTGCGCCATTGTGTTACTTCACATTCATCCGCTAATGCAAAAAGCGCTGTCATTACATCGCTATCAATTAAGTTTTTTGAGTAATCTAATAACAATTTAGGCAACTCAATTGAAAATTTATCAAAACGTTGGGAGTCATTGGCAAACAAGTCATTCATGTGCTGTGATTGCTTTTCTTCAGCTAAAATTTCCAGTTTCTTCCAACTATTTAATGATTGACGGCTTGACATAACCCTTCCTAGTGCATAATTTACTAATGTTTGTGTAACAATATTTAAAAATGACAGCGCTGTCAATTTTAAATTTAAAAGCAACACTTAAGATTCAGTAAATAATTTCATACATAAGTCTAATTTTTAGTTGCTGATATATAGATAAACACATACCCTATAGCGCTATGCGCCATTAAGAATATGAAGATACAATAAACAGTGATGTTAAGGTTACATAATTAGATGAAAGCAACAATTAATGACGTGGCTAAACAAGCTGGCGTGTCAATAAAAACTGTTTCACGGGTAATGAATAATGAACCCTCGGTGAGACAGCCAACACGCGAAAAAGTAATGGCTGTTGTAAATGAATTAAATTACCAGCCTAATTTAGCTGCACGCAATTTAGCAGGCACAAAAGCGTATACCATCGCTTTTATTTACGATAACCCTAATGCTTATTATGTTATTGATATGCAAAACGGAATTTTAGATGCTTGTAAAAAATCAGGATTTGAATTACTAATTCATCCTTGCAGTGCTAAATCGAGTAACCTACTTGAAACGATCACCAATATGATTAAACATTCTCGTATTGCTGGATTAATATTAACGCCACCATTTTCTGAAAATCCTGAGTTTGTAAAACATTTACTCGCATTAGATGTGGATGTAGTTCGTATTATTTCTGGAAATGAAATACCTGATAACTTAGCCCCTTGTATTATGGTGAATGACTTTGAGGCCTCAGTTAGTATTACGCAACATTTAATCGATTTAGGACATAAAGATATCGCTTTTATTGCTGGAGAGGCAGATCATAAGTCCACAGTTGAACGACTCAAAGGTTATAAGAAAGCGCTATCAGATAACAGCATTGCTATTAATGAACAGCTGATTGTTCAAGGCACATATTCTTTTGAATCTGGCGTTAATGGAGCAAAGCAACTATTGTCTGCTCAAGATAAACCCAGTGCTATTTTTTCTTGTAATGATGAAATTGCCGCTGGTGCATTGTTTGCTTCCCGCTTAATGGGAGTAGAAATACCTGGGCAGCTGTCAATAGCAGGCTTTGAAAACAACCCATTTTCTCGACAAACATGGCCGACATTGACTACTGCCGATCAACCAACACTTAAAATTGCTGAAAATGCCGCTAACTTGCTTATTTCCACCTCTCGTAAGCAGGCAACACATAACATTATCACGCAATATACCCCACAGCTTGTTGTTAGAGACTCCACTAGCGCAACTAACTAATACCAATATCACTAACTATGTGATCATTTCTACTGGTTAAAACAACCAACTACTGTGTTATTTATTTAATAATTAGAACAACTAGTTATTAAAATAAACGCCTTGTATTTGGCTGTTTTTCCTGCGTATAAAGTAGAGCACCTAATTAATGAAACAAGTATAAATACACTTTGTAATACAGTATAAAAAAACCCAGTAATGTTAATTACTGGATTTTATTTTTTAGTATATTAATGCATTACAACTATAATGCTAAACCTAACTTCTTATATTCTTTTTCAATAACTTTTCGTGATAAAGGAATGTAGCCATCTTTTTCAACAATTTTTTGGCCAGATTTTGATAATACCATTTTCAAAAATTCAGCTTCCATTGGCGCTAATGGTTTATTTGGGTGCTTGTTCACATAAACATATAGGAAGCGAGAAAGTGGGTATTTTTTAGAAATCGCATTTTCCATCGTTGCTTCAACATAATTGTTACCCTTCTTAGATAAAGCTAACGCGCGCACACCTGACGTTTTATAGCCAATGCCCGAGTAGCCGATACCATTTAAAGAAGCTGATACCGATTGAACTACCGATGCAGAGCCCGGTTGCTCATTAACACTATTTTTAAAGTCACCTTTACACAAAGCTTTTTTCTTAAAGTAGCCGTATGTGCCAGATACCGAGTTACGACCGTATAGTTGAATATCTTTTCCTTTCCATTCTCCTGTTAACCCTAAGTCACCCCAACGATCAACATCATCTGCTAAACCACATTTTCGGTTGTTTGAAAAAATAGCATC
Source organism: Thalassotalea sp. (assembly GCA_049613795.1). Taxonomy (GTDB): domain Bacteria; phylum Pseudomonadota; class Gammaproteobacteria; order Enterobacterales; family Alteromonadaceae; genus Thalassotalea_B. The sequence goes on along the minus strand of JBMZCX010000013.1, from coordinate 24,890 downwards.
TACTTGATCAATGCGTAAGCCTTTTATTGGGTTATCTTTATGAACAAAAACAGCTAAAGCATCAATAGCAACACGAACAGCCGTAGGTTTATAGCCATAACGTTTTTCAAAGGCCTCAACTTCACGCGATTTCATTCTACGACTCATAGGCCCTAAATTTGATGTTGCTTCAGTTAATGCCGGTGGCGCAGTAGATGAACCCGCCGCTTGAATTTGAACATTAACATTTGGGTAAGTACGTTTAAACTCTTCCGCCCAAAAGGTCATCATATTCGCTAAAGTATCTGAACCTACAGAAGAAACATTACCTGAAATACCGCTCACCTTTTGGTAGTTAGGTAAGTCTTTATCAATTGCCGCAGCAGATAAACTCACTAAACTTGTTAACCCTATAACGCTTAATACACGCTTCAAACTCATAATATTCTCCAATGAGAGTTGTAATGCTTTTGCTATTATTGTTAATGGTTAAATGGCAAAAGCTAAATGATTTGTGAACACTATAAAAACTTTATGTGACAATTATATTTAAACTTTATGACACTTATATGACAGTAAAAAAGAAAAAGTATCGACTCATTTCAGTCTTATAGCGGTTCTATATTATGAACGTTGACGTACACCAGTCGGCTCAAAGTAAATAATAAACTCACTCCCTTGGCCTAATTGGCTGTCTATTGATAATTCTGCGTTATGATGATTAAGTACATGTTTTACAATCGCTAATCCAAGCCCAGAGCCGCCAGTATCACGTGATCGTGATTTATCAACCCGGAAAAAACGCTCGGTTAAACGATTAATATCTTCAGGTCGAATACCTGGGCCATTATCTTTTACCGAAAACTTAGCTTTATTATTTTCTAACTGCCAAGAGATATTAATTTCACCATGCGTAGGTGTATAAGCAATGGCATTTGAAATTAAATTAGAGCAAGCACTTTTAAGTTCACTTTCAGTCCCTGCAAGCTGCAATGAATCATCTATTTCAACAGTTATAGTGTGTTGTTTGTCTTGATTAAGCCAATGAGCATCTTCAAGTAAAGCACTTAACAGTCTAGGCATATCAACAATATTTTTATCTTCATCAGCATCAACTTGTATTTCTACTCGTGACAATATCAATAGCTGCTCAACTAAGCGATCCATTCGCGTGACTTGGCTTTCAATTGTGGTAAAGGCTTTTTGCCAATGCGGGTTTAATGCATGCTCTGTGGATTGAACCATTTCAACATACCCACGTACTACCGTTAACGGTGTTTTCAATTCATGAGAAACATTGGCTACAAAGTCCCTTCGCATTTCTTCTAAACGATATATTTTACTGACATCTCTAGCCAATAGGAGAACTTGATCAGAGCCATATGCCATTAACCTTAGTTCAATTATCAATTCATTATTAAGTGGGGAAGGAATATGACAAGGTTGCTCGAAGTTATTATCTTCTAAATATTTAGTAAACTCAGGAAAGCGCAATAAATTGTCGATGCGTTGTCCCACATCACTTGGCCAACGAACACCTAAAATTCGTTGTGCCTTTTTATTGCCCCATAGAATAGCTAGCTCGTTTGAAAGCACTAGTGCAGCGTCTGGTAGTGCTTCAGCACCATCTCTAAATTGCCTAATTTTATCGTTAAGCTGCTTTAATTTATGACGGTGTTGTTTTTTTTGGCGATATAAACCGTCATAAATTCGCCCCCATACGCCATCAGCTTCAGGAGGGAATATCGTTTTACTACGCCATAACCAGCGCGTTAACTTAAGTAAATGGTGATAGTGCCACGCAAGAAAGGCTAACGCACAAAGACTTATCATCAAAAATGTTAAATCAAAAAAGTAACCTATGGTCGCACTCAAAAATAATGCAATAATCAGTTGGGAGAATATTTCTTTTGCCGATAAACTCAAGTGCATATACGCTAAATAACCTAAATTAAAAATGTGAAATATAGTGTTGTAAAATCAACACTATACCATTCACTTAGTGATTGTTGTAAATAATTACAATCTATACAAATTAAGCGCTGGTTTTAATTTTTCCTGAGAAACGATAACCCGAACCTCGCACCGTTTGAATAAAGTCTTCATGCCCTTCTCCAGAAATCGCTTTACGTAAACGTCTGATATGAACATCAACGGTTCTATCTTCCACATAAACGTTCGTTCCCCAAACATTATCAAGTAACTGCTCTCGACTATAAACACGCTCGGTATGCGACATAAAAAAGTGCAATAATCTAAACTCGGTTGGCCCTAAGTCTAAATTTTTATTATTAATTGAAACTCTATGTGCAACAGGATCAAGCTTCATGCCGTGGAACTCAATAGACTCTTCCAAAGCGGTTGGTGATACACGCCTGATCACCGCTTTAATTCGGGCAATAAGCTCTTTAGGTGAAAAAGGTTTAGTCACGTAGTCATCTACGCCTACGTCAAATCCTTTTACTTTATCTTCTTCATCGGCTCTCGCCGTTAACATAATAATAGGAATGTTTCGGGTATATTCATTTTGCTTAATACTTTTTGCGAGTTTTACGCCAGTACCGCCAGGCATCATCCAGTCTAATAAAATAAGATCAGGGTAAGGCTCTACAATTTTTGCCTGTGCTTGTTCATAGTCTTCCGCTTCAATGGTATTAAAACCATTTTGCTCTAACACGAAAGTAATCATTTCCCGAATGGGTGCTTCATCCTCAACAACCAAAATTTGTCTATTCATTTTAACGTCCTAATCCTTAAAGTGAATCGATTAATGATCCACTAGCTATCAACTGAGCCTTAACTAATGAACATTGTGCTAATGTTTTATGACAATTATATGAAATACCGTAAATTAAATACAAAATATTTACTCATTAATAAGTAATTCAATTAGCACACTTTGGTTTATAGCCAGCGATAAGCATGTTGAAATGACGTGTTGGTTTTTATGGTGTTAATACAGAGAGGGTTAAATGAGGGACTAAAAATTTTTTACATAAGTAACTTTAATGCTTTCTTTATCTTCAATTTTTTCTAAATAATTTTCATTTTTAGGTGATGAAAAGTAAGACAAAAACACTTGAAGTTTGTCATTAAAAATAGCAGTTAACTCATAAACTTCATTTGTTTTTTTACTTTGACAATGCTTTGTAGATGCACTTACTTTCGTATGAACTACACGAGCAGACTGCTCACTAATGGCTGAAATTAAAGTACTTGAATAGCTTTTATTACTTACCCCTTCGCCTAGTTGCGGTAGAGTAAAAAAAATAAAATTATGATTTTGTTGATGAATAAGCGGTCGAGCATCTTGAATACTTGCGGCTTTTACATTTAACACAGTAAAAAATATCACTCCAGCAATGCTAGGTAATATAATTAATTTGATAAGTGATTTCATGTTGCAATCCTCTCCCCAAAAGATACTGCGAAAATATTTTACCCCATTACTTTAGTTGTTAACCGCTAACTATACAACTGAATCGAGATAAGCTGCCTGAAATATGAGATTAACAGCTTATAAATAAGTGATTAGCAATTAATTTCTGCTTTATAGGCAATACGGTGTTGATGTAACAAAGGTTCAGTATAACCACTCGGCTGTTGAGCGCCTTTTAAGACTAAATCGCAGGCAGCTTTAAAAGCTATACTTCGACTAAAATTATCAGTCATTGGTTGATATGTGCTATCTCCGATGTTTTGTTGATCAACCACCGCAGCCATTTTTTTCATACTAGCAAGTACTTGTTGCTCTGTGCATACCCCATGCATTAACCAGTTAGCCATATGCTGACTAGAAATACGCAGTGTTGCACGATCTTCCATGAGCCCCACATTGTTAATATCAGGTACTTTTGAGCAGCCAATACCTTGGTCTATCCACCGAACAACATAGCCTAAAATACCTTGGGCATTATTCTCTAGTTCATTCGCGACTTCTTCGTCTGACCATTGAGTATTTTCAGCTAAGGGAATTGTTAATATGTGATCAATATTCGCCGGTTTACGATGGCTAATTTCCTGCTGTAAACTCGCCACATTGGCCTGATGATAATGAATAGCATGTAATGTTGCGGCAGTAGGAGAAGGCACCCAAGCCGTATTTGCCCCTGCTTTTACATGACCTATTTTCGTGCTAACCATATTCGACATTTGGTCAGGAATAGGCCACATCCCCTTACCTATTTGCGCTTTACCACTAAAACCACAAGCCAACCCAATATCAACATTATTATCTTCATAGGCATTGATCCATGGTGTTAGTTTAATATCTGCTTTTTTAGCCATTATGCCTGCATGCATCGAGGTATGAATTTCATCACCAGTACGGTCTAAAAACCCCGTATTAATAAAAACCACTCGCTCTTTCGCCGCATAAATACAGTTTTTAAGATTCACACTGGTACGGCGCTCTTCGTCCATAATACCCATTTTAATGGTATTGTTCGGTAGCTTTAATAACTGCTCTACTTTTGAGAAAAGTAAATTAGCAAAGGCAACTTCTTCACTACCGTGCATTTTAGGCTTAACAATGTAAATTGAGCCCGTACGACTATTCGCTTTTAAGCTATGGCCTTTTATATCGTGTAGCGCAATTAGTGACGTTATTACCGCGTCAATAATTCCCTCAGGCACTAAATCGCCACTTTCCGTTAATACCGCATCATTCGTCATTAAGTGGCCAACGTTACGCACAAACATAATACTTCGCCCAGGCAAAGTAGCATTATCTCCAGCTAATGTTTTATAAGCTTTATCATCAGCCATTGCTCGCGTAAACGTTGTGTCTTCTTTTTCAATTGTTTCAGTAAGCGTACCTAAATTAAGGCCAAGCCAATTTCGATAAGCAAGCACTTTATCACTTGCATCAACAGCGGCTACAGAGTCTTCGCAATCCATAATAGTCGTTAAAGCTGACTCTAACACTACGTCGCTAATACCTGCATTATCCGCTTTAGCAATCACGTTATTAGCGTCAAAACATATTTCAATATGTAACTCATTATGCTTAAAAATTAAAGACTTTGGCTGTTCATCAGTTCCTGTAAAACCAATACACTGTGCAGGTTCTGCTAAGGTTTTAACTTCATTATTGAGCAGCGTAATATTAAGTTTTCCATTAACTAACTCATATTTTTTCGCTTGGTGATGACTACCAGAACTTAATGGAATAGATTGATCTAAAAAGTCTCGTGCAAATGCAATAACTTTAGAACCTCGTACGGGGTTGTATTGTTTAGTTTTTTCAGCACCACCATTTGCGCTAATAACGTCAGTACCATAAAGAGCATCGTATAAACTGCCCCACCTAGCATTTACCGCATTTAAAGCAAAGCGAGCATTCATGATAGGCACCACTAATTGAGGCCCAGCCATGGTCGCCAATTCAGCGTCTACATTTGCAGTAGAAATAGTAAAATCGTCTACAATGGGTTCTAAATAGTTAATCTCTGCTAAAAAGGCTTTATAAGCCGTGAAATTAAATGCATTACCCTGATGTTGTTTATGCCACTGATCAATTTGCTGTTGTATTTTTTCGCGTGTTGAGAGCAAGTGGCGATTAGTGACACTCAGTTCATTAACAATATCTGAAAAGCCTTGCCAAAAATCATCTTTGTTCAAAGTTAATTTAGTAAAAACCTCTTGTTCAACGAAGTCATATAAGCATTTAGCTACTTGAATTTGTGCAATATTAATTCTATTTGTCATATGAACCTCAAAGAATGTTGTCTATTTTGAAAGCTTTTATTTAAAAGTACATTGTATTGATAGAAAGAATGTAAGTGCAATTACCTTCCGCTTCAATAGCCATCAAGACGCTAATAAATAAAAACACAAGTTTAATTCAAACAAGGCCCCCCCTAAGCTTTTGAATAATAATGACAATTAAAAACAAAAAGGCTCTAACTTAACCTTATTCTAATCGTGGATAGGTAATATTCATCATGTGAATGTAGATGGGTTTTCTCTTTTTAAAATGAATATAATAGTATTTTCATTAAGTTTATGATCTTGTTGTGCATAGGAAAAATAAATCAAGGCAAGGCGCCCGATTGAGCAAAAGCAGGCTATTGGGATTAAGAGCAGCGTAGACTTAGCGTATTTTAACCAGCACAAGTGGGCAATAATTGCACGTTCAAAAAGGCATTCAGCCAAAATTGATCAGTAGAAAAGGTAAAACTACTGGGGCAACAATCGCGGTAATCGTTGCTGATAAAATAAGCGCTAAAGAACTATAAGCCGCATGCTGATAACTTAATTGACTAACTGTCGCGGTGCCTAAAGCATGGCTAGCGGTACCAATAGCGAGTCCCTGCGCATTAACAGAAGTCACACCAATAAAAGTAAGCCACTTTACACCCCAAATAGCACCAAATAATCCAGCTAATATAATTGTAAATGCCGTTACAGCTGCATTCCCCTTAAACTGCTCGGTAATAGCAAGCGCAATAGGCGTTGTAATAGACTTTAGTGAAAGTGAAATAGCCACATCATGCTGTGAAATAAATAACCACGTTAAAATAAAGCTACTGACAATAGCAACCAATGCGGCAAAAACTAACAATACGCTTATGGCTTGCCATTTAGTTTTCATTGATTGTAAATACTGATAAAGCGGGAAGCCTAACGTTACCACAGCAAGTTCTAATAAAGTATTTAATGGCGAACTTGCTTTTTTATATGCTGCATAATCAATGTTTAAAATCGATAAACAAGCAATTAACACTAGCACGGTCAATAGCATTGGGTTCAACCATACCCTATTGAGCTTTACTTGCACTCTGGCAAATCCTTGGTAAATTAAAACGGTAACACTACACGTTAGTAATACCGTAAAAATATAAGAAAGTTGAGTATTCATAAATTGGATCTATTGAAATTCATGACGCTTATTTTAATTGGATTGCTGAGTTGTTTTTTCATAATGCTGATAAATTACCCCAACAAACGTTAAAACTAAAAATGTAGTAAAAAAAGTAATGGCGACAATAGCAATACCGTGCTGCAGTACTAATTGTTTATGCTCAATTATGCCAACACCTGCTGGTACAAAACATACGCCCATATATTTTATTGCCCAGGTAACAAGTGCATTAATTTTATTCGCGTTTATCCATTTCAACTGCAAAGCTAGCGTTAATATGGCCATAGCATAAAGGCTTGGAGGTAAGCCGCCAAAGAAAAAGTTAATACCATAACCACAAGCTAAACAAAACAATAACGAACAAAGAGCATACAAAAAGTCTAGCCATTTTAAGTGACTAGCCATGTTTTTTATCCTTGTATCTAAAAATAAAAGTTATACGATTACTCACTTTCTTTAGCAGCTTCTATTACTAACTGTCTAAACCAAATATGACTTGCGTCGTGATGTAATAATGGACTCCAAATCATTTTTAGCTCTATATCAGGTATTTCAAACGGCGGTTTTAAAATAGTATAATTGGCATCATGCTTATGCAGTAAAGCGGCACGAGTCGGTAATGTGGCAACCAAACCATCTTCGTAGGCAAGCTGCATCGCAACATGATAATTACGGGTGAAGACTTTAATATCTCGTTTTTTTCCTAGCCTTGCGAGTGCTTCATCAACCCAACCAAGTTTTTGCACATCTTTAGGGTCCATTCCTACACCTACACCAAAACCTGTTTTTGACACCCAAACATGCTTAGAGGCTAAATAGCTATTAAGATTAAACTTAGAAACAACGTCATTATCCGCGCTAAGCAAACAAGCAAAAGTGTCTCGCCAAATAGTTTTCTGATGGAATGATTGTGGTAGCTCGTCAAAACGGTTAATTGCCATATCTATTTTGCCTGCTTCAACATCGTGAAAGGTAACATCGCTCGGAGTCATAATATCGATAGTTACATTGGGAGCAATTTGATTTATTTTTTTTAATAAACTGGGCAACAATGTTGAAGCTGCATAGTCGCTCGCCATAATGCGAAACACACGGTGACTTTTCTTCTCATTAAATTCTTCTTCGCCTTGTAGCGCTTCTTCAAGTTCTAATAGTATTTTTCTGATCACCGGAGCTAATGAGCGGGCACGTTCAGTTGGCACCATTCCATCTGAAGTACGAACTAAAATGGGATCACCAAAAAGGTTACGTAAACGCTTTAAGCCGTTACTCATCGCTGGTTGAGTAATATTTAATTGACTAGCTGCACGGGTTACATTTTTTTCACGCAAAAGTACATCAAGATAAATAAGTAAGTTTAAATCAATTTTAGATATATTCATGCTGTTAATGTCCATTATAAAAATTATAAGTTAACTATATGTCACGGCTATTCAAGTAAATCAAGCTAATTTTAAACACGCTAGGTTTAAAAAGAGCAATTACTCTAGTGAGTTTTAACATTAAAATAGCTTCTATGCCTTGTATTCACTCGCTAAACCGATCCTACATGACTTATTTAAACTACCTTTATTTACATTGTGAATGGTAGCGATAAACAATATATATTATAAAAATACCATTTGGGCGATTACTATTTTTGTTATCCAGCTCGTTTACTTACGAGTTGACTTACATAAATAACAACTGGAGAACAAGCTATGAGTAACTATCGCCAAGAAATAGATGCGTTAACCACCCAATTACAATCAAAAAACAACTGGAAAGCCATTGATGCTGAATCAGTTGCTCGTATGCGCCTACAAAATCAGTTTAAAACTGGTTTAGATATTGCAAAATATACTGCCGCCATTATGCGTAAAGACATGGAAGCTTACGATAACGACCCAACAAAATACACGCAGTCTTTAGGTTGTTGGCATGGGTTTATTGGCCAACAAAAAATGATTTCAATTAAAAAACATTTTGAAAATACAGATCGACGTTATTTGTATTTATCTGGCTGGATGGTCGCAGCATTACGTTCAGATTTTGGTCCTTTACCTGATCAGTCAATGCATGAGAAAACGTCAGTTGCTAGTTTAATTGCTGAACTTTATACCTTTTTACGTCAAGCAGATGCCCGCGAATTAGGTGGTTTATTTCGCGAACTAGACGTAGCAAGAGAAGAAAACGACAGCGCTAAAGCGGAAGAAATACAAGCAAAAATTGACGGACATGTTACCCACGTAGTACCAATTATTGCTGATATAGATGCTGGCTTTGGTAATGCCGAAGCAACCTATTTAATGGCTAAACAAATGATTGAAGCAGGGGCTTGTTGTATTCAGATTGAAAACCAAGTGTCTGATGAAAAACAGTGTGGCCACCAAGACGGAAAAGTAACTGTACCTCACGAAGACTTTCTCGCCAAAATTAACGCTGTGCGATATGCATTTATGGAGTTAGGTGTAGACGATGGTGTTATTGTGGCACGTACAGATTCGCTAGGTGCTGGCTTAACTAAGCAAATAGCAGTAACTAAAACCACTGGCGATTTGGGCGACCAATACAATAGCTTTTTAGATTGCGATGAAGTAAGTGAAAACGATTTAGGTAATGGTGATGTGGTCATTAAACAAAATGGCAAGTTAGTGCGTCCTAAACGCTTACCAAGCAACTTATTTCAATTTAAATCAGGCACTGGTGAAGCTCGCTGTATTCTTGACTCTATTACCTCATTGCAAAACGGGGCTGATTTAATTTGGATTGAAACAGAAAAACCGCATATTGCTCAAATTGGCGGTATGATTAATGAAATTAAGAAAGTCGTACCAAATGCCAAATTAGTTTATAACAATTCACCTTCATTTAACTGGACGTTAAACTTCCGCCAGCAAGTATTTGATGCAATGAAAGATGATGGTAAAGATGTGTCTGCCTACAACCGTGACCAACTAATGAGTGCTGATTATGACAATACTGAGTTAGCGATCACTGCCGACGAAAAAATTCGCACCTTCCAAGCTGATGCTGCAAAAGATGCAGGAATATTCCACCATTTAATTACGCTACCAACGTATCATACGGCAGCATTATCAACCGATAATCTAGCTAAAGAGTACTTTGGCGAACAAGGCATGCTGGGTTATGTGTTAGGTGTTCAGCGTAAAGAAATTCGCCAAGGCATTGCCTGTGTTAAGCATCAAAATATGGCTGGTTCAGATATTGGTGACGATCACAAAGGCTACTTTGCTGGTGAAGCGGCATTAAAAGCAGGTGGTAAAGACAATACCATGAACCAGTTTGCTAATGTGTAAAGAAAGTAACAAAACATAGCACTACTTTACGAATAAAGTCCTAGATAAAAATCTAGGACTTTAATTTTACACTTTAATCAATAAATAAAATCACATTAAGCGTGAACAGTTCGACTAGCTAAACATGGTTTTTACATTAGCAACCGTTTCTAAAAACTCTGGCGTATTCATAAAGTCAACATCGGGCATTACGCCTTTGTTAACATAGCTTTTTAATAGTACTTCTTTAGTTGCTTCATTTTTAAAAACATTATGATGAATAGCACCCGCACGAATAAAATCAAGATAATGAACTTCATTCGGCAACACCGTTAGATCACTCCAATGTCTCACTAAATCAGTGAACTCCTCACTAAATCCCCACGCGATAGTAACTTCTGCACCAATATCACTCGCTAGTTTTACAATGGCCTGCTGTAAAAAGGTCGGATTTGCAAATACATCAGGATGATTTTCTGCTTCCGTTAAAATAGGTAAAATACCAATATTATGCACAAGGGTTGCAAGTGTTAACGTATCTAAGGTTAACGAGGTATGTTTATTTTCTTGAAGAAAAAAGGTCATTAAAGCAATGGCTACTGACGCGATATCAACAGTTTTAGTCCATGATTTTTTCAAGTACATCGACACAATATCATTTTCTGATACAAAAACCTGCTCTAAAGCCATTGCTGTAGCAATACTCTTTATTTGTCTAAGTCCAATACGGGTCACCGCTTGATTTACGGTTTCAACTTTAACACTTCGGCCTAGCATTGCACTGTTTGCAACTTTTAGCATTCCCATAGATAAAGCAGGATCATGACCAATAATATCGCTCATTTGGTTAAGGTTAACATCGGGATCATCAGCAGCTTCTCTTACTTTCAGTGCTATTTCCGGCAATGTTGGTAATACCAAAGCATCTTGTTTAATTTTTTCAACCAGTATTGTGTAAAGCGCGTTTTCAGTTCCCATAAATAGACCTAATTAGTTAATTTATTTATTTTAATACTTAAAAAATAGCATAGTTATTTGAAAAGATGTCATTTTTTATGGCTAAAATTACATCTTTTTCAATTATGTATAAAAAACAACCATATGATTTATTTATTCAATAAGTAACTAAAAAATTATTATCCTAATTAGAGAAACTTTGATCTAGCCAAGGTATATTTATCACCGTCTTTGCTATAGTGCGCGCCTTTTTATTAGGGGTACTTTCATGTTAAGGCCAGAATTACTATCTCCTGCGGGAAGTCTTAAAAATATGCGTTATGCCTTTGCTTATGGCGCTGATGCCGTTTACGCAGGACAACCTCGTTATTCATTACGCGTTAGAAATAATGAATTTTCAGTAGAAAATTTAAAGTTAGGTATCGACGAAGCACATGCTTTAGGTAAAAAGTTTTACCTCGTTAATAACATTGCTCCTCATAACAGTAAATTAAAAACATTTATTAACGACATTGAGCCAATTATTAAAATGCAGCCTGACGCATTAATAATGTCTGATCCGGGCTTAATAATGATGGTTAGAGAAAAATTTCCTGACATGGCCATTCACTTATCTGTACAAGCGAATGCTGTAAACTGGTCAACGGTAAAGTTTTGGCATCAGCAAGGAGTAGAACGTGTTATTTTATCACGAGAGCTATCGCTTGATGAAATAGAAGAAATTCGTTTTCAATGCCCTGAAATGGAATTAGAAGTTTTTGTGCATGGTGCTTTATGCATGGCTTATTCTGGCCGATGTTTATTATCAGGGTACATCAATAAACGAGATCCTAATCAAGGTACTTGTACAAATGCTTGCCGTTGGAAATATAACTCACACAGTGCCCATGAAAATGAAACTGGTGATGTTATTGCCACTCAACCTATTGAAATTTATACACCTGACAGTCAAACAGCCAGCGATATTGTTTTATTACAAGAACAAGGCCGCCCCGGTGAATATATGCCTGCTTTTGAAGATGAGCATGGCACATACATTATGAATTCTAAAGATTTACGGGCAGTAGAGCATGTTGAGCGCTTGGTAAAAATGGGCGTTCATTCCTTAAAAATTGAGGGGCGCACCAAGTCATTTTACTATTGTGCTCGTACCGCTCAAATTTATCGCCAAGCAATGAATGATGCATTATCTGATAAGCCATTTAACCCGCAATTAAATACAAACCTTGAGCACTTAGCCCACAGAGGTTACACCGAAGGTTTTTTACAACGTCATCGCCCAAGTGATACACAAAATTACGACTATGGTTATTCGAAAAGTGACACCCAACAATTTGTTGGTGAAGTTATTACCCGAAGCCATACAACACAACTAATAGAGATTGATGTAAAAAATAAATTTCTTATTGGTGACCAACTTGAGTTAATGACTCCTACAGGTAACCTTAGTTTTGTACTCGCACATATGGAGAATAATAAAGGCGAATTAATTGATGATGCTAAAGGCTCTGGTCACAAAGTATTTATTAAGTTAGAAACAGAACTTGATCTTAACTTCGGTATCTTAATGCGGTATTTAAAAGAGGGCGGCACTACGCGCCAACCATTTGCTCAAGCTAGCAATTAATACCATTTCGTATAAAGAAGTGAGCACTTTCTTACACAGATTGATATAAGAAAGTGCTAGATCGCTAAAGCGGCCTAGCACAAATAAAACATTTATCGAATAAACAGCTTATACACTAATTTATGTACTAATTTTCCATACGGAGGGAACAACTGTTTAGCGACACTTATTTTTCCTCGCGAAAAAATAGCTTTTGCATGTGAAAATGTTTTAAAACCTTCAATACCATGATAGCTGCCCATACCTGAAGAACCTACGCCACCAAAGGGTAAATCTTCAACTCCAACATGCATTGCTGCGTCATTAATACAAACACCGCCCGAATGAGTTTCTTTTAAAATTTTATTTTGAAAATTTTTCTCAAAGCTACAAATATAGAGGGCAAGTGGGCGTTCTCGATTATTAATATAATTAATGGCTTGCTCAATACTTTCATATTCAACAATCGGTAATAATGGACCAAAAATTTCTTGCTGCATAACCAACATATCATCATTAACGTTAAGTAATAATGTTAATGGCAACTGCCTTGTTTTACTGCAACCACTATCTGAAGATAATGGAATTATTGTGGCTCCTTTATCGTGAGCATCTGTAATTAGCCCTTGTAAGCGTGTATGTTGCCCTTCGTTTACGATACTGGTGTAGTCTTTATTATCTTTAATAGTAGGAAACATTACGCTGAATGTAGCAGCAAGCTCCTTACTAAGTGCATCCGCCTTCCCCTTAGGACAAAGAATATAATCGGGGGCAACACACGTTTGACCACTATTTAATGTTTTCCCCATTATTAATCGATCAACCGCAGTGCTTAATGCAATATCATCGTCAATAATTGCAGGTGATTTACCACCAAGTTCAAGTGTTACGGGTACTAAGTTTTCTGCCGCCGCTCTCATGACCATTTTTCCTACAGCTGTTGAGCCAGTAAAAAATAAATGGTCAAAAGGTAAAGCTGAAAAAGCAGCGGCAACTGAAGCATCACCTTCGATGATAGAAATACATGGGTCATCAAAGTAGGTCGCAATAAGCTGCTTAAGTAATGCGCTGGTTTTCGGCGTAAATTCTGACATTTTCACCATCGCCCTATTACCTGCTGCCAATGCTGTAGCTAAAGGTCCAAGTGCAAGAAAAACAGGATAATTCCAAGGCACCATAATACCAACAACACCTAATGGTTGATATTCAACACGGGCACTCGCTGGCTGAAATAGCACACCAACATGTCGCTTGTCGGGCTTCATCCAATTCTTTAATTGGCTAATGCAATAATTAATACCTGAGACCGTGGTAAGAATATCACCCAATTTTGAATCGTCGACTGAACGATTACCAAAATCATCACTCATCGCTTTAATAATGCTAGTTTGGTTATCTAACATTAACGCTTTTAATGCACGTAACTGCTTTATTCGTTGCTGATAAGCTAAAAATGGTACGTTAGAAAAAGCTTTTTTATGCTCATTCAGTAACTGTGTTAATTCTTGTGAGTGAACCGCATTGTTCATTTTTACCTCTTTTAGTGTCCAAATTCAGGAGTTTAATTGTCGTACTATTTCACCCACTGACATGCAGGGGCTATTGCACATAAGTTTAATATAAGGAAATACACGCTAACATACTAGAACTTATGCTATATCAAATAGTTTCAATTTATTCAGTACTATAATCAGCAAGAACATTCCAATCCGTATAACAAAGTGATCGCTTAGCGAAAATTTAAAGGCTTAGAGGCATAGGTTACATGTACCAAACATATAAACTCGCCCATATAGTTATAAGTGGTCACTTTGTTATACAAAATAGTATTACTTTTACATTAACGGACGATAATAATGGCCCTAAAAATTTTAGCCGCTTGCATTAATTGCGACATGTGCGAGCCTGAGTGCCCAAATGACGCAATCACTCTAGGTGAAAAAATTTATGAAATTTCACCTGATAAGTGTACTGAATGTGTAGGCCATTACGACAAACCCACCTGCATTAGTGTTTGCCCCATTGATTGTATTATTAGCGACCCTAACCACCAAGAAGGTGAGAACCAACTACTCGCTAAATTTTTACTTATGCATGGTTAACACATTATCTACAAAATGTTATTTCTTTTTAAACAAGGACTTAAATTTGCACATTAGCTATATGTAACTATACTGAATTAATCTCTCTATATTTAAAAGCACATAGCAAACTATGCTTGATTGGATCACTTCCCTTTTTATTACCTCTCCCGACAGTATTCTCCTTCACGGTACCTACAATAATAATATGGTGATACTCTCATTATTTATTGCCATGTTATCTTCCTTTATGGGGCTACAAGTCGCCACACAACAAGCCATAGAGACGACAATAAAAAGAAAGCAAATAATGCTATCCATCGCTAGTTTTGCCTTGGGTGGTGGTATATGGGCAATGCATTTCATTGGCATGTTAGCGTTTGATTTATGCACTTTAGTTGAGTACAACATTCCCCTCACATTATTATCAATAATTCCTGGTATTGGTGCTTCCTGGGTGGCATTAAATCATTTACAAAACCACAAAACAGGTGCTAAATCATTATTATTATCGGGGCTCTTAGTGGGCTCTGGTATCGGCACTATGCATTATGCAGGTATGGCAGCAATGCAAATGGCACCGTTGCTTCGTTATGATCTTACTATTTTTATGCTATCAATTGTTGTTGCCGTTGCATTCGCTGTTTTATCACTTTGGATCAGAGCTGGCTTATTGAAAGTGTGGCATCAACAAAAAGATTGGCAAGCCAATTTAATCGCAAGCATTGTTATGGGGTTTGCAATTTCAGGCATGCATTACACAGGTATGGCTGCTGCTCGCTTTGTAAAACCCGCAGGGCTGGAATTAAGTAAGCAAACGAGTGAAATATCGTTTTACTTAGCACTAATAGTTTCAGGTGTAACAGTTGTTATTATTATCATAGTATTAGGTGTTAATTTACTCTTCAAATATAAAGATGCTTCACGCCAAGCCAGTATTAACGCTAGCCGCTTACACTCAATGATGAACACCGCTGTTGATGCAATTATCAGTACAAATAGTAAAGGCGTTATTGAAAGTGTAAACCATGCAACAGAAGTATTACTTGGTTGGAAACCTGCAGAACTGGTCGGTAAAAATGTAAGGGTATTAATGCCTATTGAGCGACATGAAACTTTTATGGGAAGTATTCATCAATACTTAACACAAGGAAATTCAGAAATAGTCGGCGCGGTGAGAGAAGTGCAAGCACTACATAAATCTGGCGAATTGGTTGATATAAGGTTAACCATTGGCCACTTAAAACATCAAGAAGAAGACCTCTTTGTTGGCTTTATGTCTGATATTCGCGAACGAATAAAGATAGAACGATCGTTACAAGAAAACGAAGAAAAATTCAGATCATTAATTAGCAATATTCCAGGTATAGTCTATCGTTGTTTAGACGAGTACAACTGGCCATTACTTTTTATTAGCGATGCGGTAGAAAATATCACGGGTTACCCTGCTAGCGATTTTATTGCACCAAATAACATCCGAAATTTTTCTGATTTATTTCATCCTGACGATAAAGAAAATATTATCCTAAATACCGCCGTTAAAGATGCATTTACTATCGAGTATCGCATTATCACTAAATCAGGAAACATACGCTGGTTAATGGGATTTGGGAAGCACACAAAAAATGAACACACTAGCAAGTCATGGATAGACGGTTTTATTATGGATATTACCGAGCGTAAGAATATGGAGCAGCAACTTAGGGAAGCCAAAGAAGTTGCTGAGCACGCGGCTGAGTCAAGAGCAGCCTTTATGGCCAATATGAGTCACGAAATTCGTACACCAATGAATGCTATTATTGGTTTTAGCGATATATTGCTAGAAAGTAACTTACCACCTGAACAATTAAAACATATGAGCACTATTAATAATGCCTCTAAATCGTTACTGCATTTATTAAATGATATTTTAGACAGTGCAAAATTAGACAAAGGCAAACTAGAGCTTGAACTACGGGAATTTTCTCTTATTGAAGAAGTTGACTCTATCGTCTCAACATTATGGATAGAAGCACGAAATAAAAATTTAGCATTAACCGCAAACGTTTCTCCCGAGCTTGCCAGCTATTATTTCGGTAGCCCCGAGCGCATTCGCCAAGTATTAACGAACTTACTGGGTAATGCCATTAAGTTCACCCACTCTGGTTCAGTCACTATATCTGTTTATCCAGTTGAGAATAGTCACGTCAAATTTGAAATAAAAGATACGGGTATAGGTATGAGCCCAGAACAACTCACATCAGTATTTGACGCCTTTACTCAAGCTGATGCCTCAATGAGTCGACGCTTTGGTGGTACAGGCTTAGGCACAACAATTAGTAAGCAATTAGTTGAACTAATGGAAGGAACAATTAATGCTAAAAGCACACTTGGGCAAGGCTCAACATTTTATTTTGAACTGCCATTAACTGCCACTAATAAAACCCACAAAATTAAAGTCACCAAAAATGTAGCACTACCGCCATTAAAGGTATTGGTTGTAGACGATGTTCAGCAAAATATAGACCTATTAACATTACTACTTGAACGAGAAAACCACCACGTTATTACCGCAAGAGACGGCCAACAGGCGCTTGCTAAAATGGCAGACTGCGATCAAATAAATGTGGTGTTAATGGACATTCAAATGCCTATATTAGACGGGCTCAACGCAACAATAGAAAGACGAAAATTTGAACTAAAGCATAATTTACCGCAACTCCCCATTATTGCATTAACAGCGAGTGTACTACTTGATGACAAACGCGCAGCAGAAAATGCGGGCATGCAAGGATTCGCCAATAAACCCATCGATATTTCTTTATTAAAGCAGGAAATAGCCAGAGTGCTAAATATTGATATACAGCACTCCCCTGAAATAGAAACTCAACCGCAATTAAGCGAAAATTTACTATTAAATGAAAATAAAGGCATCGCTTTATGGGGGAGTATTGACAACTACTATCAACAAATAGCTTCTTTTATAGCAACACAAACAGTAACTTTCGAAACATTAAATAAAGTAATAATCGATAATAACTTTACTGAGGCTGCAAATATTGTTCATGGCTTAAAAGGGGTTTGTGGTAATTTAGCATTAACTCAATTACTCCATCTTTTTACAGATATAGAGTCTTTAATAGAAAGCCAGCCTGAAAAATGTGCTAGTTTTTACATCAAAATAGCTAAGGCTTATGAAGAATTACAAAAAAAGATCACGCATTGGCAGCAACATAAAGTTGAAAAGACTCAAGATGGAGAGATGGATCTTATCGCATTACAACAATTACTGCAGCTATTAGCCGCACAAGCTATTAACAACGAAGCTGAAGAAGAACAATTAATAGAGTTATATCAATATACTGAATCAACAGTTAAAACGTCTGAATATTATGTCGAAATTAATCAAATTTATAACGCACTTAATGATTTTGAATTTGACACCGCATTAACTCAAATGAATGCTTTCATCAAGAAAATAGAAAACAATTAGAGGCTGCAATGGACAACACCCAACCAACTATTTTGATTGTAGACGACGAGCCAGCTAATTTACGGGTATTAAAACAAATATTACATCAAGATTATCATCTAATATTTGCAAAAAGTGGAAGTGAAGCAATACGACTATCACACAGTAAGTCGCCTAATTTAATATTATTAGACATTATGATGCCCGATATCACTGGTTTGGACGTTTGTAAGCAATTAAAAGCAGAGCAAGTTACGGCTAAAATACCTATTATTTTTGTTACCGCACTCAGCGACCAAGCTGATGAAGCCCAAGGGCTAGAGCTTGGTGCTGTTGACTATATTACCAAGCCCGTTTCTGCCGCTGTAGTTAAAGCAAGAGTGGCCACCCATTTATCGCTAGTACAAGCCGATGAGCTAAAACGCACGCGACTACAAATTATTCAACGCCTTGGTCATGCTGCTGAATATAAAGATAATGAAACGGGTATGCATGTTATGCGCATGAGCCATTATTCAAAAGTAATAGCCCTTGCTTATGGGTTTTGTGAACAACAAGCTGATAATTTACTACACGCTGCGCCAATGCACGATTTAGGTAAAATAGGTATTGCTGATAGCATTATGCTCAAACCGGGAAAATTAACAGACGAAGAGTTTGAAATTATGAAAACTCACCCACAGATAGGGGCAGACATATTAGGTGAAGACGACTCAGACCTTATTACCCTAGCAAAAACGGTGGCACTTACCCATCATGAAAAATGGAATGGCACGGGTTACCCAAAAGGGCTAGCAGCACAAGAAATCCCCATTGAAGGTCGTATTGTCGCACTAGCTGATGTGTTTGACGCACTTACCAGCGTAAGACCTTATAAAGACGCTTGGTCAATTGAGCAAGCAATGGCCTTTATTCAGGAGCAAAGTGGCGTACACTTTGATCCTGATTTAGTCACTATTTTTCAACAAGTATTACCGCAAATTTTAACGATAAAGGAGCGCTGGCAAGACGATTAAAAGTGTTATGCCAATATACCATTACACCGAAAAAGGATAAGCAATGGCAGGGTGGTGTTGATAGCCTTCCACTTGAAAGTCGTCCATGGTTACCCATGTTTCTAAATCTGCTAACGACTTAATATTCGGGTTAATTATTAATTTAGGTGAGTCGAAAGGTTCGCGTTTAACTTGCACATCACGCATTAATTCAAGTTGGTCTTCATAAATATGGGCATTCACAATTTTATGATACGCCTGCCCTGCTTTATTACCGGTAATTTGCGCCACTAATGCAAGTAACACATACACTTGAACTTGATTAAAATTTAGTCCTAACGGTACGTCGCACGAACGTTGATAGCTGGTTAAATGCAGAGTATCGCCTAATAACGAAAAAGTATGGGTATGCATACACGGGCGTAAACAACCCATGTGAAATTCACCGGGGTTATAAAATGATAATATTTCACCGCGATCGTCAATACCATTCGATAAGTCGTCAACAAGCTTTTTCAGTTGATCAACAAAGCCACCATCAGGCTTTGCCCAACGACGACCTTGAACACCATAAACTCGTCCCATGTCGTCTGCACCTTTACGGTGTTCGTTATTTAGCCATTGCTCATTATCGTTAGCATTGGCATTCCATGTATTACAACCAATGGAACGAAAATCGGCAGCATTATCATAGCCACGAATATAACCTAATAGTTCAGCAATGGCGGCTTTCCAATAGCTTTTTCGCGTAGTGATCATAGGAAACGCGTTAGCGCCAACATCATAGTTTAATTCAGCATTAATAACCGTTAAGCAGCGCTTGCCTGTACGCTTGTTTTCTACCCAAGTACCTTCATTAATTATGCGCTGACATAATGCTAAATATTGCTTCATATTAAATTCTCAATGCGTTGACTTTAATGTCTATGGTAGTTTTGACTTACCGTTTATCAAAGCGATTTTAACAATAAAAAAAAAGGAAATCATCGTAAAGCTATACAATTATTTTTATTAAGGTGACTTACTGATATATCATTTTAATTGCGACTAAAATTAAAAAGGCTGAAAACAACTTTTTTAACGTTTTAACAGGCAGTTTTGCTGCCCATTTTACCCCTAAAGGCGCAAATAACGACGACGTAGTAATAAAACCTAACAGTGCAGGTAAATAAATATAACCTAAACTCCACTGCGGTAAACTTTCTTGGTCGAATCCTGTAATAATAAAGCCAATGGCACCAAAGGTTGCCACCACAAAGCCGCAAACAGTTGCTGTACCTATGGCATGACGAATAGACATTGAAAAATAAGTAAGTATCGGCACTAAAATTGCGCCGCCAGCAATACCCATTAAACTTGAAATAGTACCAGTAAAGAGCCCTATTGACTCAATAACTTTGTCACTTGGCATGGGTTTTTCTTTGGTCATTTTTATTGATAGCAACATATACGAAGCAAGAATAATCACCGCAATCGCAAAAATAATTTTTAAGGTATCGCTTGATAATGAATCAGCAATATAAGCACCAATTAAAGCACCTAATGCGATAGTTGCAGTAAGCTTTCGGGCTATCTTCCAAGGAATATTGCCATTTTTATGGTGTGCCCACGTTGCAGAAGAAGACGTGAACATAATTGACGCCAGCGATGTTGCTAGTGAAATAGGCATAACCAGTTCAGGCGCTACGCCAACACTGGGCAGTAAATACACGAGTACGGGGACGATAACTAAACCACCGCCAATGCCGAGTAAGCCCGCTAAAAAACCAGCAACACTGCCAAATAACATACAAAATAAAAAAGTGCTAATTACCATAATTACATACCTGCCCGAATAAAACCGCCCAAACCAAGTTGCTCAAGTTGTTCGTTCAAATAGTTATGCACTTGCTTCGCCGTAGAAAAAGTAAGTGCATGCGACAAGATAACTTTAGCGCGTTTAAAGTCTACATGCCGTATTACCCACTTTATTCGTAAAATGTTATGCGGGTTCATGCTGAGTTTATCGTAACCCATTGCCATTAATAATAATGCCCCCGCAGGATCACTCGCCAGCTCACCACATAAGCTTAACGGTACAAGAAATTGATTGGCTTGCTCTGCAATTAAATTTAATGCTCTAAGTACCGACGGGTGATAAGCATTATATAAACTTGATACACGCGCATTATTGCGGTCAACCGCGAGTAGGTATTGCGTTAAGTCATTACTACCAACAGAGAAAAAGTCGACCTTAGCTGCCAGCTCTTTTAATTGAAAAATAGCACTAGGCACTTCAATCATGATCCCAACTCTAGGCTTTAACAATGTGCTCGTACTTTTTAATTCTAAACTTAACTCGTAATGCGCTTGATTAATTAACCTTGTGGCTTCTTCTACCTCAGAAACACTTGAGATCATCGGTAGCATTATTTCTAGGTTGCTATGACCAATATTCGCACGGATCATTGCTCGTACTTGCTGTAAAAATATTTCTGGATGATCAAGGGTGATCCTAATTCCGCGCCAACCAAGGAAAGGGTTGTCTTCAGCAATAGGAAAATACGGTAACGATTTGTCGCCACCCACATCTAAGGTACGCATAGTAACTGATTGCTTAGGAAATGCCGCTAATACGTTTTGATAGAGCGCGGTTTGCTCTACTTCAGACGGAAAACAACTACGATCCATAAAGGGGATTTCGGTACGATATAAACCGACCCCCACTGCGCCCGCATTTTTTGAATGCTCAAAGCCTTGAGTTAACCCTGCGTTAAGTTGAATTTCAATCGCTTTGCCGTCAGGCGTTATGCAAGGTAAGTCTTTAACACTAAAGACTTTGTCGAATAAAACATTTTCTTCCGCAATTAAATGTTGATATTCTTTAATTAAAGCGTCATTGGGCGCAACAAATAATTCACCATTGTAACCATCAATAATAGCTAATTGTTTATCTAACTTACCCAAAGGCACACAATCAACCCCCATAATAGCAGGGATCCCTAATGCGCGAGCAAGAATAGCGGCATGAGAATTGTTAGACCCCGTAAAGGAAACAATACCTTTTAATCCTTGATGTTGATAGTCGGCAACCATAGACGCAGTAACATCGTTGGCGAGCAAAATAAATTCATCGGGTAGTCGCTTGGGGGATGTGGTTAATGCTTGAAGATTAAGTAATAATCGATTACCCAAATCTCTAATATCTGACGCGCGTTCACGTAAGTAATTATCTTCTAAACTTTCAAATTGTAAAATATAGCCATCTACAATTTGTTTTAATGCGCTTTCAGCTGTCCATCGTTGATTAATTCTTTGTTGAACTTCACCACCTAAATTGGCTGAATCGAGTAATTGCTTATACATTTCGAAAATGTCTAAGCTGTTATCACTAATAATAATACCTAGTTGTGATGACATAGCTTCAAAATCAGCTAAGGTTCTTGCTATAGCTTGCTTAAAACGCTGCTCTTCATAAGCCACATCCTGACAGCGTTCAATTGCCACCATATTTAAGTCTGCCGCTAATTGCACTGTTTTAATTGGCGCCATGGCAACACCTGAAGCACCTGCCACTCCTAGTAATGGCTTTAACCACGTCCCATTTTTGTTATGTTGTGAAGCTAAACCCGAGGCCTCTGAATTTGACAACGACGTAGCCAACTGTGCAGCTAACGTGACTAAAAAGGCTTCTTCATTTTCACTAAACTGTCTTGCTACTTTTTGCTGAATAGATAAAACACCTAACACTTTACGCTGATGTATTATTGGCGTCCCTAAAAATGCATGCAGGTCGTCTTCCATAACTTCAGGCGTATGAATAAAGTGTGGGTGGTCATGTGCATTAGCAATATTTAAAGGCTCTTCTCGTTGCCCTACTAACCCCACTAATCCTTCAGTGAAACCAATGGTCGTTTGTCCTAGCGAGTTTACGGCTAAGCCGTCTGATGCCATTAATAAAAAATTATGATGTTGATAGTCAGCCAGATAAATTGAACAGCAATCTGTTTTCATGGCTACTTTAATTTGAGATACCATACGACGCAGCGCATTTTCTAGCTCACTATCTTGGTTAAATTCCAAAATAATTCGTCGTAACGTAGTTAACATGAAAGCCCTCGACAATTAATGGTAAAAGCAGAAAATTTTATAATACGAAATAATAGACAGATAAATTCTAACAATGAGAATAGAGCATAATTTCTTTAATCTGTGACAATAGGTTTACCGTGTATGAATTCTCCATTGGTCGTTAACATATAAAATAGCTCACTTCTTACAGTGAGCTATAGACATAGTAATAATCAATTTCGTCGCTTGCGACGATCAGGACGTTGATAAGGCATCGTATGAGGAGCAAATTCTTTCATGACTTTACGATAAACTTCCCGTTTAAACGAAACCACTTGCCTCACCGGATACCAATAACTAACCCAGCGCCAATCATCAAACTCGGGATGATCAGTATGTAGCAAGTCTACCGCTGACTCACCCGCTGTTAGTTTCAGTAAAAACCATTTTTGTTTCTGCCCAATACAGAGCGGCTTACTGTCATGCCTAATTAATCGTTTTGGTAATTTGTATCTTAGCCAGTGTTTTGTCGATGCAATAATTTTAACGTGTTCAGGCTTTAAACCAACTTCTTCATGTAACTCCCTGTACATGGTTTGTTCAGCTGATTCGCCCTCATCTACACCACCCTGAGGATATTGCCACGAATGTTGACCTTTACGCTTGGCCCAAAATACTTGTCCCCTGTCATTGATTATCACTATGCCGACGTTGGCTCGATAGCCTTCGGCATCTATCACAGGAACCCCTAGTAAATTTTAGTTATGCTTTGATTCTTCCACAAACACGCCATTTGAGCAATCAAAAGTTATCGAATATGATGTGATTTACGCAACAATACTTGCATCAGAGTCAATGCCTTAGGATAATATCTTGCCTACCAAACAAAGCCACGAATATGACGCCGATAATTCCACCAAAAAATGAACAAGAGCTTTTGCAAAGAGCACATAAACTTTCGGGATTGACCTTAGGTGAGATCGCCCAGCAAGCAGGTATTAAAGTGCCTAACAACCTTAATAAAGAAAAAGGCTGGGTCGGCTTATTGTTAGAACATGTATTAGGAGCAAGTGCAGGCTCAAAACCTGAACCTGACTTTCCTGATTTAGGTATAGAATTAAAGTCATTACCTATTAACCATTTAGGTAAGCCACTTGAAACCACCTTCGTTTGCATTGCACCCTTGATCGGTTTAACTGGCGTTGTTTGGGAAAATAGTCATTTAAAAAACAAGCTCGCTCGCGTTTTGTGGGTGCCAGTAGTTGCAGAGCGAAATATTCCCATTGCACAGCGGATAGTCGCCACGCCTTTTATTTGGTCACCCAACGCAGAAGAAGAACATCAGCTCGCTCGAGATTGGCAAGATTTAACCGACATGATAGTACTAGGTAAAGTAGAAGAAATAACAGGAAAACAAGGTGATATTCTGCAATTAAGACCTAAAGCCGCCAATGCAAATGTTAAAACAAAAGCTTTCAACCATAAAGGCGAACCATTTTTAACACTGCCCCGCGGCTTTTATTTAAAAACGGGGTTTACTCAAGCCCTTATTCATCAACATCTGAGAGTGGATTAACCGTTACTTTTTGGCCGATAGTTATCGATTGTTGAGCAGGAATAGTTTGCCA
>JBMZCX010000012.1:0-49560 GCA_049613795.1 Thalassotalea sp. | reverse complement strand
AAACAAGCAACGGCCAAAATGGGCGTTGCTGGTTTACGTGACTTGCTGAAAAACAAGCCCAAATAAGCGCATACTAGCTATAAAAAGGTTTAACCGTGCCTTTTAGTGTTATTAAAAGCGGTTGCCCTCTACGGTCTAATGCTTTTGGCGATGGAATTTTTACCCAGCCTTCGCTAATGCAGTATTCTTCAACATTTGTCCGCTCTTTACCGTTAAGTAAAATACCAATGTTATGCTCGAAAATTTCAGCTACGTAATGTGGACTGCGAGGATTTCCTGAAAGGCGATCGGGTAAAGTGGGTAGCGAATTAGCATCGTTCATGTGAGTAACCTGAATAAAATAAGAAAGCGCTATTGTAGACAATATAAAACAAGCGCTCAAGAAGCTTAACGCTTAAGTACCTTATAACGCTGTACTAAATAAATACCGCCAACAATTGTGCCAAAGGGAAGGCTTAGTAAAAGAACCACAGATACAGGTAATGCTATTTTATGAACAGCTTCATTTCGATTTAATAAATAAATACCACATAGAAAAGCCAACAGGTTAACCGCGAGCAATAGGCATATTAGTAAGAGCATTGAAATAGGTAATTTGGCTATACTATTAATGGGCGTAGCACTACCATAGTATGAGTATAAAAATACAATAATTTCAAAGGCACCGTAAGCGGTTAAGGCAATGCCAGATACTTTAAAGGGGTTATTCATTTTTATAAGCCGCTGGCGTGTTTATTATAATAAATGCTTGGAAATTATTTTTGAGATTTCGAGCATTGCTGTTTTTCCAGTAAATTCAAACTTAACTTGTCCAATAGCTGAGAAATATATCTCTAATTCAGAATCAAGATCGAAAGTACCAGAAGTTTCAATAGAGTAAGCGACAATATTTTTGTATGGTAAAGAGGTGAAGTCTTTTTTGCTTCCAGTAATGCCCTGTACATTAACTGCAATAATTCGTTTACTAGTAAATACTACGCCGTCTCTCATCGACTTATATGCGTCGATAATATGTTCATCATCTATTAATAAATCAGTTACTTTTTCTGCATAGTCGGTATTTTGTTTAAGCTTAAAAAAACCTTTGTTGTTAAAGTCGATCATTTTATATCCTGTTAAAAGTTATACTCGCGAAGTGTGTTATATCGTTGCTTCTGCGATAATAGGCTGCGATTAGGTTATTGTGTTTTCGCGTTCTTCCTCTCTTCAATAACCATAAAAACATCGCGCCAACTTATTATTCCAATCGGCTTATTTTCATCGTCAACAATAGGTATACAAGATATTTTATATTCATTAAATACTGAAATAGCGTCATAAATACCCGCGCTAGGGGTTAGTGTAATAAGCTGGCGGGTTAGTATTTGGTGTGCCTTTTTATTAAGAGTTGCAATATCTTTTGTTGTTTCAGATACGGTGTCAATATTAGGGCTAATGGCTTTAAGTAAATCTCTATCTGAAATTACACCACATAACTTCCCTAATTCAACAACCAATATATGATGAAAGCTCGCATTGTCGAAAATATCTTTTACGACCGCTAGTGTATCGTCCATGGCAACGCTAACAACTTCTGTGCTCATTATTTCTGTAACTTTCATTCGGTAAGGCTCTAATTATTTTTTGGTAAAAATTAACGTTAATATTGGTACTAATAAAAAGCTAGCAATAGCAGACACACACAACCCTGAAATAAGCACAACACCTAGAGGTTGCCATAAGCCTCCCCCATAAATTGTCAGCGGTAATAAACCGCCAATAGTGGTCAGTGTAGTTAATAATATTGGAGTAAATCGTGTGGTCGCCGCATTAATAATGGCGGATTGTTTTTCTTGCTGCTTAAGGTTGGTATTAGCCGTATCTATTAAAATTATTGCATTATTAACCACAATGCCAAAAAGGCTGATTAAGCCAATAAACGCCATAACTGAAAACGAAAGTCCCGTAAGGTAAAGCCCTATAACAGATCCCGCCATAGCAAAAGGAATAGAAGTAAAAATAATTAATGGCTGCAATATAGACTTAAATTGCAATACCAACACCGCAAATATTCCTACTGCGGTAATAATTAAAATTTGAAACAACCCTGAAAATGATGCTTGTCGTGATTCTTCTTCACCGCCCAGCATAAAATACATGCCTTGCGGTAGTTTATACGTTGATAGGTAATTAACTAAAGAAAGGGTTAATTCGTTAATTGAGTACCCTTGCTGCGCATCGGCCGATACTTTTGCCATGCGCAATTTTTGATAATGAAAAAAGTCTGCTTGCCCTTGCTGTAATTCTATTTTGGCAACTTGGCTTAATGGAATACTTTTACCTAAAGTATTTTTAATGTGGATGTCATTTAAACTTTCAAGATCAAATTGATTACGACGCACAACAACGGGGTAGCTTTCGCCATTCACATCGTTATATAAACCAACATTCTCGCCTGATAGAAGTGCTTTAATGGTGTTATCTAAAGTATTAATATCAATAGCAAACAAACCCGCTTTTTCATAATCAATAGCAATGCTTACTTCGGTATTTGCCAGACCAATAGGATTATTAATGTTAATAACACCTGCGGTATTTTTCATTGCTTGAGTGAGGTCGTTAGCTACTTTCTTCAAGTCAGCTAATGAGTCACTCATTAGCCTAAAGGTAATAGGTTGATCAGTAACTGGTCCTTGTGTAAATTCTTTTACTGATATTTCTGCTTTATTCCAATCTTTATATTGCGTTCGAAGCTGTTGTACTAATTGGCCAACTTCAGCTGGTTGATAATCGGTTAATAGCACTAATATCTGACCATACCGGGCAATACCACGCTTAGGGATTTCGTTGTAATACAAACGAGGGTTGGCATTACCAACGTTTAAGGCAACATTTTTAACTAAAGGATGAGAAGAAAGTTCCTGGGCAACTTCTTGCATTATACTTTCAGTATAATTTAGTGACGAATTCACTGGTGTTTCAACGTCAATTAATAGCATCGGTTTTTCTGCTTTCGGAAATAAGCTAACTCCCACTTTTGGGAATAATGATAGCATTGCCACTAATAGGCAAATAAACACAGCAATTAACAAAACCTTTAAACGCATTAATCTTGCTAAGAATTTGGCATAAAAATTTTCAGCGAATAAATTAAGATAATGTTGTAATGCTTTTATTTTTCCCTCTTTAGGAGTAAAAAGTTTACTGGCTAATAAAGGAGTAACCGTTAGCGCGATCAGTAAAGAAGCCAGCAACACTAGCACCACAGTTACTGGCATTGAGCGAAGAAAGTCACCTGTATTGCTGGCCATTAATAGCATAGGTAAAAAAGCAAGCATGGTAGTTATAGTACCTGAAGTTATAGCCAAACCGACTTTACTTGCACCTTTAGCCGCAGCTAATTTCAGGTCATTACCTTTTTTCTTTTCTCGATGAATACTCTCTGTTACAACAATGGCATTATCTACAAGTAAGCCAAGCGCAATAATTAACCCAACAATCGACATTTGCTGTAAGCCAAAACCAGAAAAGTCTAGCCAGCCAATAGCCATTAAAAAAGACAACGGAATAGCAGCAACCACAACAGCAGCTTCTCGAAAACCAAGAAAAAGTAAAGACATTAACCCAACAATAATAAGCCCTTGCCAGAGGTTATCAAAAAAGCCATCTACTCTAACTTCCACACTGTCTGCTTGTTTAAATAAAACATCTAATTTTATCTCGCTAGGCAAGGATTGTTGAAAGCGCCCTATCTCGTCATTAATGCTGTCGGTTAATTTAAAAATATTACTGCCTTTACGTTGCTGAACGGTAATAAAAACAACAGGCTTATGCTGGTAATAGGCCAAATAATTGGGCTCTCGGTCAGCAAAACGAACTGTAGCAATATCTTTTAATCGTAAAATGGACTGAGTGCTAGATCTGACAACCGTTTCAGCTATTTGTGTTAGTTGGTCGAAGCTGCCACTTGCCCTTACATTAAAGCGACGACTGCTGGCATCAACAAACCCAGGCGTAATATTAAGTGAACGACCTTTTAACAGATTACTAATATCGGTAATGGCAATTTTATAATGTTTTAATAAAGCTAAATTGACATCAATAGCAACTATTTGCTGTGGATAGCCCCAAATATCAGCTTGTTTAACATTAGGCAGAGCTTCTATGCGCTTTTCAAGCTGCTTACTATGAAACTCCATCGATTTATAGTCGTGCGGCTCACTCCATAACGCTATTTGCATAATAGCAACACTGGTAGGCGTTGCTTTAAATACTGATAATTGCTGAATACCATCAGGCAAGCTCGACTTTACTGACGCAACCGCTTGCTTAACTTTATTAAAAGAAGTTTCGGGGTCAACACCATAAATAAATTCAACAGTAATGCGTGTACCGCCGTTTTTAACTTGTGCTTCAATCTTTAAAATATTTTCGATACTAGCGATTTCTTGCTCAATAGGGTTGACCACTAAAGACTCTATGTCGCTAGGAGAAGCTCCTGGATAAATCACTTCAATCAAGGTAATAGGTAAATCGAATTGCGGGTCTTCAGAGCGAGGCATATGAAAATATGACACTATACCTACCAGCACCAGTAAAAGTGCAATGATAAGTGAAAACTGCGCGTTATTTATTGCTAGTCGAGGTAAATTCATGCGTGAACGACTACTTTAAATTATGCCAACCGTGGGTGACCACAGTAATTGCATCTTGGTTAGTGTCTGCCGTTAAATAAATATACTGATTGTTAAGTTGATGAATCGAAAAAGCTTGCTCGGTAGGTGCATTATCACCTTGTCGTAGCATTAATACGGCATCCCCTTGCTCGTTAATTTTAACTAAAGCGCTAACAGGCACAGCAAAAACAAGTTTTTCAGTTGTAATATTTATAAGGGTTTGTGCTAACTGCCCTGCAATTAACCGATGATTTTCATCAACACCCGATAACAATATTTCAACATCAAATAATTGTGTTTTTATATTTGCCGTTGCAGGAACTTTGGAAACAACGCCATTAATACTGCCAATACCATTTATACGTAAGTTAACCGATTGATTCAATTTGATTAACGCTATTTCATCACCCGTAAGAGAAACTTTTACAATCCAGTTGTTAGCCAATGCAGCAACCGAAAGTGCATTTTTAGCTGGCGATTGTAATTCGCCAATATCCGTATGCCGTTTAAGCACTCGTCCTGAAAATGGGGCAATTATTTGTGCTTTATCTAAGTTATAAAAAGCACTACGGTAGGCTGCTCTAGCAACTTCAACCTCTGTTTTAGCTAAATCAAATGCTTGGGCAGAGCCTAAATCTTTCGCAATCAATTCTGAAATTCGAGCAACATTACGTTTAGCATTCAATAAAGTCGCATACTTAGCATTTTTATCTGCGGCAAGTTCGGTCGTTTCAAGTGCCGCTAACGTATCGCCAGCAGCAAAGTACTCACCTTCGTCAACAGTTAATACCTTAAGGTAACCATTGGCTTTAAAAGATAAATTAACGGTTCGTTTAAAGCCTAACGTCCCCACTTTATTGATTGATTGCTGAAAAGGACGAGCAACAATTTCTTGCGATTCATAGCGTTGCGCTATTACCGACAATGAGAAAAAGCTGAAAAATATAATAAAAAGTACACGCATAATAAAAAATTACTTTGCTCTTCAGTAGCTAATAAATGAAAGCCCAATAGTTACTTTAGGCCGCTTATTTAAAAAAGTACACCTTTTTTCAAACACTATAACGGCAATATTGAAAAATAATTCACTGATTATTCAGGCTTTTGTTTACATTTATTTTAAAACGAAAGGACAAACGCAATGAAGCCATCAGACGCAATTATTTTAATAAAAATAATTGCGTGCTAAATATCTACACAACTAGACAATGAACAGCGAAAACTATAGTATTGCCGCGATTATGCAAGTGCTAAACTTTATTGCACTTACTATAACCACCCGTAGCTCAGCTGGATAGAGCGTTGGCCTCCGGAGCCAAAGGTCGCGCGTTCGAATCGCGCCGGGTGGGCCATTCCTGTATCTATTCCTGTGCCCTCAGATTTTTATAAGCCACGACTTCTTACCCTCAGTTAACATAACTTTTGAGGAAAGAAATAATCATGCTTACGTTGTACGAATAATTCCCCAATATAATTTCAATCAGTATAAGAAAGTAGTCGCTTAGCGAAAGTTTACAGGCTTAGAGGCACAGGTTATATATTCCAAATAAATCAAAAAAAGGCGCTCGACCAAGTATAAGGGACTATAAATACAGTGGTTAATGGTCGCTTTTCAAGCATTGCACACAGTGAAATTATTTATATTTTTGCAATATTTTCTCTAGCTGACCGCTATTCTTTAAGTTGTAAAGCTGACTTTCAATTGAATCCCTATGCTCTTTGGGGAAGTTATTTGAAAAACTTAAATTCACATCGTAGTTTGGGATGATCGCTGAAAAGTTATGCAGAGCTATTGTTTCTTTTTCAATCTCCAACTTATTCAAATGATATGCAATCCTCGATTTCATTTCAACAAATGCGTCTACTCGACCTCTCAAAACCATATTTATAGCGGCTTCATGAGTTTTGACATAAAAGACCTTTTTAGGCATTTTTTTTATATAATCGATCAACCCTGGATAATGAAACCCCCTAATTAACACTAAGCCTCTACCTTTATCTAGCATATCAACTATTGAATTATAATGTGTTTCTGAGCCTGTCATTAATACATGCTGAACCGTCATGAATGGGGTCGCTGATAAATTGTGTTTTCGAGCATCGTCCCACATCGTGGAGCCGTAGGTAATCCAAGGTGTTTTTGATTTATCTAACGTCAACAGCATGCGCTTAAAAGGTAATGTTTTATGTACTAAATTTACATTAGGCATTTCTAGTTTTTTCAATACATCTGTTACTATGCCGCTGTTTTCAGAGGGAATTTGAATGGGGGCCGAAGACTTGTCTGAGATAAAATAAGTAATGTCTACTATATTGTCTGAACGCACAATTGTTGAAAACAATAATAGTGCCACCATCAAAAACTTATTCATTTCGGTTTATTCTCCTTTAGAGCCTCGGTTGATAATATAGCATAAATAATCAAAAGTGATAGAAACGCTCACCAAATGCAGTTATCACAGCTGAAAACCCTATAACAAAGGGCTAAATATAAGGCCTTAGACTTAACTTGTTAGTCACAGCATAAGCTGTTCTTTAAGTGTTTTAAGCAACAATTCTGCATTATCAAAATCATAAGAATTCACACTACTGGCTAGCGACTTTAATATGCTGTGATAAGCCGAATTTAATAGTATGAGTTCAAGCAGATCAAGTAGTGTTATGTTCTGGTTTTAATTGCTAAATAAAACGGTAAACGTTTACAGCCATTCTTACCAACAAGAGATAGGTGCTACGTGATAATTTAGTGGCCATTCCTATCTTTAATGTCAAACAATTTAACACACTTGTATAATTCCAGAATAAAATTAACACTAACCAGCTGTATATAAAAACAATTTAATAATTGGAACGATACGTGCTTAAATGTTACTGATGGTAACATTTAGTTAACATCTATTGGAAAAATTAATTACTCAGCTGTTAGGGATGTTATCAACAGAAGATTGGTAGTTTACGTATAAACAGCGCTATGAGGCTATTTTAAGGATATAAAATGATTAAAAAAATTACTTCACTATTTTTAGCTGCATTTTTAATGAGCAGTGCAAATGCTGGCATCATTGATCAAACGGTTGATATTAATAACTGGTTTAATTCAGCGGGCGAAAGTGAAAGCTGGACACATGACATTAATGGTCCGTTATTTAACCCTGCAACAATGAATGTAGAATCTGCGGTTATATCGTTCGATTTTTATGATGATAATGGCAACGATGGCAGGGACGTTCGTTTTTGCTTTTGGGGTTATTGTCCTGCTGGAAACTTTGAATATGCTGATGTTTTTATTCAAAATTTGAATATCGGTAACAATGGTAGCTTTGAAATTGATTCAGGTCTATTTAGCCAAAACATTGGTATTTCAGGTCTTTTATCGTTAAGCGATACAGGCTTATTAGACGTAACCATTACACGTGTTTCAGGTGATTTTGGTTTACGTTCATCAACGTTGTCAGTAGTGACGGCAGCTGATGAGAATCTAGATTCAACTGTATCAGTTCCTGAGCCTGCTTCTTTATTTTTATTATCACTTGGTATGATTGGCTTCACACTTTCTCGTCGAGCAAAGTAATATTATTTAGCCATAAGTTTACTCTTTTATCTCCCCAAAATTGTAAACGTACCTAAAATGCAAAAGCAAATAGCTCTCTATTTGCTTTTTTTATATGTGTTTTACGTTAGATTTCTAGTGATTACTATTACACTATAAATTCTGTTTACAGTAGCTCTATATAGTAGGGATAACCGCTTGTTTAAGGCTGTTAGTTTACCTATAATATGGCGCGTTTAAATGGCTGATAACTTTGTATTAAAAAGTACATACCCTAATTAGTGGGGTTATTTTTTAATTGCAATCAGGCCAAATAATTCGTTATTCGTAATATCATTTGCTTTAACGAGAACGTTATAAAAATACCTAATACTGATAGCGTTGCATTATTGCAGCACTGTTTACTATAGAAAATTTAAGGGAAGAAGATGAAAACTCTTCACTGCCCCCGCAACGGTGTTTATAGCCTAGCTATATCAGTCCGAATACTTAAACTTTCTTAATCTATACTGCGTTAATGCGTGGTAGTCATAATAATGCGGAGGGCATTATTAACGAGGTCCTATGAAAATTAAACAAAAAAACACCCATGCTATTTCTATAGTATCACTTGCTGTTGCCAGCGTTTTATCAATGCCTTTTATTGCATCGGCTAATACAAATACCGACGAATCTATTGAGGTTTTAACGGTTACAGCAAATCGCTCGGCAATCAATATTGATGATGCCTTAACAAGCCAAGTTGTGATCAACCGTTCAGATATTGAATTAATTAACCCAACGTCTATATTCGATTTATTATCAACTGTGTCGAGTATTGATGTTGCCTCTAATGGTGGCCGCGGACAAAAATCATCTATTTTTATGCGCGGTACTAATTCAGATCACGTTTTAGTGTTAGTCGACGGTATCCGTATTAGCTCGGCAACGTCTGGCGGCACGAGCTTAAATACCATTTCACCTGAAATGATTGAACGTATTGAAATTGTTCAAGGCGCAAGAGCGGCTTTGTGGGGCAGTGATGCTATTGGTGGTGTAATTCAAATTTTTACACGCCAGTTGGCAGGTGACGAAATGTTTGCAGGCGCAAGCTTTGGTAGCGATAACTTCCGTAAATACAAAGCAGGCATTGGCTTTAACCATGGTAATGGCCAAACAAGCATTAGCGTTAGCCGAGAAGAAAGCGATGGTTTTGATGTAAAAGAAGGAACTGAAACTGATGATGATGGTTACGAGTTTACTTCACTAGCTATTCGCGGTCAGCAACAGGTAAATAAGCAGTTCTCGGTTGATTGGTTACTTTCTAGCGACCAAGGCGACTATGAGCATGATGGCTTTTATAATGGCTCTGACGTTAAAACTCATGCATGGTTAGTACGCGCTAATTATAGCAGTAACTTTAACGGTATTAAAAACCAAACGGTTATGCACTTTGGTCAAAACAGAGACTATCTTGATAGCTTGTCTGATGGTGTGTCAAAAAGTATCTTTGAAACGCGCCGTAATCAATATTCAGTTGTAAATAGCAGTCAGTTTTCTGATAACTTTCAAGTAAATGTAGGTCTCGACCATTATCAAGATGACGTATCTAATAGCACAACAGGCTACCAACAAGCAGAAAGAGATACCACAGGTGTTTTTGCTCATGCACTTTTGAAAAATAACTCATGGGCTTATGAAGCAACGGTAAGATATGATCGTGTTGAAGATATTGATTCTGAAAACACCTTCAATGCAGGTATTAGTTATAAGTTGAATGATGACAGCCGAATTGTTGCGAGTTACGGCACCGGCTTTAAAGCGCCAACATTTAACGATTTATACTACCCAGGTAGTGGTAACCCATTATTAAAGTCTGAACGCTCAGATACAGCAGAAATTTTTTGGGAAAATACTTTTTCTGACACCACAACGCAGCTTAACTTTTATCACTCAAATGTTGATGAATTAATTGCTTGGGACGGCAGTAAGTCTATTAATATTGAAGAAGTAGAAATTAATGGTGCTGAATTTTCCGCAAAATATGCTGGATTCGGCGGTACTCATGATTTTAATATTTCATATACCGATGCAGAAGATCAAGCCACTAATAAGCAATTGGTTCGTCGTGCAAAAGAAAAGCTTAACTATAAGTACGTTACGACGTTAGCTAACGCTGATATTTATGCAGAATATCAATTTGTTGGTGAACGAAAAGGCCGAGGCGATGTTAAGTTAGGCGCTTATCAGTTAGTAAATTTAGGCTTGAATTTTCCGTTATCTGAACGTTTTAGTGTTACCGCGCGTGTTACTAATTTGTTAGATAAAGCGTATCAAACGGCTAATACCTATAATACGCAAGAACGTGCATTTTATTTGGGTGTTAACTTTCAAAACTTTTAAAGGCTTTTAAAATTTTGATAGGTAAAAGCAAAAAGACTTTACGGTCTTTTTGCTTTATTATTTTAAGCTTTTACAGCCGGTTAATATTGCATTTTTTAACCGCGTAAAATTGCTTTGAGTGGTTATACCAAACCTTAAGCTGTCTTGCTCATCAGTCAAGCGTACATAAACCCCTTGTTGGCATAATCGCACGTAAATTTCTTTAGCAATATGTTGCTGATGAAAACCCACCGTTAAAAATAAATGAGTACCGTTTATCTGAGTAACAAGCTTACGATCAAACGTTTCCCATAACAATTGCTCTTGCTGCTGACGCAATATCTGTAAGTGTTGTTGTTGTTGATAGTGCCATTGCTTATTTTGTAGTGCATGCTGCGCAATAAATTGTGCAGGACCGTTAACCTGCCAAGGTCCTAAATGCTCTGAAAATAATTGATACCAGTATTCGTTAGCAACCAAAAAACCAATACGAATACCCGCCAAACCAAAAAACTTACCAAATGAACGTAATACCAAAGTGTGTTCGTCATTAACTTGTGCGCACATAGACTGTTCAGACGAAACTATATCGATGAATGCTTCATCAATAATTAATAAGCCTTTTAATGCTTTTATTGCTTTTTGGTAGCGAGTAAGTACTTTTTTATCAAAAAATTTACCGGTTGGGTTATTGGGGTTGATGATCACTAGCACACAGTGTGCTGACAATTCGGCGATCTCAGGTAATTCGTCGTGATAATAGCAAAGCTGATAACCTGCGTTATGCCATGCGTGAGCATGCTCTTTGTACCCCTTTTCAGGTAAATAGACTTTGTTAACAGTGCTATTTTTAAGCTGCCAAAGCTGTGGCAATGCTTTAATAATGGCTTGGCTGCCATTAGTGACTATAAGTGTTTCACATTGGTAATAATGCTTTGCTGCAGAAATTAGGCAAGGAGATGTTTGTGGAAGTTGTTGCCAAATATGAGTAGGTATTTCGGGTATCGGGTAGCTTAATGGGGCAATGCCTGTTGATAAGTCAAGCCAGTCGGTAACGGGGATTTTATATTGTGCGGCTATTTGTTGTAGTTGTCCGCCATGAATAAGCGCCATAGTGCTCTCTAGGGATTACTAGCTAAAAAATCAGCTACAATAATGGAAAATGTTTGCATGCAAAATATCAGTATAAATAACATAATAGCGGCGCGCTCAACAAGGGCAACGCTGCGAGGAATATCAGTAATTGTTACCGCTTTGCCACAACCTAGTATAACTGAGGTGGTTTTAATACCATGATAATTTGCGCTGCCCCCAAGTGTTATGTTCATCACTGTTGCGCCAGCCGCCATTACCCAGCCGCCATTATGGCTTTTATAACGGCTACCTTGTATACAAGCATTTTTTACGCTGTTAACAAAGGCACCCTGCAATGCATAAAGTAAAGTACAACATTTCGCGGTAACAAAACCAAGCATGTCGTCAAGGCGGGCGCTAGCAAAACCAAATGAATTATAGCGAGTGTTTTTATAACCCCACATGGCGTCCAGAGTATTAGCAAAACGATGTAGAATCACTAAAGGTGCGCCGCCAATAAGGTAATAAATAATCGACGCTATTACTGAGTCGTGACCATTTTCTAACATTGACTCTACTGTAGCCCGTGACATTTCGTTAGGCGTAAGTGTTTTGGTGTCTCTACTGACTAAATAGCCGGTGTAGTGCCGCGCGCTGGTAAGGTTATTAGCTGTTAATGGGCGATAAACCTGCATTGCATGCTGTTTTAAACTGTTTAAACCTATCGCTAAATACAATATCACACCATCGAGTGCTATTTGCCAATACCAAACAAAGTCATTTAAAAAATAGAAATATAGAATTGGCAAAGGAAGTACTAGAACCCCCCATGAAACTGCACCTAAAAAGGCGCTTTTCAATGAAAAGGAAGGTTGAGTTTTTGTGTTATATTCAGGGTTTAATAGCTCTTCAACTTGTAGACAAAGCCAGCCAAAACCCACTAAATAATGATATTTCTTTGCTTCCCCTAATATTAGGTCTAACAACAAAGCTAGCAGTACGGTTACTGATACCGCATAAAAACTAATGGTATTAATTAACGATGTTATTTCGGGTGAACTGATTAATGTCATAGTGTTAGTTTACGTATCACAGCACAGCTGAAATTTATCGTTGACGTGTTGATAGTGTAACTTACAGCTAAAGCCATTAGTAAATAATTGATAGGCATTATCAGAAAAGGTTTGGCCTAGGTGTAGTAAAAAACAGCGCAAGGCTTCTCCGTGAAAAATAATCAGCAAATTTTTATTCGGTGCATGCTCCGCAATCGCTTTTATAGTACTAAATATTCGTTGACCGCAGGCCTGTGCACTTTCTCCATTTGGGGGAGCAAGGTCGGTAAACGCTTGTAAAACTTCTGCATAGGTTGCTTCGTTGGTTAGTGTTTGTAACTGTTGGCCTTGCCATTGCCCTAAATTTCGTTCGCTAAGCTGTTTCTCAATGATATGAGGGATATTTAATTGTTGTTGGCATATTTTAGCTGTAGCAATCGCTCTTCCCAAAGCAGAGGAAATAATGCAATCGATAGCTTGATTAGCTAACGTCTGTGCTAATTGAAGTGACTGTTGCTTGCCAATAATGGTGAGTTCGCTA
Organism: Thalassotalea sp.; assembly: GCA_049613795.1. GTDB lineage: Bacteria > Pseudomonadota > Gammaproteobacteria > Enterobacterales > Alteromonadaceae > Thalassotalea_B. The sequence goes on along the minus strand of JBMZCX010000012.1, from coordinate 36,327 downwards.
TCAAGTTCTCCCTGAAAACGTTGCTGACTATTCCACAATGTTTCACCATGGCGTGCTAAATGTATTGTTGTTTTCATTGATACTCTTATTAATTGCTAACCAAAAGCAAAGCGATGCGCAGAATAGCGAAATCAACTAAGGTGTTCAATTGCCTTTTTCGTTTTGTTATATGATTGTTGACTAAACAGTGTGTTAATATGTTTTTTATAGATATTTTTAAGCGAATAACTTAGCTATTTTATGAATAAAACCGCCCCACAAAACCATCTTTGCACCGTAACCCTATTAGGTAATTTAGTAACCAAACCTGATATTCGTTATCAGGCAAACCCTGTGGTTGCAGTTGCTGAATTTGTAGTGGCCACACATAGCCAATGGTTTGATAAAACAAGTAAGCAAACGAAGCAATGGACCAGCTATCATACCGTTAAAATGATTGGAGATGTAGTAGAGCGTACTTTATTGCACGCCCAAAAAGGTGACATTGTTTTTATTCAAGGGCACTTGGTCACCAGCAAAAAGTCATCACGTGAAATAATCCATGCCACTTATGCGCACACTTACCCCAAAGGCTACACTCATTCGATTAACCAGTTGCAGTGTAGCGGCACCGTAAATAGTGATGTGCGACTAGTAACTACTGAGTCAAATAAGCAGCTGGCAGAGCTTACCTTAACCATTAATTATTATAGTTATTCTCCCGTAACCCACGATTTAAAAAGCGTTGAATTGACTCGCCCTTTGCATGTGTGGGGAAGTCAGGCATTATATATTAAAGAGCATGCCAATATAGGTGACGAAATTATCGTTGACGGTAAATTAAGTTACCTAAATAACGAAGAAAAATCGCAGTTTTTAGATGCTAAGCAGGTATTACTGCAAAAAAGCCTAAGTAAGTCATAAATTATCAACGGAATAGCTTATTAATGATTATAAACAATCACTTTAAAATACATAGCTTATTTAAAAAGCACGTTAAATTCATGTACATACTAGGCTACTTATTCCTTTCTTTAGTTATACCAAAGGCTTTTGCAAATACTATTCAAATGCACCCTGTTATTGATTTAGCGAAAGCAGCTGTAAAAAATAGTAACTGGCATAAACCGCAAGCCAACCCTAAAGGTAACCGCCAATATTATATTACTAATAGCAAGGGGCAACTTTATCTGATCGACCATAATGAAATTGTTAAAACTGAATTACTCTCTGTTATAAAGTATTATCCAGAGCTTTTAACATTCAACCAGTTTGTTTTACATCCAAATTTTTCATTACCTCAGCAAAAAGGATACAATACTTTTTATACGGCACACGTTGAGCCTACCAATAAAAAAATTCTCACCTTAAGAATAAAAGATAAAAGCTTAACGCAAGCATTCCCTTATGAAGTAGCATTAGTTGAATGGCAAATAAATGAAGTAAATCCCTTAAAAATAAAGCCTGAAAGTAAGCGCGAAATCTTGCGTATTGGTATTAGCTCTCCTGATAAAGCAATTGTAGAAATGCGCTTTAATCCCTATATAAAATCATGGAATGATAACTTTTCACATTTATACATTGCATTACAGCAGGATGAATCACTAAAACAAAGTGCTTTATATTCAGGCGCAGTACTACGAATCAATCCAGAAAAATTTGGATTACGCGGTTACACAGTGCCCAACGACAATCCGTTTATTAAGCAGGCTGACCTCCCAAATGAACTATTAATTGTTGGCGCACAACAAATAAAACAATTTATTTGGCAAAAAAATAATGATCAACAGCTCATTATTTCTCATTTATTTGATACTCAATCACACATTAGCAAAGTTAACTACGGTGAAAATTTATTAGCTGGTGCCCCTTTAAAGTCGCTGTTAACTGGCGACATTGTAATTGCGCCTGAATCGCTCACGCTATATAGAGGGCGCGAATTCAAAAACTTAAGAAACTCACTCATCTTTGTGAGTAAAAAAGCGCAAGGTTGGCAACTGCAATCACTTGAAATAGATGCGCCATATCAACTTTCCACCATAAGTGCTTTTGCAAATAGTGACATAGCACTTCAGGATAAATTCTCATTATTTATTGATCACAACGAAGAATTGCTACTTTTTTTAAAAGAACAAAATGTTATTCAACAGCTTAAAAAAAATAGTAAACTCAATAGCAATAGTCAAGAAGTGTCGCCAATTCATAACTCTTCTCAAGAAGCGCATGAAAGTAGCTCCAATACAGGATATTTTATTTTCTTTCTGTTGTTAATTGGAGCAGCGGCTGTATGGTTTTTCAAACAGAAGAAGGGGCAACAGGCGGTTAAAAGTTTATTGCATAAAAATTATGCACGCTTTGTTGTTTCTGACGATAAACGCCAAATTTTATTATTTCAACGCCATCAAGAGGAAGTTGCGATAACGCTTGATATTAGTCACCTCGTTCGCGCTGACATTTCATTGAATAATGAATTATTATTGTCAATTGAAGCAGAGCTTTCTGGTTTTAATGCTGAAATAGAACAATTATTTGATAAAAAAGTAGCAGAAGAAAGCCGTATTAAAATGGTTGATAACCGCACACGAAAACTTGAACTAACCCTTACCGATGATAACAACGTAGCTTATGGGCTTTGCCTTTACTTGCGGGAAGGAAATCAACGATTAACTAAGGCTAAATTTGAACAAATTACCGATGAACTTAAAGATTGGTGCTGGCTATTTTCATCTGTGGTCTCACCTGAAAAAACAGGTAAACGTGCGATTAAAATAGTGCAGCCAGAGCCTATAAAAACCAGAACAGTTGTCAGAAAGCCTAAATCAGAAAACATTCCCTCACCCCTTAGCAATAAAGTTTCTAGACAAAGCCAAACAGCTAATGTAACGCAGCAACCGCTGCCTAAAATTGATACCTCTGATAAAGAGATTAATAACAGTTCAGTGGATACTCAGCTAATTAACGCACTAGGTAAATTAGCTGATTTAAAAGCACAGGGGTTTTTAACTGATGATGAATTTATAACAGCAAAAGCAAAAATTTTAGCTGATTTACAAAAAAGCTAATATTGCCATTGAATTTACAACCAAATAAAAAACTATCCGTAAGCATTAGCTTATTGGTCGTCGTGGTAATGTTACTGCCAATATTATTTTATTGTATGGCAGACCAAAGCGTTGTTAACGCATTAATCATTAAGCTTCAACCAGAAAAAACTTCAGAATATTTATTATTGTTAACGCTGTTAACACTCGCAATGAGCGTTGGTTTACCGAGACAAATAACAGCTTTTAGCTCAGGTTTATTATTAGGTACTACCTATGGCACTGTATTTGCGACTTTGGCGGCAAGTGTTGCCTGCTTCTTAACATTTATTTTCTCAAGCTATGTTTTTCACCACCGTATTCAAGAAAAATTTCCACAAAAGCTAACAACACTAAGCGACTTTTTTACAGAGAATATTTTTATTAAAGCGCTCGTCATAAGACTTATACCTGTTGGTTCTAATTTTTTAACCAATGTTTTAGCAGGTACGGCTAAAGCGCCATTATTACCTTATTTATGTGGTACCACGGTTGGCTTTATTCCCCAAATGACCTTGTTTTCTATGTTAGGGGCAGGAGTTAAGGTGGGTGATAATCAGCAGGTTATGATCAGCGCAGGTTTATTAATAGTGGCAAGTATGCTTATTGGTTACTTATATAAAAAACATAAAACTAATAAAAAAGGCGCTAATATTTAGCGCCTTTCGAGTACTCTACCAGAGGCTGATGGCGCTTAAAGCGCAACCAAATAGTCAATCAGCTTTAAGTAGTCTTGCTGAAAGTTATTTTTATCTAGCCCCGCATTAATAATACGGTATTTCCCATTAACAATAACAGCAGGTACACCGGTAATACCTTTACTTTTAGCTAATGCATTTTGATTCGCTTGCATTTGCTGAGCTTTTTTAATGACAGCTTCACTATTCATTAACGTATCGAATTTTTCGCCGTCAACGCCCATTAACACAAAAATATTACGTAAATCGTTGATTGATGTTGGTGTGGCATGTGACACATGAATGTAGTTGAAAATCGCTGCTGACGCTTGCGCTTCCATATTTAACTCTTGGCCAACAATTAATGCTTTGGTTAGTCCTTGTTGCATTTTTTTGGATGCGCCCGCTAAAAAATCAACATGATTTTTTTCTAATGCGATATTTTTAGGGAGCTCTTTCTTTAGAATGTCAATAAAACCTTCAAAGCGGAAGCAATGCGGGCAATAAAAAGAAAAGTATTCTCTAACTTCATCTTTCTCAGACACTATGCCTTCAACTTTTGCGTAGTGTACGCCTTCTTTATACATTGTGGTGTTTTCAGTGTTAGCTATAGCAGCAACAGGTGCTACAGCTTCAATTTGCTCTTTTTCAATAGGCTGTGCGTTGCTCTTTTCATTACAGCCGCTAATTAACGTCATGGTTAGCATGATTAAAAGTATGATCAGTTTGTTCATAAATGGTCCTAGCGTATTATTTATTTTTATCTTTATGGCATAAGTGATAATGGCGGTTGTTGTAAGGCAGAAAATTGCTCTTTAAGCATTAATATTTGTTGCTCCCAATACTTCTCGGTATTAAACCAAGGAAAACTATGAGGAAAAGCGGGATCTTGCCAACGTTTACTTAACCAAGCCATATAATTAACTACACGCATACTACGTAAAGATTCAATTAAGGCAAGCTGTTTTGTGTCGAAACTGTGGAACTCTTCATAACCCATTAATAAGGTGTCGAGTTGTAGTGTTTGTTGTTGTCTGTCGCCTGACAGCATCATCCATAAATCTTGAATAGCAGGCCCCATTCGGCAATCGTCTAAATCAACAAAATGGGGGCCTTCGTCACGCCATAAAATGTTACCTGCATGGCAGTCACCATGTAAGCGAATAGCGTTTGTCGGTTGGTATTGTTCGCTTGCAAGGGCAATTACTTGTTCAAGAATAGTAAAAAAAGGTAATGATAACGATTTAGGAACAAAGTCAGACACTTGTATGGTTTGCTGCGCTTCGTGTAAAAACTCTTGGCTATTGTAAGTTGGCCGGTGGCTAAATGACTTTTTAGCCGCAACGGCATGAATGCGACCAATAAATCGCCCCATCCACTCTAGCTGATCAAGGTTATCTACTTCGAAAATTCGCCCGCCTCGGCAAGGGTATAACGCAAAATGATAGCCTTGATGAGTAAATAGCGACTCATTATTAATTTTTAGTGGGGCAACAATAGGTAATTCGTGTTCGATAAGCTCAAAAGCAAACTCATGCTCTTCGCGAATTTGAGCTTCGCTCCACCGTTGCGGGCGATAAAATTTAGTGACATATTTTACGCCATCGTAATCGTTAAACTGGTAAACGCGGTTTTCATAACTGTTTAAAGCAAGTAAACCGCTGTCTATTGTTGTGCCCGTGCTTTCAATACCGTCGAGAATACAATCTGGCGATAAAGAACTAAAGTCGAATACAGACATTAGCGTTTGTTAAAGAAGCGACTTTCGTGTTCTACGATCACTTCGTCTTCTTCAGAAACTAACTCAATTATAAAGGTAATATCAGTCATATAATCTTTCAACTCGTAAGGGTCAACTGTTAAGCTAATAGGTAAAGTATACACGCTGGCAGCCTTAACAAAGACCTCTTGTTCGCCATTCCAAATGGTATTATTAATACCTTTTACCGATAGGCGATAACGATTATCTAGCTGTGATTTGTTGAGTATTTTTAAAGTATAAACGTTTTCTATTTCACCGTTAAAGTTCTCTTTAGCCAGCTCGGTTCTATCACGGATAATGTCCATAGAAACAGGTTCTCGGTGCATTATTTCTAGTGTTAATAATACACACATAATAATTAATACAATGGCATAGCCAATAAGTTTTGGGCGAATTAAATGAACGGTTTTTCCTTCTAATTCATGCTCAGTGGTATAGCGAATTAAGCCTCGGTCGTAATTCATTTTGTCCATTACGCCATCGCAAGCATCAACACAGGCACCACAGTTAATACACTCGTATTGCAGGCCATTGCGAATATCAATACCAGTAGGACAAACATGAACACATAAATTACAGTCTATGCAGTCTCCTAAATTAAGTGCCTTAGGATCTTGCTTGCGTGAGCGCGGGCCACGATTTTCACCGCGATTGTGATCGTAAGTAACGGTTAGTGTATCTTTGTCGAACATGGCCGACTGAAAACGCGCATAAGGACACATGTGTAAACACATGATTTCTCGCATCCACCCTGCGTTACCGTAGGTACATAAAGCAAAAAACCACACCACGGAGGCTAGGCCAAACGAAATGTTAAAGGTAAAAAAGTCGATAAATATTTCATCGACAGGTACAAAGTACCCTGCAAATGTTAGTGCGGTAACTATTGAAAACATTAACCAGCAAAAATGCTTTAGCGCCTTACGCCAAAATTTATTGAAATCAAGCTTTTGGCTATCAAGCTTTTTACGCTGGTTAGCAGAGCCTTCTATTTTTTCTTCAAACCAAATAAAAATAAAGGTCCATACCGTTTGCGGGCAAAGGTAGCCACACCACACACGCCCTAGGAAGGTAGTAACAAAAAAGAGTAAGAAAGCACCAATAATAAACAGCCAGGCGAGTAGCGTTAAGTCTTGCGGCCATAAAGTTAGACCCCAAAGGGTAAAGCGTTGATCGGATATATTAAATAGAATTGCTTGATGACCATTGTGTTGTAACCACGGCAGCAAGGCAAACACGGCGAGGAAAACAAAGTTCATCTTTTGACGTAATTGCTGAAAAAAACCCTGAACCTTACGCACATAAATTTGATCGCGAGGTTGGTATTGCTCCGCTTGTTTAGGCTGGTGGATTTTAATGTTTTTAACGGGGATTTGAATGCCAACACCCGCGTTCGGTTTTTTTTCTTCTGATTTCACCGTCTATCCTAGAATGCGCCGCTACGCATATAACAATTATTATTATCACTAGCATGTGCTTTGATAAATATTTTGTTAAAAATATTTCATTGTTCGTACAAAATTGATTATTCTTATAAAAACAACAATATTATAACGCAGACTATGAAAAATTTATTGATCTTAATCGTCGCAGCGGCAATTTTTTTGCACTTTTATCCACAACCTAAACTTCAAACATGGTTTGAAGAGCAAAAAGCATTTGTGTTAGGCGGGTTTTCAGATGCGACAGATACAAAAGTTCGGCTGAAATCGAGTAAAATTTATGCTGATTTAGAACCTCACTTTAAACAATTTAGTACCAAAGAGCAGCAATTTGTTAAAGAACTAACGGCAGAGCGTAAGCCTGTAGTCGCTTTCTTTAAAGAGTTTTGTAATAACAAATCTCCTAAAAGAACACCCAAGTTACACTTTGCTAATCAAAAGTTGGTATGTGAAAAAATTGCCAATTATCAATCATTCTTTTAACGATTAAATTAACGAATTAAAAAGTGGCTTTTTATCAATTAACAAGCCACTTTAACTGTTAACTTATCGCGTTTAGCAGCTCGGTAAATGCGCCAGCAGATGCTTGTTCTAGCGGGTGCTGTCCGTTACGAACACACCATTGCCCATTTACCATTACGTCGTTAATCATATTAGTTTGGCTGGCAAATAATAAACTGTCTAATACATGTTTATTTTTTGCGGCAAATAACGACAACTTGTCTTCATTAAGTACTAATAAGTCGGCTTGTTTTCCTACGGCTAATTCACCACCATTGCTGTTAGTGCTTTGTGCGCCTATTTTGGCAGTGTGTTGCCATAAGTATTGACCAACCGATGGCTGCTTTGGTGTTGCCAACAATGCGCGTTGTTGTTTTGTTAAACGTTGTGCATATTCTAGCCAGCGTAACTCTTCAATTGGATTTACCGAAATGTGACTATCAGAGCCAATGGCTACTGTACCGCCTTGTGCTAAAAATTCAGCCGTTGGAAATACGCCATCACCTAAATTAGCTTCGGTTGTGGGGCAAACGCCTGCAATTGCTTGCCTGGCAACAATGTTGCTGCGCTCTTGTGCGTTAATATGTGTGGCATGTATTAAGCACCAGTGCTGATCTAACTGACAATTATTTAGCAGCCACTGTACTGGGCGTTGTTGATAATGCGCTAGGCAGTCATCAACTTCTTTTTGTTGCTCGGCAATATGAATGTGAATAGGGGCTTTGCTGTCTAATGACCTTACATGAGTAACAGCGTGGTTTAATGAGTCTTTATCTACCGCGCGTAAAGAATGCGGCGCAATACCAACATTTGTATTGTTAAATTGTTGGCTTAGTTGATAACAATCGCTCACCAAATGGTTAAAGCTGTCGATGGTATTAATAAAGCGTTTTTGGCCATCATTTGGCGCTAATTGCCCAAAGCCACTGTATTGATAAAGTACAGGTAGCATGGTCAAACCAATGCCCGATTGTTCGCTAGCGTTAAAAATAGCGCGTGCCATAGTGGCAAGTTCATTGTAGTGCTGGCCATTAATGTCATGATGTAAATAATGAAATTCAGCAACACGGGTGTAGCCTGACTTTAGCATTTCAATGTATAACTGTGTGGCAATCACTTGGGCATTTTCAGCGGTTAACTGTGCTAAAAATTGGTACATCACTTTACGCCATGTCCAAAAGCTGTCTTGCCCTTCGCTTCCTTGTTCGCTAAAGCCAGCAAAGGCACGTTGAAATGCATGGGAATGACAGTTAACCATACCAGGTATAACCGTACTAACACATTCAGCACCTTCATCTTTACCTGACGTTATTGCAGCAATAATGCCATTTTCAATAGTGAGTGTTTGCTTACTTTTCCAACCATCAGCAAGTAGCACTCTTTCGGCAAATAGTTTCATTAGTTTATTGTCCTTGTTCTTGAGCAAAAGCAATGAGTAATTTTACTAAGTGCTGAAGTTTTGGCTTAACTTGTACCGCCATTTGCTCTAAATATTCAAAGGTATTTTCATTTAAATAAGTGCGTTGCGAGAGTTCGAGTTGCACCGCATGAACATTGTTTACTGGATCACCATAAGCGCGCGTTATGTAACCGCCTTTAAAACGGCCATTGCTCACCATGGAATAAGGAGAGAAGTCGAGCTGGGTAATACGTGTTAACAACTGTTCTGAACAGCTACAACCGCTAGCAGTACCAAAGTTAAAGTCGGGTAGTTGACCTTCAAAAAAACGCGGCACTGTCGATAAAATGGAATGCGCCTCTAATAATACGGCTGCACCATGTTGTTGTTTTATTCCAGCGAGTGTTGCTATAAGTGCTTGGTGATAAGGCTGCCAATAGGTTGCTATGCGTTGTTCAATTTCACTTTTATTAGGGGTTTTTCCTTCAAGGTATAATGGAGAAAGATCAAACGCGGTAGTTGGGCACAGTTCAGTAGAATTAGCGCCAGGGTATAAATCAACCCCTTGTGGGTCTCTATTAAGGTCAATAACATAACGGCTATAATTGGGAATTAATATATACGCACCTAATGCTTTGGCAAAGTCATATAACTTATCTTTATACCAGTCAGTATCAGCTACTGATTTGGCTTTTTCGGTCATATTACAGGCAATATCGTCAGGAATTAATTGACCATTATGCGGCATGCTGATGAGTAAAGGCACAGTGCCTTTAATAAGAGTGTAAGTGTTAGACATTGACCTTCCAGATTGTATATACAACTCAGGGTAATTTATCACGTTGGGCTTAGTTTAGGCAATCGTTGAGCTAAAAATTAGCACACTCTCATTGTCGCAGCTGCTATAATGATCTTTTTAATAATGCGATAACTTAATGGATAATCAACCTTTTAACCCGTTACATGGTGTTACTTTAAAGGCTATAGTAACGACTTTAGTTGAATTCTATGGCTTTGAAGCCCTCGCTAAAGAATTTAAAATGAAATGTTTTAGCGATAATCCCAGCATTAAATCAAGCTTAACTTTTTTACGAAAAACGCCATGGGCGCGCGAAAAAATTGAACAGTTTTATATAAAAAACAAATACAAGCTGGAAGAATTCTAGACTTATAACCTTTCGTATATGCCGCAATCGCATATATCAGAGAAATAAAGGTAGTGCTTTGGGTAAAAATGCTGGCAGAATGAAACCATCGTCAACATTTTTAGTTTAGCATTATGAACCCGACCCACCATTATATTTTAACGTGGCAATGTCCTGACACTTCAGGTGTACTTGCCAAAGTAAGCCAAAGCTTATTTGAACACGGTGCGTTTATAACCGAGACCTCTCAATATAGTGATCCCTATAGCGACACCTTTTTCTCACGCATTGCCTTTGACGACCGTACATTAACGGTACCTATAGCAGAATTTAGGGCGGCGATAGATCAGCTGGCTAAACCGCTGAATATGCAGTATCAACTTCGTGACCGTGACAATGTACCTAATATTACCATTGCAGTGTCTAAATATGATCATTGTTTGGTCTCGTTATTAACCAAGTGGAAAGCAGGTGTATTACCCGTAAATATTGTCGCGGTTATTTCTAATCATAAAGATTGCCAAGCACTTGTAGAGTGGCATGGCGTTAATTTTTATTATTTGCCTGTAAATCCAGACAATAAGCCAGCGCAAGAAGCGCAAATATTAGCGCTAATGGAGCAAACCCATACCGATTTGTTGGTGTTAGCACGTTATATGCAAATATTGTCAGACGATTTATGCCAACAGCTTCGTGGTAAAGCGATTAATATTCATCATTCATTTTTACCAAGCTTTAAAGGGGCAAGGCCATATCATCAAGCGCATGCGCGTGGTGTAAAGGTGATAGGCGCTACCGCACATTATGTAACGGCGGACTTAGACGAAGGGCCTATTATTGTGCAAGAAGTTAAGCCGATTAGTCACAATTTTACTATCGAAAAAATGGTGCATTTAGGGCATGATTTGGAAGCGACAGCTTTGTGCCATGCGGTGCAAATGCACGCAGAACAACGAATTTGTTTAAATGGTGATAAAACGGTTATTTTGGCATAAATTCAATATTTGAGTTACTTTTTATCGGTATACTGACAGCATAAATACCGACCCACACTAACTTGGCGTTTTTTGGCGTTCTCGTAGCTAATACTATTTATTCTATGGCATAAAATTAAATGAATACTAAAAGGCTGCTAAATTACTTTAGCAGCCTTTTACTTTAATCACATTTTAGCTTATGTGTTTACTGCTCTGTTAGTAACGCTAACTCGCCAATTTGAACTAAACGACCATTATCGCCGCCAATGCTATCGCTTTCAGGCTGGGCATTTTCAAATGTAAATTGATAATATTTATAAGCTGTTGTAGCGTTATCAATATCATAATGGTAAGTAGTTAAGCGCTCAGGACTTTCTGGGTAATTTGCACTGTCTAACTGAACCCAAGTAGTGCCGTCCACCGAACCAGATACAGTCCAACTAGTTGGATCACGTTGCGGGTTATCATTACCTGTAGTTACGCTATATTTTTGTAAAACAATCGCTTCTGGTAATGTAAATTCCACCGTTACATCAGTTACATCGTTCAGTACAAGATCAGGTAAATACTGCTCTCTCCACCATGTATCTTCAATAAATGCATTAAACTTATTCTCAACATTATTATCAATTAGCTCATTTACACCCTCTTGCCAAACCGTTAGATCGGAAGCAACAGAGGTAACTTCAACACCATTATCAATGGCAAAGTTACGATACCCAGCTACTGGCGTTGGAAATGGTGGTTCGATATTAAGTGCTTCATGGTATTCAGCCCAAAGTTCCGCTATACCGCGATCTTCACCAAAAATAGATTTAAAGGCAGTGTCGAAACTCCACTTTTCTAAATCGCCTGCGGCTTTATTAAATAAGTAGATAAAGTCGGTATCAAGATGGTGTGTTGCTACCCACTCTAAAAAGAATGACGTTTGGTTGTAAGCATCTACATTCCAGTCAGCTACCCATTTAATACCATCGCGTTTATGTTCATTGTAGCCTTCTTTAATACGCATATAGTCGGCTAAGCCTTCTAAATACGAATGGTACTCATCACCTGCTGCATATTCCCCTGAATTAGGTGAATTATTATAACCATGCGTTAGTTCATGCCATAACATACCAACTACTTCATCACGTAATGCTTGGTCACCTTCTCTAGCTTTACTTAGTAAGTGATTAACATCCATGAGTAAAATCATGTCTTGGTCGGTGCCGCTTTTCGCCGCAGGAAAATCATATTGACCCGTTTCAAACGTTACTGTTTTAAATAATGGTGCTTCGGTAACATCATGATAAAGCGTTTTTGCAATCGCTAATGAAATATCATGAATCACTTGTTCAATGTCTGGCATTACACGAGCAAACGCTGCTTGGCCGTCATGATCTGGTAAGTGAGCAACGAAGGAAACTTTTGGTTGTACATAGCCTGCCCATGGATTTTGTTCATCCCACACGTGAATAACTTGCTCTTTCACTAGTTCGTTTTCGCCTTTGTCATTGGCAGCAACCAAAGTGACTGATTTAGCGCCTAATGAAGTAAATTTAACTAGCGGGTTACGCTCAGTACTGGTTGCAGGTTCACCATCTTTAAATGTCCACTGCCAACTGGTCGGGTTCGCTAATGAACGATCCCAAAACTGCACAGCTTCGCCAACTTCTGCACGTGTTTTATTGCTAGCAAACTCAACTAATGGCGCATCAGCAACCACCATAAACTCTATTTCAGCTAATTGAAAAAGACCTGCGGCTGTATCTGGGTTATTTGAAAAGCTGAAACGATAATATTGATATTCAATTTCGTTATTGGTGAGTTCAAAAGTACGTTTTTCACCACGGCTACCAAAGCTTTCACCTACTCGGCTGTCAACTTCAGTCCATGTTGTTCCGTCAGTTGAACCTTCTAATAACCATTGAGCAGGATCTCGTTCTGGAGCGTCGTTACCTGATATTAAGGCATAACCTTTTAAGGCATAAGGCTTAGCCGCACTAAATTCAACAGTAACGCTGTCGCTAAACGATAAAAATTTAGAGCCTTCGTTACCGTCAATTAAATTGCCAATACCTTCAGCCGCAGGTGAATTTACTGAGTCAGGCGAAATAATGGTATTACCTGAGTCAACTGACATGTTGCGTAATGCTGAGTCACCGCTTTGATCTTCTTGCACTTGTTTTGGTGTTACTTCTAATGATTTGTCTGAGCTATTGCACGCGCCTAAAGTGGTTGATAACACCACCATAGCAACGAGTGATAATTTACTGTTTTTCATAATTTTCTCTTCTAATTCTTTTTGTTTGCATTGTTAGATGCAAGCCATATCTAAGGCACTCTCAGCTGACTGGAGTGCCTAGTTAATTTATTTAAAATTTAACAGTGGTACCTAGGTAAAACATACGGCCTATACGGCTATATGAGCTAGCGGTAGCGGTTTGTGGCTGACCGTTTTTATACCCTTCAGGTAAAAATGGTGGATCTTGGTCAAAGACATTATCGATACCTGCATATACCTGAATTGGTGTTTCACTACCAAAGGTGTAGCGTGCTTGGGCATTATGAATAACAACAGCGTCAATATCGTTGTTAAAGTAGCTAGCATCTTTATCGTCGTAGATGGCGCCTTGGTACACAGTTGTCCAACTTACGGTCAAGTCTTCATAGTTATAAGTAGTCGATAAATTACCACGTTGTTCAAAGTATGGTAGCTCGTTTAAGTTATCTTCCCACGGAGAGTCTGGTAATGCTTGGGTTTGATGCTTAGTGACATAGTTATAAAGTAAAGTAAATTTTAATTCGCCATACTCAGCTAAATCATATTTATAATTTGCTTCTAAGTCGTAGCCTTCAACTTCACGACCGGCTAAGTTAAATACATAGTTGTAGGTCGTTTGAATAACACCTGTCGCATTATCACGTTCAATGGCACGACAAAACTCAGCTAAGCCTTCTAAACAACGTTCGGCTTTATAGTTATCGCTAACACCTGTAATAATGTTATCAATTGTAATGCTGTAGTAATCAAGCGTAACGGTAAGGTTATCGACAAAGCTTGGCGTGTAAATAAAGCCTAATGTTGTCGTTTCGGCTGTTTCTACTTCTAAATCGGGTGAAGGACCAAAGAATGAATAGCGCTCTGCTTCATCATCAGGATTACCGTCAAAAGTACCGCCATTTTGAATAGCATTAGCTATGGCAGGAATTGCTCGACAAGCATCTGCATGCGCGTCACTAACCCCGTCAGCTGCGGCAGTAAGTGAAACACCGTCACATGGATCGACACCTGCAAGGCCTAAACCTTGGCGCGTACCACCATTAAACATATCAGCAATAGTTGGCGCTCTAAATGCCTCTGAATATTGCGCTCTAAAAGTAATATCGTCGTTTATTTCCCAACGAGTGGCGATTTGCCAACTTTCGTTACGGCCTACATGACTATAATCCGTTGTACGTGCGGCTAAATTAACGCCAAGAGACTTAGCAAACTCAACGTCGGCTAAAATTGGAATATTTACTTCAAGAAAAAGTTCATCAACTTCGTAAGAGCCTTCTAAACTATCAATTTGAACGCCACCCGTTAAGCCTGATTTGGTGCCTGAATCAGGATGCTCTTCGGCATATTCTTTACGGCGCTCGTAACCTGCAGCAAAACCTACACTACCTGCGGGCAAGGTAAACAAATTACTGTTTGAAATAGAGGCGACTAATGTTTCTTGCTTTAAAGTGCCGTCAAGTGTCGTTAAGTTAGTCCAAAAGTTTTGCATTTCTTTAGTAAAAGGAGCAAAAACATTGGTTGGTACACAACCGATTGCTGCGTAAGCTTCATCGCGACAAGCCGCTTCACCTGTTGCAGGATCAATTACCACGTCAGTCGCTTTTTTATAAGCAACTTCGTTAACATCAAGCCCAGCTTGGTCATTGGTTACATGACCATAGTTGTAGCTTAGCTCCCAATCCCAGTCGTCAGCAAATGTGCCATCAACACCCAAAACAAAGCGAGTAACAATACGCTCAGCGTCAAAACCACCTTGACCAAATTCGTTCAAACGACCACGGTACTGAATAAATTGGCTGTCATTTTCAGACAGAGCAATAGCACGTAATTCATCAGGTACGAACGGATTATCAACACTAATTTCTGAACCACGATAAGCTGAGCCTATTGCATACAAATCTGATGGATTTGACGTTTCAGTTTTTGCGTAAGTAAATTCAGCAAAAGCGCGAATATCATCTTGAATGTAATAATTGGCTAGCGCATTAAAAATAGTACGATCAATTGGCGTTGAAATTGTACGGCTGTCGGCATGACGGTAGCCGTCTTTGTCAACATCCCAATCGCCTACAGCACCATTTTTCCATGAAAGTTCTTGGTTACCAATGTCATAACGCCAAGTTGGAGCATAGGTACTTAAGTCCGCTGGGTTTAATACTTTTTCACCATCAACAGTACGTAGTCTAACACCTGTAATACCGCGATCTCTTGAGGCTAAACCGTCAGAGGTTGAACGCTCAAAGTTAACAACCACATTGCCTTTGTCGTCATTAAAGTTGCCACCTAAGGTTGCGCGAAACATGTCACTTTTATTATCGCTGTCACCCGACTGGCTTAAGCGAGACTCTACTTCAACACCTTCAAAGTCGTCTTTTAAAATGAAGTTAACTACACCTGCAATTGCGCCAGAGCCATAACTCGCAGAACCACCACCGGTGGTAATATCAACACGCTCTACTAACGACGTTGGAATAGAGTTAATGTCGGCTAATATTTCACCAACATCACTTGATACATAACGACGACCATTAACTAGCACTAAGGTTCTTTCGTGACCTAAATTTCTTAAGTTAACAGTGTTCATGCCCGTATTAGCGTAGTTAAAACCCGCTGATTCATTGGTTAAACCACCAGCTACACTAGGTAAATCAAGCAATGCATCCATTACATTAACATGACCAGTAAGCGCTAAATCTTCAGAGGTTATTGAAGTGATTTGACTTGGCGCTAATGCGTTAATCGAACGAATACGAGAACCAGTAATGGCAATACGCTCTACTTGTTCTGCATTTTCTTCTGTCGCTTTTGTTTCTTCAGCGTTAATGGTCATGGTTGACGTTGATAATACCGCGCCAATCACTAAAGCCAGTTTAGACAAAGAGAGCGGTTGCTTTCTTTGGTGATACTTATCCATGTGTTTCCCCTATTGTTTTCATTAGTTTTTATTTATTAATATCACCTTTTATTTATGGAACGTTCCAAAAAAAAGAGGGGAGGAAGAAGTCACTCCCCAAATAGGTCAGGAAACCGTTACAAATAAAGGTGGTTATTGTTTGTTTTGTTATTTGGTTAGAACTTGTATTGTGCTTTTAAGTAATAATACCCGCCGCTAAAGCCCATAACAGAAGTAACAGGGTACTTAGCCCCTAAAGACTCTGCGTATGGATTTTTGTTAGGGTATTGGTCGAAAATATTTTGTGCCCCAAGTGACAGCACTAACTGCTCGGTAGCTGCATAGCTTATTTCGGCATCAACAGTGATCGCTGAATCAATATCAATTGGCCAATCGCCAACTTCTGCATGCGCTTCATAGTGACCACCAAAGTAATTGACTCTGACAAAACCGTCTAGATCATTATTGGTATGTTGTAAGGTAAAAGTCCCTTTGTGATCAGGTAACCCGTCTTCCATTTGGCGTACTACGGTTTCACTAACAAACTCATTGTTCCAATTATCAATACTAGTGTCAGTCCAGTTGTAGGCAAAGCTATAGTTTGTTTCGCCGCCTAGCATATCAACTTTATAATTAGCCACTACGTCAATACCTTGCGTGGTAGTGTCAAAATCGTTGGTAAAGTATTTAACGCTGTCGTAACTACTTGCGTCTAATATACCGAGTGTTTCTAAGGCTAATACATCAGCATCAGTCACTTTAAAATCTTTTGATAAGGTAATGCGGTCTTTCACTTCAACGTTGAAGTAATCAACAGTAATAAATAGCTCGTCAAATTGTAGTACCGCACCAAAAGCATAGTTGGTTGAGTCTTCAGGCGCTAACTGTTTACCACCTTTTAATACCGAAATAGGATTAAGTGGTGACAGTGTCGCTTGGTCAACTAATACGCCTTCTTGACTAAGCGAAGTGCTTACGTTGCTGGCATTACTTTGTCCTACCGTTGGCGCTCTAAAACCTGTGCCGATTGAGCCCCTTAATGACAGGTTATCGTTAGTTTCCCAGTGCATAGTCAGTTTAGCATTGCTAGTTGAACCAAAATCACTAAAGTCTTCATAACGAACAGCGGTGCCAACTCTAAAGGTGTCGGTTAAGTAAGCTTCTATATCGATGTAGGCTGATACATTTGAACGAGAAAATTCGCCCGAATGTTCGGGTTTAAAGCCAGGAAAACCGTTTGAACCAACATTAAAACCTTGTTTATAAAGCGGTAAAGATAATGTGGTATCGCCTAAAGAATATGAAGCAGGATCACCCGCTTTAATTTCAAAAGACTCCTCGCGATATTCAACACCACCCGCAATATTAATATCATCATCTAGCCAATTTACCGCTAATGGGTAAGCTAAATCTAGGGTGTAGCTGGTATCTATTTCAATGTATTCACCGGGATTAAAATCTCTTGGTGAGTCAGGCCCCATTGCCGCATTTAGTGTGTTAGTGATAGCGAATTTTGACGCATGACGACCAACAGAGGCACTTAAGTCATATAATATGCCATTGTTAAGCTCACCTTTCGTACCTACCGCAATAGCCGTATCGGTAACTTTTCCGCCAAAATTAGGGGTAAATCCACCTGGAATGTTCTCGTAATGGGAAAAACAATTAGGATCATTTTGTATTGCGCTAAGGGCAACAGGATCTGGTGCATTATTAACAATATTAACGACAGGACAGCCAATACCGTCATCAGGGGTTAAATCTCCCACTAATAGCGTATTATTTGGACCGCCATAAACGCCGCCTCGGTTATTAGGGTTACGGAAATAGAAGCTACCAACCACTTCTTTTTCAGCCCAGTTAGCAAACATATAAACTTCTTTATCGTTACCTAAATCTAAGCCGATATTGCTAAATAGTTTAAAATTGTTTTTTATTTCAGGGTTACCCCACACTTGCGCTGGCGAATTAACATGGGTATTACCTGCGTCAACTAAACCTTGGGCATCGCCACGTTGTACAGATCTATCGGTGGGTTTACTTTCATTAAGCTCAACACTGAAGTTAGCAAAACCTGCATCAGTTAATGGCAAGCCAAGGTTTGCAGCAAAAGTATTGCTTTCACCATCACCTTTATAATATTGCCCACGTTGATACTGAAATGAACCGCCTTCACTATCGTCTTTCAATTGAAAGTTAATAACACCTGCAATGGCGTCTGAGCCATATTGTGCCGCGGCACCATCTCTTAAGACTTCAACCTGTTTAAGTGCAATTGATGGAATAACTGAAATGTCGGGCCCATGTGAGCCATTATTAACACCGCCTGTGGTCCAAGTAATAACCGAAGCGCGATGACGACGTTTACCATTGACCAGTACCAGTGTGTTATCTGACGGTAATCCGCGTAAATTGGCAGGCCTTACCATAGTGGCAGCGTCATTAATTGATTGAGTATTTACATTGTATGAAGGCACAATATTGGTTAATACCGAACTGATATCACTTAAGCCGCTACGGCTAAGTTCGTCTGCGTTAATAATATCAATAGGCACTGACGAGTCAGCAACAGAGCGAGGTGCTGAACGCGTCCCTATTACTACAATACTTTCTGTTTTATCTTCTTCTAGTTCAGGCGCACTATTTTCAGCAGCGTAACTAACATTCGCACTTAGTGCCAATGTAATTGCCATGGTGATTTTAGTTATTTTCATAATATCCCCTCGTAATACTTATAATTATTTTAAGTAACGTTCCAATTATTTTTTTCGAATGTATTAACCGATAAACATATGGGAGATAGCTTATACGCAGTAATATACAAAACAATTAAGTGGAACGTTCCAAATACAAATTTAACGTATTTAGCTCAATAGTCAAATGTTATTTATTCGAAAGGCTACTAATAATTAGCCTTATGAGGTATGAAATTTGTACGAAAGCACCGTTATTGTTGGTAATAGAGAGGAGTAATAAGAAAGATTAAAAAATTGTAACAACCGCATAAATTTACGGCTGAGACGACTTATATTTAACTTGATTCACGTTCAATTAAATCTACACCCACTAATATTTTATTTCTATTGCCGTCTTTGATATTGGTGAGTATTTGGCACACAGCAATCGCAATTTGGTTGGCATCTACATGAACAGTAGATAGCGCGGGAGACATTAAACGAGAGTCTTCTAAATCATCAAATCCCACTACAGCAATATCTTTTCCAGGCTCTTTACCTGACGTGCGTATCTGCTCTATAGCGCCATAAGCAATAACGTCACTAAAGCAAACAACAGCCTCTAAATCAGCGGCAAGAGCTAGTGCCTCTTTCATCGCACCACGCCCACCATTACGGGTGGTATTAGATTGCACACACAGTTTTTTAGAAAAGGGGATTTCAGCCAAAGTCATCGCTTCGGTATAGCCAGCAAGTCGTTGATGGTAATCTGAAATACTTTCGTTACCACCAATAAAGGCTATTTTTTTATAGCCTTTATTTTGTAAGTGTTGAGTAGCCAGTTTAGTACCCGTAAAGTTATCAGGCAATACGGTGGCAACTTTTGCACCAGCCACTTCCCTCATAATATGAACCACAGGAAACCCCTGCTCTACTAACGAATTAATCCATTCAGGTGAAGTATCAGGCGCAGGACAAATAATAAACGCCGCAACATTATATTCTTTTAAGTTTTTAACTAATAATGTTTGAGTTTCAACACACTCGCCGCTATTGACCAACATTGAAAACAAGCCCATTTGGCGAATTTGTTTTTCTAAGCCAACCGCAAGTTGTGCAGAATAAGGGTTTTTTAAATCATTAATGACAATGGCGATTAAATTTGATTTTCGACTTCTTAATGAAGCGGCATCGCGATTATAAACATAGCCAATATCTTCAATGGCTTTTTCAACTTTCTGTTTAGCTCGATCGCTGACTTTGTCACTGCCTGTTAATACTAAAGAAACAGTAGACTTAGACACACCTGCCTCTTTAGCAACGTCGATCACAGTGACATTTTTAGAGTTTGAATTCCTACTCATTGCGCACTTTCCTGTAGAAAATTGAAATCATTCATTTTAAAGTGATTGAATTATAGCGGACTTAACGCTATATTGATACAAGATTGGAACGTTCCAAAAAATTTACAAATATAATAAGGATAATACGTACAATGTATTACTTATCTAATAAAACATATAAGCTATTAAAACAATTAATAATTTTAGCATTTAGTACCACCACTTTAATCGGATATTCAACTGTTCAAGCGAAAGATGTCACCCAGTGGGTTGACCCATTTATTGGTACAGGCGGTGACGGTCATACCTTTCCTGGGGCGGTAGTTCCTTTTGGTATGGTGCAACTAAGCCCAGACACTGCAGCCGTTAGCCGAGGTGTAGATCCACAATCAGAAATTTATAAGCACAGTGCAGGCTATCATTATGATGATGCAACGATTACTGGCTTCTCGCACACGCATTTTAGTGGTACGGGTCATTCAGATTTAGGTGATTTACTGATCATGCCAATGACAGGTAAAGCACATACTGAAGTAGGCACGAAAGAAAACCCTGAATCAGGTTACCGTTCTCGTTTTAAACACAGTGCTGAAACAGCAACACCGGGATACTACGCGGTTGAGTTAAGCGATTACAATATTAAAGCTGAACTAACCACCACAACACGTACAGGTATGCACCGTTATACCTTTAAAGACGACAAAAAAGCGCATGTTATGCTTGATTTAACCTCGTCTATCTATAATTTTAGCAATAAAGTTATTTGGAGTGACGTGCGCGTTATCGACAACCAAACATTATTAGCTTACCGTTCAACGAATGGTTGGGCTAAACAAAGAGAAATGTACTTTGCGATTAAATTCTCTCGCCCGTTTGACAGCATTGAGTTAATTAACCAAGACAATAGTCGTTACCGTTGTAATGGCTGTTTAGATAAAAAAGGTGGTAACAAGCCATCAACCATTGTGAATTCGGCTATTCAATACACTGCGGGTAAAGCAGTAAAAGTATTAACACATTTTAAAGATGCTAATAAAGAACCGTTATTAGTAAAAGTAGGCTTATCTGCAGTAAGTCGTAAAAATGCACTTGAAAACTTAGTAACAGAAAATCCAGATTGGGATTTCGATGGTGTACAACGACAAGCTAAGCAACAATGGCAGAAACAGCTATCAGTAATTGACGCTAAAGGCGAAAAATCACAAAAACGTCAGTTATACACAGCGCTTTATCATGCCTTACAAGCGCCTTCTATTTATCAAGACGTTAATGGTCAATACCGTGGTATTGATGGCGAAATTCATCAAGCAAACGACGTAGAAAACTACACCCTATTTTCACTGTGGGATACCTACAGAGCATTACATCCGTTATTAACTTATGTTGCTCCTGAAAAAGTACCGGGCATGATCCAATCAATGCTGCGTCATTACAATGAAAGTTACGACAATATGCTACCTGTTTGGTCTTTTCAGGCACACGAAACGTGGACGATGATCGGCTACCATGCGGTATCAGTTATTTCAGATGCTTATTTAAAAGGTATTCGAGGCTTTGATGCTGAACTGGCATTAAAAGCGATGGTAGATACGGCCACTAACCCGAAATATGATGCAATTCCTGATTATATTAAATATGGCTTTGTACCAATGGACAAACTAAGTGAGTCGGTCTCTATTACCTTAGAATACGCGTATAACGACTTTGCTATTGCTCGTATGGCTGAAGCAATGGGTAAAAAAGACATTGCTAAAACCTTTTATCAACGTGCGTTATCTTATAAAAATGTTTTCGACGCTAGCGTGAAATTTATGCGTGGCAAAAATAGCAAAGGTGCGTGGAATCCTGACTTTGATGCAGAAGAAGCAAAATTAATGGGGCCATTTACTGAAGGTAATAGCTTTCAATATACTTTTTATGTACCGCATGATGTTAGCGAGTTAATTAAATTAATTGGCGATGACAATGCTTTTGAAGACCGTTTAGACTTGTTGTTTGAAAAAGAACTTAGCCACGAAAAAATTAAAGAGCATGAAGATATTGCTGGTTTAATTGGTCAATATGCTCACGGTAATGAGCCAAGTCACCACATTGCCTACTTATATAATTACGCAGGTAAGCCATGGCGCACCCAAGAGCGCATTCGTCAAATTATGGATACCTTATCATCTGATAAGCCAGACGGATTAGCAGGTAATGACGATGTTGGCCAAATGTCAGCATGGTATATTTTCTCTGCAATGGGTTTTTACCCTGTAGCGCCCGGTGATTTAAGCTATGCGATTGGCGCACCACAATTACCTGAAATTTCGTTAAATTTAGCCAATGGTAAAAAATTCACGGTTAAGGCAACTCGCTTGTCAGAGCAAAATAAATACATTGCTAGTGCTCAGTTAAATGGTAAGCCTCTTAATCGTAGTTATATTACACATGACGACATTAATAGCGGCGGTGTTTTAGAATTTACCATGTCGAGCCAGCCAAATAAGAAATGGGCTAATAAGCAAACCGAACGCCCACCGTCAATGAGTGTTCATTAAGCTCAACAGCACTCGTTGCCATATACACAGTTATTTTAATACGATTAATTTTATAGCCCAGTAAATTACTGGGCTAAGGAACAATAATGCTTACGTTTAACAGCAAAAGTTTCGGTTTGCTTGTACTGGGTATTGCACTTTCAGGTTGTAATAACTCATCAAAAAATGAACAAGCAGAAACAAAGCAAGTATCACCACCAACAGCGCAATGGGTAAATAACCCTGTTGATTACGTTAATCCTTTTATTGGTACTGAAGGGGTTTACAATCATCGCCAAGCATCAAATGTAACGCCTGGGGCAGTATTACCTCACGGTATGTTTAATTTTGGTCCTGAGCATGCCTACACAGAAGACCTACTTAAAGAAAGCGAGCGTATGAAAAAGCTTGTGCTTGAAAAGAAAGGGCGTGTACCTGTTGGGCCGGGTGGTTATAATTACGGAGCAAGTCGTATTAAAGGCTTTTCGTTTACGCGTTTGTCAGGCACAGGTTGTTTAGGTGCGTCAGGCGATATTCCTGTGTTACCGTTTACTAAAGCGATAACCCACTCTCCTGATACCGATATGCTAAACGCTTATTATAGTGCAGGTTTCACCCATAAAAACGAAGCGGCTACGCCTGGTTACTACCAAGTAAAAATGGATAACGGTGTTAATGTTGAGCTAAGTGCGACTACGCGCTCGGGTATTGCACAGTTTACTTTTGACAATCCAGAACAAGCAAAGCTGCTGTTTAGAAGTTCTTATTCACAACTTGGCAGTGGTAATGCCACCACCAAAGTTGACCTAGAAAAAGGCGAAATTACAGGTTCAGTAACCAGTGGTAACTTTTGTGGCTACTTAGGTGAACATAATCGTCGCGATTACTACACATTGCATTTTGTTGCTAAGTTAGACGTCCCTTTATTAGGTGCGGGTAGCTGGGAAAACGACAAAGTCACCAATAATAGCACCACTGCAACGGGCGGTATGGGCTATGGTGAAAAAGGCATTCCAAATTTAGGTAAAGGTTCAGGTGCTTGGGTTAATTTAGACTTATCGCAACAGCAAACCGCTACCATGCGCGTGGGCATTTCTTACGTTAGTTTAGCCAATGCGCGCGAAAACTTAACTACTGAGCAAACGGTAAATAACCAAGTACAAAGCTTTGATAATGTGCGTCAAACGGCTTACCAGCAATGGCATAATGCCTTAGCAAAAGTAAAAGTTGTATCAGAAAATAAAAACAACTTAAGCACCTTTTATACCGCCTTATTTCACTCGCAATTCCACCCTAATGTGTTTAGTGACGTTAATGGTGAATATTTAGGATTCGACCAAAAGGTACACACAGTTAGCGCGAATCAAACCGCACAATATGCGAACTTTTCAGGTTGGGATGTTTATCGTTCACAGCTACAGCTAGTAACCTTACTAGACGAGAAACGTGGTAGCGATATTGCGCAATCTTTATTGAACCAAGCCAACCAATTTAATGGTATTTGGGATCGCTGGACGCATAATTCAGGGCCAACGGGTGTGATGAGTGGTGACCCTTCAACCATTGCCATTGCCAATTTTGTTGCCTTTGGCGCAACCGACTTTGATGTAAACGGCGCTTATCAATCGTTACTTACGGCAGCGACTCAGCCAACGGAATTTGATTTAAGCAATGTTGGTTGTCCTGTATTTTGCCGAGGACAGCACCCGTCGTTAGATCAATGGTTATCAATTAACTATATTTCAGATCAG
Source organism: Thalassotalea sp. (assembly GCA_049613795.1). Taxonomy (GTDB): domain Bacteria; phylum Pseudomonadota; class Gammaproteobacteria; order Enterobacterales; family Alteromonadaceae; genus Thalassotalea_B. The sequence goes on along the minus strand of JBMZCX010000012.1, from coordinate 11,918 downwards.
TCAAATAGCTGGGAAGGTGCATCTGAAACCTTAGAGCAAGCCTCTGCAGATTTTGCTTTATCGCAATTAGCGGCAAATGTTGGCGACGAAAGTGCCGCCCAATCACTGTTAACACGTTCAGGTTATTGGAAGAACTTGTATAACCCAAAAGCCACACCAACATTAGGTTATGTGCAAGGTCGTAATAAAGACGGTAGTTGGAAAAAAGAATTTGATGCCAACAGCGGCCACCTATTTGTAGAAGGTAGCCCTGCACAATATTTATGGATGGTGCCATTTGACGGTGCAGGTTTAAATACTTTAGTCGGCGGTGACGACGCAATGGCAACTCGCCTAGACAATCACTTTCATAAACCTGACGGAAGCTGGGTATTATTTAGAGACAAAGCTGAATATTCAGATGTTTCAAACCAACCGTCAATTGCTTCTCCTTGGATGTATTTATTTACTGGGCAAGCCTACAAAACACAAGACACCGTTCGCGCTACCATCGAGTTACTTTGGAATAACACCACTAAAGGTATTCCAGGGCAAGACGATTTAGGACAAATGTCGTCATGGTATGTGTTTTCAGCATTAGGTATGTACCCTTTAATACCTGGTCGTGCTGATATGGTGCTTTCAAGCCCAATATTCACGCAAGCAAAAATTGGCAATTTAACCATTAATGCGCCAAAAGCTTCAAGCGAGAACCGTTACGTAAACAGCTTAAAAGTGAATAACGTACAGAGCAATAAGAGTTGGATTGGTAATGACTATATTTCAACACCTGTTACCCTAGACTTTGAACTTTCTGCTACGCCAAATACACATTGGGGTGAACCAAAGGCAGATCGACCATTGTCTTTTTCATCACAAACTAACACACACATTAAGGGAGAAAAGTAATGGCTGGCCATATTCCACAGTCTTCAACAGTATCGGCGGCGGGAGATCAAAACTATCACTTTGCCTTTGGTGCCATGACCACATTATTTTTTATTTGGGGTTTTATTACCGCACTAAACGATATTTTGATACCACACCTTAAAGCCGCGTTTGACTTAAATTATGTGCAAGCGATGTTAGTACAATTTTGCTTTTTTGGTGCGTATTTCATTATGTCGCCAATAGCGGGTAAATTGATCAGCAAAATTGGTTATTTAAAAGGGATTATTACTGGTTTACTTACTATTGCTGCAGGTTGTAGTTTATTTTATCCTGCCGCCGAAATTGGTGTGTATTGGGTATTTTTAGCAGGGTTATTTGTACTAGCTTCAGGCATTACCATTTTACAAGTGTCTGCTAACCCTTACGTAGCTTCATTAGGCACAGAAGCTACCGCAGCTAGCCGTTTAAACTTAGCCCAAGCCATTAACTCTTTAGGCCACACGCTTGGCCCTATTTTTGGCAGTGCATTAATTTTTGGTGCTGTTGCACATAGCGAAGTAATCGACGCGAAAAGCGTGCAATTACCGTATTTATTATTAGCGGGAGCAACTATTTTAATTGCGCTTGGTTTTAAATTTTTGCATTTGCCAACAATTGCTTCAATCGCTGAAGACAACACAGAAAAGAGTGTTGAAGGTGCCTCTATTTGGCAACAAAAACCTTTAGTACTAGGCGCATTAGCTATATTTGTTTACGTAGGCGCTGAAGTCTCCATTGGTAGTTTCTTAGTGAACTATTTTAGCCAAAGCGACATTGCTGGCCTAACAGAGAAACAAGCAGGTGATATGGTTGCCTATTATTGGGGCGCCGCGATGATCGGCCGATTTGTTGGCGCTTATTTAACCCGTATTGTTAAACCTAGCTATGTATTAGCGTGTAACTCGATTATTGCAATGTGTTTACTTGCACTTACCATGAGCAGTAGCGGCCACTTTGCCATGTGGGCGGTGATCTCTGTGGGCTTTTTCAATTCAATTATGTTCCCTACTATTTTCACGTTAGCCATTCGAGGATTAGGCCCGTTAACGTCTAAAGGCTCTGGTTTGTTATGCCAAGCCATTGTTGGTGGCGCAATTATCCCATTAATTCAAGGCTATGTGGCTGATGTAACTTCAGTACAAGCAAGCTTTATTGTGCCTGCAGTTGGCTACATTTATATCTGTTTCTATGCGCTTTATAGTGCTAAATCATCAGGTAATAATGTGGCAGTGTCGGTAAATGCAGAGGCGAGCCATTCATGAAACCTGTAATTTGTTTTGGTGAAGCCTTAATTGATTTTCTCAACACGGGCAAAGAAAAAGACGGCTGTTTGTTACTGAATAATTACCGCCAATACCCTGGAGGCGCGCCTGCTAATGCAGCCGTCGCTGTAGCTAAATTAGGCGGTAATGCATTATTTGCAGGGCAAGTAGGTAATGACATTTTTGGTAATTTTCTTGAGTCGTCTTTACAGGCTTATGCGGTAGATACTCAATTTTTAAGTAAACATGAAACCGCTAGTACCGCGCTTGCTTTTGTTACGTTAGACCAATATGGCGAAAGAACCTTTACTTTTCACCGTCATAACAGTGCTGACATGCTATTTAGCCAAGCACAAGTTAAAGACGAATGGTTTTCAGCACCGTCAATTTTTCATTTTTGCAGCAATACGCTCACTGAGAATGACATTGCAAAAAGCACCGAATTTGCAGTAAATAAAGCTATACAAGCCAATGCCATTGTCAGTTTTGATGTTAACTTACGTCATAATTTATGGCCTGAGCAAGAAGCGAATATTAATACGGTTAATAACTTAATTCGCAGTGCCCATGTTATTAAGTTTTCTCGTGACGAATTTGACTATTTAGCCAGTACGCAAGCCAATGGCAGTGCCGATGACTATTTAACCTTTTGTTTTAATTGGAATTGCCAACTAGTTATTATTACTGATGGCGCTAAACCTATTGTTTATCATACGCGAAACAATGTGAGCCAAATACAGCCGCCAGCAATAACGGCAATAGACACTACCGCAGGTGGTGATGGCTTTATTGGCGGGTTTTTATATGCGCTGTCACAATTTCCAGAATTAAGCACTTTAGTGGAAAATGAAAATATGCTGCGTAAGGTCATTGAGTTTTCTGCTCAATGTGGTGCTATTGCCGTAAGTAAGTCGGGGGCATTTCCAGCCCTTGCCACGCTTGACGAAGTGTTGGCGCAATTGTCTTTTCCAGTAGATCCCTCTTCTCAAAATCAAGCAGACGGACTTGATGTATTTTTACGGAGTTAGTAAATGAATTTTTATGATGTCGATTTTTTGAAAAATCACAGCCAAGATATTTTAGCTTTTTATGATGATCGCGTAGTTGACCCTCAAGGTGGCTATTTTCAAAACTTTTATGACGACGGCACTACCTTTAATAATGGTTTTAAACAATTAGTGAGTAGTACTCGTATTATTGTTAACTATGCACTGGCCGCTAAAACGTTTGATCGCCCAGAATACTTAACCATAGCGCAACATGGTTTAACCTTTTTAGAACAAGTGCATTGGCAAGAAGACAGCCAAGGCTACGCGTGGACATTACAAGACAATGCGCCGCTCGACATGACCCAGCAAGCTTATGGCTATGCTTTTGTTTTATTGGCGTATACTGCGGCCTATAAAGCAGGCATGATTAGCTCAGATGAAAAAATTGAGCAAATATATCAACTGCTTGAACAACGATTTTGGCAAGCAGAATATGGCTTATACGCCGACACGCTTTCAACTGAGGGTGTATTGTCTGACTATCGCGGTCAAAATGCCAATATGCATATTTGTGAAGCGATGATTGCTGCCTACCAAGCCACTAAGCACGACAAGTACTTATCGCGCGCTAAAACAATTGCTGCTACTATTTGCTGCAAACAAGCCGCGTTAACCAACGACTTAATTTGGGAACACTATACCCCAGAATTTCAACCTGACTGGGAATACAATAAAAACGATCCCAAAAACCTTTACCGTCCGTGGGGCTTTCAACCGGGTCACCAAACCGAATGGACTAAATTATTACTGCAAATACATCGCGACGCGCCTGAAGCGTGGTTACTTGAAAAAGCACAGCAGTTGTTTGATAACAGTTACGATAAGTCTTGGGATAAACAGCATGGTGGCTTAGTTTACGGCTTTGATCCTGAAGGAAAATGGTGTGACGACGACAAATATTTTTGGGTACAAGCTGAAAGCTTTGCCGCCGCTGCTTTACTCTATCAAGCAACTGACGACGCGCAATATTTAACTAAATATAACGATTTATGGCAGTACAGCTGGGCGCATTTTGTTGACCATAAACATGGCGCATGGTTCCGTGTATTACACCGCGACAATTCAGCTTACTCTAACGAAAAAAGTGCTGCAGGCGCCAAGTGCGATTACCACACGTTAGGCGCATGTATTGAAGTGTATCAATCATTATTAGCGTAATGCGCTTAACATTAATACACTTAACATAAGTGAGCGCTTAGATCAGACATTATTGCTCTGAGCGCTGCTTTGTTTTTCTCTTACCGTACAGCAATAAACACTCCGAATTCCTATATAGCCCTGATATACTGCTTTTAAGCATTATTAATATTAAGCACCTTTATGTCAGTTACCTATCGCGTATCATTTGAAAATGCTCACCAGCATTTATTTAACGTTACCATTGAAATACCAGCGCATTTACAAAACACCCTACATTTGTCTTTACCCGCGTGGATCCCCGGCTCTTATATGATCAGAGACTTCGCCAAAAGCATTATTAACCTGAATGCTGAAGTTGGTGGTAAAGCGGCTGAACTTACTTTAATTGACAAGCAGAATTGGTTAATAGCGACTAAGGGTGATTCATGTATTGTTACCTACCAAGTGTATGCATTCGACAGTTCAGTAAGAACGGCATATTTAGATCAACAACGGGCATTCTTTAATGGGACTAGCTTATTTCTTGCGGTTGAAGAATTTAAGCATCAGCCACAATCGGTTGAATTAGTACAACCAACATTTACCAGCGATTGGCAGGTTGCCACTGGCTTACAGAGAGCATCAACTACAAAAGTGTTTAGTTTCGGCCATTATTTTAGTGATAATTATGCCGAACTAATAGACTGCCCTGTTGAAATTGGCAGCTTTACGCCTTTAGCATTTGAGGTTGCAGGTACGCCGCATTATTTAATTTTGAACGGTAAACACTACGCTGATACTAAAAGGTTGGTTAAAGATACAATTAAGCTCTGCCAACACCATATTGACCTTTTTGAAAAAGAGACGGGAGGTAAACCGCCTTTTAACGAGTATTGGTTTTTAGCTAATATTTTACCGAGCGGCTTTGGTGGTTTAGAGCATAAAAATTCAACGGCGTTATTATGCTCTACATTTGACTTCCCTAATAAAAACAAACCTGAAGAATTATCTGATGGTTATAAAACATTCTTAAGCCTAGTGTCTCATGAATACTTTCACAGCTGGAATGTTTGCCGCATTAAGCCTGAAGAGTTTGTACCCTATGCGTTAACTAATGAAAGCTATACCAAGCAACTATGGGCGTTTGAAGGCATAACCTCTTATTACGACGACTTTAGCTTATTCCGGGCCGGTATTATTTCCTTTGAAGACTATCTAACACTCAAAAGTAAAACTATTAGCAGAGTAAACCGAGGTAACGGTCAATTAAAGCAAAACCTGATTGAATCGAGTTTTTATACGTGGACGAAATTTTATCAACAAGGTGCTGATGCTGCTAATAATATTGTGAGTTATTACACCAAAGGTTCATTAGTCGCCTTATGGCTTGATTTAACGATCAGAAAGCTCACTAATGCGAATAAGTCATTAGACGATGTGATGCGCGTATTATGGTCTGACTTCCTAACGAAAGGCGAAGCATATTCAGGTACGCAACTTAATACCATTATAAATATTGCCAATGAATTAACCAAAGCCGATTTATCACAACAATTTAATTTACTGCTTAATAATAAATCGCCCATTGTATTGGATGATTTACTCGCTGAATTTGGTGTTGAATTAAAGCAAATGCCATCAAAAGCTAATTCATTGCTAGAAGCTTCAACAGATAGCCATAATCCCTTTATTGGTGTTATGTTTAAAGAAGCCAAATTAGGTATAGAAGCAACTCAAGTATTAGAACATTCACCTGCTGAAAAAGCAGGAATTAGCGTTCAAGACAACATTATTGCTATTGATAATATAGTGATCAGCAAAGCTAACTTTGCTGATGTAGTGCATAACCTGCAATTAAACCAAGGTTATAACATTACTTATATTCGAAATGGTGAGCTATTTACTTCAAGAGTTAAACTCAGTGAACCCGTAAACGAATTGAACCAATTAGTATTAAAAAATGATGAAAAAGCGAAAATTTGGCAGCGTATTACATAAGTTGTGACATTACTTACGTACTCCCTGTAAAGATTTTATTCCATGGAGTATTGAGGTTGATAAAAGCGAAAATGACTGCCGCAATAAGCTTAATCTTAACTCTGAACGCTAAATTGCACTTTATGCGAGTGATAATAGTCAAAGGGAGTTAACAAGGCGTAGCGTTTTACTGACATTGTTAACGGTAGTAATTAACGATTAAAAATAGTGCCTTATCAGGCTTTGTGTAAAAATATTGGCAATTATTGAATTAAGCGTAGGTTGTTATGATAAATATAGAAAAAATTCACCACGTTGCTTATCGTTGTAAAGACGCAAAAGAAACGGTGCAGTGGTACAAAAACATGTTGAACATGGACTTAGTGCTAGCCATTGCTGAAAACGAAGTGCCCTCAACCAAAGCACCTGACCCTTACATGCATATATTTTTAGATGCAGGTATGGGCAACGTACTCGCTTTTTTTGAATTACCTAATTCTGATGAAATGGGGCGTGACCAAAACACTCCTGAGTGGGTGCAACATATTGCGCTAAAAATTAAAAGCGTTGATGAACTTGTCTCTGCCAAAGAATCGTTAGAAGAAAAAGGGCTTGATGTACTTGGCCCTGTTAACCACGGTGTATTTAAATCGATTTACTTTTTTGATCCAAACGGTCACCGTTTAGAGCTTGCTGCTGATATAGGCACCGAAGAGCAATACAGAAAGCTTAACGAAGTTGCACTTGATATGATAGAAGAATGGTCAGTCACTAAGCGTGCACCTCGCCATGCAGCATGGTTACACGAATAAAGTAATTTGCCTTTAGTGTCTTCCTAAAACCGACTTTCAGTCGGTTTTTTCTTTTAATAAATATAACGAGAGTAAGATCAAGCAACGATATATGCCAATCTGAATTTCAACTATCTATTTTTACTATAGAACCAATTGAACTAAAGATGAATACAATTGCAGTAAAACAGAATAAGTAAAGAATATAAAAGTGAATGAAAACGAAGGCTTTCGTATAAAAATTCAATGATAAAAGTGAAAAAACCATCACTTTATTGACAAAATGCAGGCCATTTTCACGTTAAATTTAATTTATTTTTAATGTTAATTTACAGTTAATACAACTAGATATAAAAGGTAAAGTGAAATATTGTAAATTTCTTGTAATATTTTACTTGCTGTAAAAATAAACTTAGGTAAAGTATCTACCAGTTGATTTATTCAACTAAAGAAAAAGGACATAAAAACGCACGGAAAGCGATCAGTATTTATTAAGTAAATACTAAATATTCGAATATGGATGATTAACTTTAATCAGGAAGATCATTACTATTTTTGTCCTGGAGGACATACGGAAAGCCCAAAAAAGCGTTAGGATGACCGATAAAAAATAAACTAGCTAGGAATGCGCTAATAACAATAGGATAACTGTCAGAGAGTACAGGGACTGTAACGAAAGGTTTGGATAACCACTTGAAAATTTGGAATTAAGATTAATTGCTGATTTACTCACAATTATTCTTCCCAGAACGATGGCTTTTGCCATCGTTTTTTCTTTTCTGCAAAAGAATTATTCATAAACTAACCATTAATACTTATTTTGTCGTAAAATAGGCAAATACTTGCCAATATATGTGAAAAACATGAGCCGAACCAAGAAATCGAGAAAACCTAGCTTTGCGCCTACTAGTGCCCCTAAAGAAGACAAGAAAAAAGCGGTAATTCTTAGTGACAAAAAGCCAAAGAAAAAAAATGGCAAGCAATCAGGCAACCGTCAAAAAGAAGCATTTGAAAGTAGCCAAACGTCTGGAAACAATAACCAACCGAAAGACCCGCGTATTGGTAGTAAAAAACCAATCGACCTTGGTGTGCCTGTAAGAGCTGTCACTAACGTGAAAAAAGCAAAAGCCAATAAAAAAACGCCAATTGCTGCCATTCGTGAAGTAGATAATAATGATGCACTCGAACAAGAAATTTATGCCATTGAAGATGACAGTCAGCTGCAAGCTATTTTGGCAAAACAAGATGATGACATTGCCCTGACCGAAGCTGAAGTTGATTTTTTCAATGAGAAAATGACTCGGCATGAAGAACTACGTCAAGCGCTAGGCTGGAATGATGACGAAGAAGATGAAACAGCTAATAACACTATGAACGGCGAAATAGATGAAGACGCCTTATGGGACAAATTAGATAAGCCTGATATGTCAGATTTTGAGTAAATAATGGGTGAAAGTTATATGGTGTTACTGACCCTTGTTGGTGTTGTTATTATTGCCGCTTTGTCTTTTTATGCAGGCAAGTTATTAAATCAGCTAAAAAGGCAAACACAACTACAGCAAAAAGCCTTAATTGAGGCTAAAAAAGCACACAATCAACACGATAAAAAAGTGCTTGAGAGTGTTGTTATTATTGTAAGAGCGATGAAAGAAGAGCAGTGCGACTATTCTGAAGGTTGTTGGCGCTTAAGCGTGTTACTTGATTCGTTAAAAACGATTAATGAATTGGAACAGCAGTTTCCTGCTATTTATGAGCTTTATCATACGATAAAACATATGCCGATAATGGAAGCACGTAAAAAACTGGCGAAAAAAGAACGGCAGAAACTCGACCTAGAGCGTGCCGAAATTGAAACTAAGTTAACGCCTAATATAGTACAAGAACTGGTATCTCTACATCAGTATTCATTAGACAAATTGTCTATTATTACAGCATAAACCTGCTGCCAGCTATTTTATAGTGAGCAAAACAATTCTAGTGATTGAATCAATTCAATGGTTTCTGAGCGTGGTGATATAAACTTTGAATGAATATCGAATTTTCTACGATGCCGGCTCTTATTATTTTCTTCTTTAGCGCTTGTTATATTTTAAATATATGTAATTCACTATAACGGCAACACCCAAACCTAACGCGAGAAATACTCCAAAATAAAAGAGAAAAGGATCATTAAGAGCAGTAATTTCACGCTTGCCAATTATCGTGGTAGTCCCCTTTGATAAAGTTATAAAGCCAAAGAAAAAAAAGACGCTCGATAAAAATATAGTGTTAATAAATAGCCACGGCTCTTTCACTAATTTTTTGTTGTTATTCATCCTCTTTCCTCAAAGTATAATACCACCTTAGATGGCTAAATATTGTTAGCTAATATGTAAAGCGAAGCAGAACTGAATAAGCCATTAGCAGCTATATCTGAATGGGATTGTTATATCTTAACTATTGTAATACGCAATAAATGCAATTATTAAAACGTAAAAGCTAATCCCTAGCACAATAATTGAAGTTACTTTCTTCGATTTTACCCCCTTAAAAGTTGTAAAATCTTTAAATGCCACCTTAAAGCGACCAAGCGTAAATACCTTTAAAATTAAACAACCCGTTAAATACAACAAAAAGCCTAATACTGTATCAATTAAAAGCCAAATACATAAATCTGCAATGACACTCATACTTAACCCCTTAAAGTATAACGAATTAACAGGCAAAAAAGAGTTGGCTAAAATTAGCAACGAATGAGCAAAAGCCAACTGTTTTTTGTCCTTTTGAGTGACTTATATGCCTAGTGCACTAAACTGGATATAAAACAAAATGCTAGACAGCGATATTGTGACAAATGCAGGAATTGCATCTTTCCATGTATCGAAGTAGAGATGAAAACAAATAGCACCTGCTGATGTAGCGAATAAAGTGAAAGCTCCAGCCATGCCTACGTAATCAGGAAACCAGAGAGTTATTGCTCCAAATAATTCGACAAAGCCGATTAACGCCATAATTGTACGATTTAAACCATACTTTTTAAAAAATGATAGCTGTGTCTCAAATATAAATTTTTGCCAACCAAGAATCTTGATGGAACTAGCGAATACAAAAAATGATGTCAGCAATACTGAAATTATCAAAATAAATATTGAACTCATGTAGAACTCCTATAGGCATATAACGAATCAATAACAGTTGGTTAAAATAGCAACGAAGGAGCAAAAGCCAACTGTTATTTGTCCTGCTTTAACGTTGTTATATTCTGAACCGCACAAATCATTTGGGTTCATACCCATCTTTTGTAGCATCACGAATGAATTGTTCTCTTTTAGCATGGTCGATACTAATAGCTCCCATATTCGCAAGTTTAACAGCTTTTGGTGGAGGAGTCCCTTCCGTCGGTTTTCTGTAGGGCATCTCTCTATGAGTGCAGAGTTGCAACCACCAATTTACAGCATCTTCTTTCCTCGCAAATTTGTGAATAACCCTAGTTCGAGTTTTCAAAACCCATTTTCCAGATTTACCAAGAAAGAGCCAAGTTTTTGGAACACCTTTTCGAGCACCAGGCGGCAGCCTTACACCATTAAAATTTTTATCCATAAAGTGTACCTACTTAAAACACTTCCATAAGAATATAACGCCTAATTAACAGCCAACTGTATTTTTTCCGTTTGAAGTTCTTGTTATGTGTTTGATACACCGTCTATTTTTCTATATAAGTAATAAACCAAGAATGCATTTATGCCACCCAAAATAGCTATTAATTTAATAAGCACTCCAGTTTGAGGTGCATTTGCATAGATAAACCCTACAGAAAAAAATGAAATAGCAACTAAAAAAAATGCCAAAACCATAGCTAGTTTAAAGTCGCTTTTATTATCTCTAATTTTAATTGTATCCATTACATTTGACATATTCATCCTTAGTTTTAGAAACACATAACGCCCATTTAAGGGGCTGATAATTGTTTGCTAAAATGTGTAGCGAAGCGAAACCGAGCAAATGACTAAAATTGTTGAACGCAGTGAAAACAGCCAACTGTAAATTTTCCTGCTTTATTGCCTTGTTAGGTATACTTTAACCGTATTATTTTCTTTAGATGTTTTTTAATTAACTTTTGCTCGCAGTAAAGGCCAATAAAACCACCGATTCCAAAAGAAGATAAAACTAAAAACCAATATAAAATACTGCCGTAAGATTGAATACCAGAAATATAAAGATATAAATTAAACGGAACAATAAAAAACAACCCCCCTAAGACTTTTAAAAACTCTCTAAAAAGCTCAGTATCCGATTTAGCATCGTCGACATAAGAGTCAATCGTTTCCTTTGGGATCTCGTTCAATTGAGGAAAGACTTTTTGTAACCAACTTGAATAATCCAATTATGCATCCTTAATACGATGTATACCTAACGCTTTGCCAAGGGGCAAATGCGAACGTTGTTGGGCGAAGCCCAGTGAGTATTTGTCCCAGCCGCGCTTTTTGCGGCGATTTTAGGTAACTTGTTATGTGTAAAAATATGAAACAGCTAACCCAGACATAATAAGAAAAAGACCAATAAACTGAATTATTACATCTAACTTACGATAATCATTTTCTGTCGGTACTGAAAAAATGTCCTTTTGGGTAAATAAATTCGCTGGAACCAAACGGATACTAGAATACCCCATACAGCAAAACCCAATACCAGATAAAATATTAGATGGTGTTGAATCGATAACCCCTGTGACAATACTAAATAGCGCGATACAAAACCAAAACAAACTTGGCCAATGAATTCCATTTCTACTTTCTACTTGCGACATTTAATACTCCTTTACACATAACGCC
>JBMZCX010000011.1:0-49562 GCA_049613795.1 Thalassotalea sp. | reverse complement strand
AGTACTGGCAAAGTAAAGGTGTAACCAGCAAGCATAAGTTAATGACAGTGAAAAATGGGTACCATGGTGATACGTTTGCAGCAATGTCAGTGTGCGACCCTGTTACGGGGATGCACCAAATATTTGACCAAGTACTAATGCAAAACTTTTTTGCACCACAACCACAGTGCGCGTTTGATCAGCCATGGAATGAAAGTTATATGGATGAACTTACCGCACTGTTTAAGCAACATCACCTTGAAATAGCTGCCTTTATTATAGAGCCGATTGTGCAAGGCACAGGAGGGATGAACTTTTATCACCCAGAATATTTAAAAGCGTGTCGGCGTTTATGCGATCAATTCGATGTACTGCTAATTTGTGATGAAATAGCCACAGGTTTAGGACGTACAGGACAATTATTTGCCAGTAACTGGGCTGATATTACGCCCGATATTATGTGTTTAGGCAAAACATTAACGGGTGGGTATTTAACGTTAGCGGCAACCTTAACGACCGATCATATTGCTAGCACAATAAGTAACGGCGAAGCGGGCTGTTTTATGCATGGCCCTACTTATATGGGAAATCCCCTTGCCTGTGCGGTGGCTAATGCCAGTATTGATTTACTTATTTCAAGTAATTGGCAAGTAAAGGTGAAAACAATTGAGCAACAACTCACCGCCACCATTTTACCATTAGCTGCGCACAAAAGAGTAAAAGCAACGCGGGTATTAGGGACGATTGGTGTGGTTGAAGTTAAGCAGAATGTAAATGTTGCTACCATACAAAAAAGGTTTGTTGAGCTTGGGGTATGGATCCGCCCTTTTGGTAAACTTATCTATGTAATGCCACCGCTAATTATAAAAAATGGTGAGCTAGCGCATTTAGTTAACGCTATAGCTGCTGTGCTTGATGAAGAGCAATGTTTTAATAATGCTTAGAGAATAAATCATCGGGGTTATTTGTATTTACCCCGCTGAATTTTTTGCTAATTGCATTAATATATAGATGATCCATGCTACCGAAATTATAAATAGTAGTATGGTGTTAAAGTGTTGGTGATCAGATTTTCGGCGCGATCTAAATCTATTCAATAACATACTAACGTAACTAATAAGTGCACTTAACCAAAGTAAAATATACAAATAACCTGTTAATGGTGTTAACCAAAACTTACGTACTTCAATACCGTGGTACCTTAATACGCCATATTGATTATCAGGTGCTGCGTAATAAGACATAATTAACGCAAAGGTAAATAATAACCAACTGGTTATTGCTGATCCTTTTAATGCAATACTCCAAAAGTCTTTATGAATTCGCCTTTCTTTTTCTCGCTTCAAAGCCATTTCCCTTATATTTTTGTGCTTTCACTACTTTTTTATCTATTGTAGCGGTTTATCGTTAATTTTTACTTGTTAAACGCAATAGGAAAGGTAACATATCATCCCCAAAATATAGAAGATTATTTAACAGATAAATTAAAGAGGTTGATAAATGTCAGTTATAGCAATTACTGATGTATTAGCGGGTAAATACCCAGTTAATGAAGAAATTACCGTACATGGTTGGATCAGAACTCGCCGTGACTCTAAAGCTGGTATTTCATTTTTAGCAATACACGATGGTTCATGTTTTGACGCCATTCAAGCAATAGCACCAAATGAATTAGACAATTATCAATCAGATATCCTTAAACTAACTACTGGCGCAGCTGTTGCTGTTACCGGCCTGTTAGTTGAATCGCCAGGACAAGGTCAGTCATTTGAAATTCAAGCAACTCAAGTAGAAGTACTTGGCTTAGTTGAAGACCCTGACACTTACCCGATGGCGGCTAAGCGTCATAGTATTGAGTTTTTACGTGAGCATGCACATTTACGTGCCCGTACTAACCTTGGTGGTGCTGTTACACGTGTACGTAACTCACTAGCACAAGCGGTACACCGCTTTTTACATGAAAAAGGTTATTTATGGATCAGCACGCCGCTTATTACAGGTAGTGACTGTGAAGGCGCTGGCGAAATGTTCCGTGTAAGTACGCTTGATTTAGAAAACCTGCCGCGTACTGATAAAGGCGACATTGACTTTAACCAAGACTTTTTTGGTAAAGAAACCTTTTTAACGGTTTCTGGCCAATTAAACGTTGAAACATACTGTTGTGCCTTATCTAAAGTGTATACGTTTGGCCCTACGTTTAGAGCTGAAAATTCAAACACTACTCGCCACTTAGCTGAATTTTGGATGATAGAGCCTGAAATTGCTTTTGCTAACTTAGCGGATGCCGCAGATCTTGCTGAAGAAATGTTAAAATACGTATTTAAAGCGGTACTTGAAGAACGCGCTGATGATATGGCGTTTTTCCAACAACGTATTGATAAAACCGTACTTGACCGTTTAAACTCTGTTATTAATAACGACTTTGTTCGTCTTGATTACACTGATGCGATTACTATTTTAGAGCAATGTGATAAGAAATTTGAAAACCCAGTATCTTGGGGCGTTGATTTAAATTCAGAGCACGAGCGTTACTTAGCGGAAGAACATTTTAATGGCCCTGTAGTATTACAAAACTACCCGAAAGACATTAAGTCGTTCTACATGCGCTTAAATGACGACGGTAAAACCGTTGCTGCGATGGACATTCTAGCGCCAGGCATTGGTGAAATTATTGGTGGTAGCCAACGTGAAGAACGTTTAGACGTGTTAGATAAGCGTTTAGCTGAAATGAACTTAGATGTTGACGATTACAGTTGGTACAGAGACCTACGTAAATACGGAACGGTTCCACATTCAGGTTTTGGTTTAGGCTTTGAGCGTTTAGTCGCTTACGCTACTGGCGTGTCAAACGTAAGAGATGTAATTCCATTTCCAAGAACACCAAATAACGCTGCATTTTAATCAAGTAGTTATTTGAACAATAAAAAACCGCGTCTTTCGCGGTTTTTTTATGCTTTTAAAATAATGAATACCAACCCGTATAACTCGTTATAAAAAGCTCACGTGTTCACTACTGTCTTTTGCCGTCTTATTCACTTGCTCCTTACTATGAGAGCCAATATATAAAAAGCCGACAATATCGTCAGTGCACTTAATTGATAATGCCGATTTTACCTTGTCATTATAACTTAACTCACCTGTGCGCCACATCGCGCCATAGCCTAAAGCAACACATGCCATTTGCATTGCATGGCAGGCACAGCCTGCCGCGATCAACTGTTCTTTTTCTGGTACTTTATCGTGGTGCTGATATTGAGTACTCACGGCAATAATAAGTGGCGCTCTAAAAGGCATTTTTGCCGTTTTATCTAATTTAGCTTGGTTAGCGTCAGTGTTAGCAATAGCATTAACAAATACTTCACTTAATTTATTAAGCCCTGCTTCTTTAATAATAGTGAAATGCCAAGGCCTTAATCCTGCATGGTCAGGTACACGCATACCCGCAGCAATAATCGTGCTAATGTCTTCATTACTCGGTGCTGGCGCACAAAGTTGTGGCGTTGATTGACGCGTTAATAACAAGGATAAACTGTCTAACAAAATTACGTCCTTTTATTGATAACTAATTTATAATTTAGCCCTAGGCTTAAGCCAGTAATTATATAGGTAATGGTCAACACTAGTAAATCGCCCTGCACCAATTAAAAACAAGGCAAGTAATAAAATAAAATACGTAAAAGCAAATTCAATACCGTTGTTTAGTAGCACCACATTACCTTGTTGATATAACCAGTCGGTATTGCCGTTTTCAGCTAATATTTCACGTATTCGTTCAATTTTTTCTGCGGCAAGCTCACTGTTGGCTAAACTGTCTTTGCCTGCGGTAATACCTAACCACGCAGGCACATTGGCGGCGCTGGTAGCACTGTTTGTTGGGGTAATAGCAAACCAACCGTTGTCTGCATGTACCGAGGTAGCAGCCACCACCATAGTGATCATTAACGGAATACTAACAAGGCGCGTTAATAACCCAATTAATAACAACCACCCACCTAAAAATTCAGTCCATGCTGCAAGGTTAGCCAATAACTCGGGAAATGGTAAACCTAGTCCCCATTCATTATTACCAAACCACTCAACAATATTACTATTGACAAAAAACTGGGAAACGCCTGTAACACCATCATCAGAAAACTGAAGTTTATTGTAGCCTGCCATGATAAAAACAGGGGCTAAGTAAAGGCGAATTAACAATGCGACAATGCCATCTAGAGATGATATGTTCGCAGTGATTTTGGGGTAATGCTGCATAATATTCATAGGGTATCTTTAACCTTAAGGTGTATCTACTTCAGGTAGTAAAAGAACGTGTATATCACCAGAATATTTCATTCTGTTAAAAAATAGTATTTATTTACAAAAGAAGCTACTCAGCTGGGTAAATTTTCAGTAGCATAGCCAATTAAATAGACTCATCAAGAAACATTGCCAAAATGAATGAACAAACAAGCCGCACCAGACGATTTTTTTCATCACTATTTAGCTTAGTAAATACGGTACGTAAAGGGATTGTTAACCTTATATTTTTTACGTTATTACTTCTTTTTATTATCGCACTCTCTGCCGACGATGAAAAAATTAAAGTACCACAGCAAACCGCGCTTGTACTTGATTTTAGTGGCGATATTGTAGAACAAAAGCACTTAATTGATCCGATGAACACTTTTGTTAATGAGGCGCTTAATCAACCAGAGGAGAACCCTGAAGTATTGCTTAGCGATATTATTGATGTCATTAAGAGAGCGCAATTTGATGATCGGGTTAAAGTATTGGTATTAAAGCTCGATCGTATGGGCAGTTCAGGGCTAACAAAATTAGATCTTATTGCCGAACAATTAACGGCGTTTAAAGCCTCGGGTAAAAAAATTATCGCTACAGGCGACCAATATAGTCAAAATCAATATTACTTAGCCAGCTTTGCTGATGAAATTTGGTTAAATTCAAACGGTTATTTATTATTAGACGGCTACGGTCGTTACCAGCTTTATTATAAATCTGCACTCGACAAACTTGATATTAGCCAACATATTTTTAGAGTCGGTACTTATAAGTCTGCCGTTGAACCTTACATGCGCGATAATATGTCCGCACAAGCTAAAGAAGCTAATCAAGCATGGTTAGATGAACTATGGAGCCATTACAAAACCAATGTTGCAAAGCAACGTGGTTTTAGTGTGAAAAATTTTGATGAAAGTGTTGACTCATTATTAACGAAATTACGTGCAGTAGACGGTAAAATTGCCGATTATGCGTTACAAAACAAATGGGTAGACCATTTAAAATCCCGTGAGCAAGTATTAAAAGATTTAACAACGCTAGTCGGCACAGATAAATATCAACGCATTGGTTTTAATGATTACTTAAAAACGATAAAACCAGTATTCCCGTTAGTTAACCCTACTACTGATAAAGTTGCGGTTATTGTGGCTAAGGGTACTATTTTAGATGGCAAACAAAAACCAGGCACTATTGGTGGTGACAGTACCGCGCAATTACTTAAAAAAGCACGGAAAAATAAAAATGTAAAAGCCGTAGTTTTACGTGTAGATAGTCCTGGCGGTAGCGCTTACGCCTCAGATATTATTAGACAAGAAATTGAATTGATCAAACAAGCAGGTAAGCCTGTTGTAGCTTCAATGGGTACTTATGCCGCCTCTGGTGGTTATTGGATTTCAGCTCCAGCTGACAAAATAATTGCTGCACCAACCACTATCACTGGCTCTATCGGCATATTTGGTTTCTTCATGACCTTTGAGAAAACATTAAATAAGTTAGGTATTAATACTGACGGCGTGGGTACAACAGAGTTTGCAGGATTAGGGCTTACCCGTTCTATATCCCCGCAAATGCATCAAGTATTTCAAATGAGTATTGAACGGGGTTATAAAGACTTCATTAACTTAGTGGTTAACAATCGTAATATGACCTTTGAACAAGTAGATGCAATTGCCCAAGGCCGAGTATGGACTGGGAATAAAGCTAAAGAATTAGGATTAGTAGATGAATTAGGCAGCTTAACCGATGCGATTAATATGGCTGCAGATCTGGCAAAACTTGGCTCGTTTGATACGCTAATTGTTGAGCAAGAACTTACCCCTAAAGATAAGTTTTTTGAAAGCTTGGTCGGCCAAGCAATGATCTATTTACCCGAGTCAACAGAAGTGAATACTTCAGCAGGCCCTATTAAGGCATTATTAACCAAATTAGCCAATGAGTTTTCTGCCGTTGAACAACTTAATGATCCACAAGGCATATATTCTCTTTGTTTAACGTGTGAGTTATAAGCAATGAAAAAGCGTATTTATATCGCCTATACAGGCGGTACGATCGGAATGAAAGCCAGTAAAGATGGCTACATTCCGATTAAAGGCCATTTAACTGAGTCAATAATGAAAGTCCCCGACTTTCATCGCAGTGAAATGCCTGAATTTACTATTAGTGAATATTCACCTCTTATCGATTCTTCAGACATGACACCGAATGATTGGCAGTTTATTGCTAACGATATTCATAAACATTACGACGATTATGACGGTTTTGTTGTACTGCATGGCACAGATACCATGGCTTATACTAGCTCGGCGCTGTCTTTTATGTTTGATAAACTGTCAAAGCCGATTATTGTGACGGGATCGCAAATTCCTTTTAGTCAGCTACGCTCTGATGGGCAAGAAAACTTACTTAATGCACTCTACATTGCAGCTAACTACCCTATTAATGAAGTTGGGTTATTTTTTAGTAATAAACTCTTCAGAGGAAATAGAAGTATTAAAGCCTATGCTGATGGCTTTGATGCATTCGACTCCCCTAATATGCCTGCATTATTGGAAGCCGGTATAAACATTCGCGTATTGGCTGGCGAATTGAGTAATGAGCAAAAATCTCAGCCTATTTTACACCAAATTACGCCTCAGCCTGTTGGCGTTGTTCATTTGTATCCTGGTATAAGTGTTGAACTCATTGAAAATGTTATACAGCAACCTGTGAAGGCATTAATTTTAAAAAGTTATGGCGTCGGTAATGCACCACAGAATAAAGCATTACTGTCGTGTTTAGCCAAAGCAAACGACAATGGCATTATTATCGTGAATTGCAGCCAATGTATTCGAGGCACCGTGAATATGGGCGGCTATGCGACAGGCTCGGGGTTAAGTCAATGTGGCGTGATTAGTGGCGGCGATATGACATTAGAAGCAGCACTAACCAAACTGCATTTCTTATTAAGTAGCAATTTTTCAACCGAGCAAATTAAAGAAAAAATGGGTACTAATTTACGTGGTGAACTCACTCACCTTAGTTAATTCGTTTTAGTCAACTTAAGTTAAGTGAGCTAAGCCAAATTACCTCACTCTTCTGACATTATTTCAGGGCGTCTTTTGCAAATAAATCAACAAAAGACGCTACTGAAAAGTCATGCATATTTTTATCATTAAACATTAATGAGTATTGCTTGAAGTCGACGTTATCCCAGTTTATTTTTTTCATTAAAAAGGTATGACTTTGAATGTTTTCTTGAGTGATAGCTTCTAGTTGATAAGTAGGCTTATTTTCACCTTGTAAAAATACATCTTTATTATTATGGTGATCAAAAATTCGAACTAATGCCCACGCAGCTTGCATAAAGTGACCGCCGACTGATGCCGTTAATTGACCATTATTAATAGCTTTAATGGCATCTTGCGTCCAGTCAATACCGCCAATTTTAATATGACCATCGCTATTGTATTTTTCAGCTATTTTGGCTATACCTAGCGCCATACCATCTGAAGCGGCCCATGCAATATCAATTTTAGTACCGGTATAACGCTGGATCATTTGCTGAAAAACAATTTCACTTTTTTCTTTATTCCAAAAACCTGGCGCTGTTTGTAATAACTCGATATTAGCATGTGTAGCAATGCTTTTTTCTAGCCCGTCAACTCGATGCTCTGACTCTCCTCCATATGTTCCCATTAAGCCAACTGCAGAATACACTTTATCGGGCTTATTCTTAGCTGATTTTGCTGCCTTAATTAAAGTATTGGCTAATAGCTCGCCTGCGTATTCATTATCGTGATAAAGCTCCCCTAACCAATACTTATATTGTTGCTGAGGAAAACCAAGGGCTTGCTGCTCGCTTGTTGGAAGCGTTCGTTCTAAGGTAATAAAGGGTATTTCATGTTCTTCAAGAAGATCAAATGCGGCTTTTGCATTACCGCTATAGGGCATAAAAATAACATAATCAGGCTTTACTGCTTTGTTAGTAATTTCAACTATTTTTTGATGATTAAAAACGCGGTTATCTTGGCCATATAGTACTTCAACATTTACATTAAGATCTTTTGCCGCATCTAAAAATGCATAAGTAACACGATCCCAAAAATCATAGCCTGAAATAGATGGGTTAACAAAGGTGATATGAATCGCTTTAACACTAAAAGAGTACAAAAAAATAACCAAAAACAACGTAAATTTCATAAACATCCTAAGATACGGCAATGAAAACTACACTAACTATAGCAGCATAAATTATTATACTGCTAGTTCCATCATTAACTTTTAGGTTTTTTGTGCAAACAATGGTCTGATACGATTAATTAAAGGTAAATCATTACTAGATAACTGCCCTAGCGCTAACCATTCACATAAAAGACTTTCAAGCGTTATTGTTTGCTTATTTGATAGCTGCTGCTGCATTAACTCTACTTGTACTTTCATTGTTAATGCTTGATCAGATTGTGTCGATTTAGCCCCAGCAATAATTTCTAGTGCAATAGTTTTCTCAAGACGAGCATTTATGTCTGCGTCTGTTGAAGGTAATGCCAATAATCTTTTTTTCCATTTTGTTGTTAACTGCTCAAATTCTTGGATAAGGTTTATATTCTCTTTTAGCTCTATTTTCTGCTCTAGTATCGAAAACAGTTGTTGCCAAGCATGATTTTTCTGCGTTGTTATTAAGTCAGATTTATGAGCATTCAATACTTTTACTTGCTTACTAAGTTGAACTAGTAACAAGCTACTCTTAGGCTTTAAGAGGGATAGTTGTTTGGTTAATAGTTCACATTGATTTAGCATGACATCAATTTCAGTAACAGTAGACTTATTGCACGCTTTCTCAGTAAGCAGGTTAACTTGAACAGATAACTCGTTAAGTTGCTCATTATTTTGCTGATCAATATTCTTTTGTCGTGCTTTATGACGGGCAAATATTTTATCGTTAATCGCTCTAAATGATTGCCATAATTTATTTTCTTCTTTAGGACCGCAGTAACCAATATCTCGCCACTTTACTTGTAAGCGCTTTACGTCCTGTAAGGTTGTTTCATTTTCACTCTGCTCTGACAAGGTTTGTGCATGAGTAATAAGTATTTTTTTCTTTTCAACATTGCTTTGGTGAAATGCGCTTATTGCATTTTTTACCGGCTTTAATGATTGATTAAATTGCTGATTTAATTCTTGATAATACTGTTTATCAACATCTCCAGCATCACGCCATTGTTGCATTAATTTATTAAGATCTCGATCTAGCTGTTTCCAATCAATCACTACTTGCTGCGTAACACTTTCTAATGCCCTGCTGTCTTTAATTAGCTGTTCTCTAGCGGCTAAATTAAGCGCTCTTAGCTTCTCTTGCTCACTAAAAAATAAACGACATGGAGCAAAAGCTTGTTCACAAGCCAAGTTAAATTGAGTATTGAGCTCTGCATTCAAATCGGCTTGTGCATGCCCAAGCGTATTCCACTGCTTACGTAACGTTTTTACTTTATCAGCTTGTGTCACAGGGTTGTCTAAAGGCTGCTCAACTAATGTTTGGGCTTGTGCAAGTAATGCTTGCTTTTTAGGCGTAGCAATATAGCTTTCCCAGTCACTAAGATCATTAATTTTTGCTTGGCACCATAAATAGTCTTTTTCTAGTGCTTGTTGTTGTTTACTCGATAGAGCTAAATAAGCTTTTTCAGCTTTTTTAAAAACACCAAACGAGGCGTTATATTTCCCTCGATTAACTAACTGCCTAACATCGTGTAATTTATTTTTAACCTGCTTAAATTCAACCTTTAATTGTTGCTCAAAAGGTAAAATTGTCGCCTGCCATTGTTGAGTTAATGCTTGATAAGAGCTTTGAATACTATCGGGTAATAAATTACACGCGGCTGCATTTACTTTACCCCACTGCTGTTGCCAGTTACGGTAAAAATCGTATTTTTCTGAAAATTCAGTAATGGTTTTAGGTAAAGCTATTTGCGATAACTGAGAAATTAAATGAGTAGCTTGGGTAATTGATTCAGCAATAACATCTAATTGTAATAACTTACTACGAGCTTCGTTAAATTGTGAAGCGAGTTGTTGTTGAGCTTTGCTGTCTAATACCGATTGCGATAATGCCTGCAATTCTTGATCAATTGTTTGATTGAAGTCAGCTTGATCGATTGCACTGTTTTCATAAATTGCTGTTGAAAGCTGCTTACTTAACTGCTCAGCTTTTAAGGTAAAACTTGCCTGCTGAGTAATTTTATCTTCAGCTAATTGAAGCGCTATTTGTTGTTGTTGGTAGTTTTCTGCTTTAAGTGCAAACACTTTAGTTATTTGGCTTTCTATGGTTTTCCATTTGTCATTAAAAGTGAACTGTTGCTCTGTTGACAGTAGCTCAAAATCACGCTGTAAGGTTTGCCATTGAGCTTCTATTTGTGCTTTCTTAACTAAAACGTCTTGATAATTAGCAATGTCTTTTAACGCAAGGTACTTTGAAAGCGTTAACTGAATTTGTTTAGCCAGTTTTATCGGTTTTTCTAAATTAGCCGTTATCTCGGCTATTTTATCATTAATATATTGCTCAACATCCGCCGAATTGGTTTTTTTAACTAGCTTCTCAAGTAAGCTAATCTCATTATTGTTATCAACAATATAACGCTGCAATTCAGTTGAATCGCTTTGCCCAAACAATTTAAGGCTGAGCTGAGGCTTATTAATTTGTTCAAATATACGTATTTGTAAAGAGGTATCTTGTTCGACGAAAAGCCATTTTTCGAGCAACGCTGAATGTGGCGGCTGTGCTAAAAAGTTCTGCTTTTCGTCATGAGTTAACATGATTGGATCTTCGCCTAACAAAATATTTTCTATTTTTTGCTGTGCGAGCTTAACAATACAACTGTCTGAATTAGCATTACTGGCTGTTAACCAAAAATGAAATTGATTTAATTTATCTAGCGCAGCAGATCTTACGTTACTGTCAACATCGTTTTCAGCCAAGTTAACTAAAACGATTTTATCTGCACTAACTGTCGGCTGCAGTTCAGTAATAGCTTGAAGGCGTTGTGCTACTTTTTTACTTTTCCATTTATCTTTAAATAGTGTTGAAAAGATCATATATCAGTAAACCTAGCAATTGATTCTTCAGGCTGAGCAAAGCTTGCTTTCAATTCTCGCTTTGTTTTAGTCACAATTTCACCGTCGGCACCTATGGTTAATATTTCATCGGAATCAAGGTGCTTCGCTTGATAAGCCATAATTAACTGTAACGATCGCTGCTGTTGCTCTTTTCCTGTTTCAGTACCTTCAGGCCACTTTCCTGTTTCTGCTGCATGCTTTAAACGTAAATACATTTCATGCGGCATATTTTCAACAAAACTATTAATATCCATACTATTTATTTCTACGCTTTAAAAGAACTAATCTGATACGTGTCACGATGTAAAAAATAAAACCAACAATTGTACTCATTATAGAAACAATATATTGCCATGTGCCAGGTTGTGCATCTTGCGAATAAAAGAATAAAAAGCCACCACAAAATAACAACATTGCAATAAACGAATGCATCATCATTTGTTGAGATTGGTTGATTACTTTAATTTTATTGATGGTATGAAGCTTTTCTTCATCCATATTTTGAAAATCAAGTTTGCAATGCGAGCATGCTTTTGCTTTGTCGGATACTTTCTTTTTACAACTTGGGCAACTAATTACAGCCATAACGATCTCATCTAAAATTTTATGCGCTTATTCTACAAAAAAAAGCACCACAATGGGTGCTTTTTCATAGATTAAATTGTCATTTTTTACGAACTAAGACAATTTATTTGTATTTATTCACTCTTATTTCTTTTTTCCCAAAAATCAGCATTTTTAATGCCTAATTTTTTAGGGTCAAACGTGAACTTTGTGACTCCTGCCTTTTGCTGTTGTTCGTAATCTTTAAGCGCTTTTATTGCAGGTTTCGACATAAAGAAGATAATAATAATACCGACAATATTTAGCCAAGCCATAATGCCAACGCCAACATCACCCATGCCCCAAGCTGCGCTTGGTTGAGCAACAGTACCGTAAAATACAGCAGACATAATTAATACTTTTAAGAAAAATCGTAGTATAGGTGCTTTAATAGTTCGGTTAATGTAAGAGACATTATTTTCAGCAATAAAGTAATACGCAAGTACCGTAGTAAAAGCGAAAAAGAATAACGCTAATGCGATAAATGGTTTACCAACACCAACTAACACACTGTCTACCGCTAATTGAGTAAACGCAGGACCATTAATTACCGTGTCTTGAGCAACATTTTGTACTAGAAAAGCAGCACTGCCTTCAGGCATAACGTTATATTGCTGTGTAATTAAAATCATAAATGCGGTCGCTGAACAAACAAACAGGGTATCAATATAAACTGAAAACGCTTGCACTAAACCTTGTTGTGCTGGGTGATCAACTTCTGCTGCCGCTGCTGCATGAGGGCCCGTGCCTTGGCCTGCTTCGTTAGAGTAAACACCACGTTTAACACCCCAACCTATTGCCGCACCAAATCCAGCCATTGGCGTGAAAGCATCAGAAATAATCATACTGAAAATACCAGGTAACATATCAATATGTAACGCAATAATGGTACAAGCAATTAAGATGTAGGCTAATGCCATAAACGGCACAACAATTTGAGTAAAGTTAGCAATACGCTTAACGCCACCAAAAATGATAAAACCTAATACTAAAACAATAAATACAGCAGCATAAACTTTAGTTAACGCAAGCTCACCCATAAACGAATTTATTGTGCCACCTTGACCAAATACATTCACTAATGAGTCACCAATTCCGTTTGATTGCACAACGGGTAGTAACAAACCACAGGCTAATATTGTCGCTAAAGCAAATGTCCATGCGTACCATTTTTGCCCCATTGCTTTTTCAATATAATAAGCGGGACCACCACGGTATATGCCGTCTTCTTCTTCTTTATAAATTTGTGCATTGGTTGATTCAATGTATGCCGTCGCTGCACCTAAAAATGCCACTACCCACATCCAAAAAATCGCACCAGGGCCACCAAAACCAATGGCAGCAGCAACACCTGCAATGTTACCTGTACCCACACGGCCTGAGAGAGAAACTGCTAATGCTTGAAATGACGAAATACCTTTTTCTGAACTTTTACCTGACATTAACAGGCGCCACATTTCTTTAAAGTGACGTACTTGCGCAAAGCGTGTTAACACTGAAAAGAAAATCCCTGCACCTAAGCAAAGATAAATAAGGTATGGGCTCCATATATAACTATTGAGCGTATTTACTAATTGTTCCACTATCAACTCCTGATATTATTATAATTATGTTGTTAAATTTTTAATTATTTGCCACGTTTAGCGTAAATCATCAACCATGTGATAAATTGCGCTTAAAACATCTCGTCCTAGTAAGCTGCTGCGATTATCTGACCAACCAACACTATGATCTGGCAGTAAGTCATTATCTTTAAATGGCATTTCTACAGTGTACGATAAACAGTTAAATTGCTCACCAACCCAGTTAGCACCCACGGTTAAATTAGCTTGACCTGGCTCGTCTTTGTCGTAACCCCTGTCGTCTTGAAATTCCGGGGTAATATTTAATAAAATGGTTTTAAATTTATCTTCTAACGCTTTTATTCTATCGTTATAAGAAGGTGTGCCTTCACAACCTGCAACAAAATTTACAGGTAGAGCTTCGTCGCCATGAATATCAAGAAACATATCAACGCCAGTTTCAAGCATTTTTTCACGCACTACATAGACTTCAGGGCTGCGTTCCATTGTTGGCGTTGCCCATTCACGATTTAAATTAGCACCAACCGCGTTTGTTCTTAAGTGCCCTCTTACTGAACCGTCTGGATTCATATTTGGCACGACATAAAATACCGCTTTGTTTAATAACGCACGTGCTGCGCCGTCATCTTCGTCGAGTAAACGATCTAAAAAGCCTTCAACAAACCATTCAGCCATGGTTTCGCCCGGGTGTTGGCGTGCGGTGATCCAAATTGTTTTTTTATTTTCGCCTTCTTCGCCAATTTTTAATAACGACATATCACGGCCATCAAGTGTTTGTCCGAGTACTTGTAACTGGCAATCAATATCAAGTTGAGCGTTATGAATTAAGTCTTGGTGACGTTCGTAGCTGTAGGGTGTGAAGTAAGCAAAATAGGTAGAGTCGTAATCTGGAGTAAATTGAATCGTTAAGTTTTGACCATCAAATTCCGTTGGCACTCTAAACCAGTGTTCTCTGTCGTAAGAGGCTACCGCTTGGTAGTCTGGCCAGCCCTCTAAATAAGCAGCTTGCCCTGCATTGGTGATCGCTATTGTGTGTTCAGTGCGATCAGTATTGTGTAATTTAAAGTGAAACCATTGATAATAGTCTGATTGATTATCTTTTTTGATTTCTAATTGTATGTTATCCGCGCGATCAGCGGCAACTACATGAATGTTACCACTATCGAAATTTGATGAAATTTGCATGAAAAGGATTACTTGCTGTTTATATGAAAACCTAAGTGTACACAATCATCAACCAGATCAGAAGTGCTAAAGTGATCTTAAGTACAGCCCTAGCTCTGTGGTGTAACCAATAGATTTAGATGTGATTAAATTCTCCTCATTAATAACGTAGTAACTCGGGTAAGCGTAAATTTTAAATTGTTGTTTAATTTGTTCGTTACCATAAGCCACAGGAAACGTTAATTGGTGCTGAGCAATAAAGTTTACCACTGCTTCCTCTTCAGTATAATCGAGTGCAACGGCAATAACGTCTATGTTTGCATTGTTCTCGTATAAGCGTTGTAAATTATCAATACTCGCGTGACAAACATTACACCAAGGGGCAAAAAAATAGAGCACTAATTTTTTATTAGATGCAGATAATGAGACTTCATTATTCATCGTTGTTTTTAATGACGTATGAGTTATTTGACTATCAGTTGTTAGCATATCACTGGCTTTAAACCATGAGAATAGTTGAAAAACTAGAAAGAAGAATAAAATTTGAAGTGATAAATTTTTTAACAATGAAACGTCCTCAAAACGATTGATACCTTTTGAAAGAGACCGTTAATGCGCTGAATAATTTCTTAATAAGTGGGAAATAGTAGACCCTAGTTTCCTAGGGCCTAGCAAGATAATACTAGCTTGATGCGCTAATACTTGTTGCACCTTTCATATAAGGTTGTAATACCGTAGGAATTGCCACGCTACCGTCGGCTTGTTGGTAGTTTTCAAGTACCGCAACCAGTGTACGTCCAACCGCTAAACCAGAACCATTTAATGAATGTAATAATTCAGTTTGCTTAGTTTCGGCATTACGAAAACGCGCTTGCATACGACGCGCCTGAAAATCGCCCATGTTTGAACATGAAGAAATTTCACGATAAGTATTTTGAGCTGGCAACCATACTTCAATATCAAATGTTTTGGTGGCACTAAAGCCTATATCGCCCGTACATAGTACAACGGTGCGGAAAGGAAGCTCCAATAGTTCAAGAATTTTTTCAGCGTGCCCAGTTAATTCATCAAGCGCGGCAAATGAATGCTCTGGCTTAACCAATTGCACCATTTCAACTTTATCAAATTGATGTTGGCGAATTAAACCGCGTATATCTCGCCCTGAAGAGCCTGCTTCACTACGAAAACATGGAGTGTGTGCACACATTTTCATTGGTAATTCGTCTTCTTCGACAATTTCATTACGCACTAAGTTAGTTAGCGGTACTTCAGCCGTAGGAATAAGTGAAAACTTTCTATTAGCTAAGTCAGTATGAAATAAGTCTTCACCAAACTTAGGTAACTGCCCTGTGCCGTAAAGTGAGTCATGGTTAACAAGGTAAGGCACATACATTTCTTGATAGCCATGCTGCTCGCTATGCACGTCAAGCATAAATTGAGCTAAAGCACGGTGTAATTTAGCAATTTGACCACGCATAACGGCAAATCGCGTGCCTGCTAATTTTGCACCGCTTTCAAAATCAATACCTTTATCAAGCGCACTTGCCACGTCGACATGGTCTTTAACATCAAAGTCGAATGTCTTTGGTGTGCCCCAACGTCTAACTTCTACGTTGTCGTCTTCACTTTCGCCCGCAGGAACAGATTCATGCACTAAATTAGGTACCGCGCTCACAATCGCGTCGATTTTGGCTAATACTTCATTCTGCTGCTCTTTTGCTGACTCAAGCTCATTGCCTAACTGGCTCACCTCAGCTAATAACGGCTGAATGTCTTCGCCACGTGCTTTTGCTTGGCCTATCGACTTAGAGCGGGTATTGCGCTGATTTTGTAATTCTTGGGTTTTTACTTGAATAGCTTTACGTTGCTCTTCAAGTTGATTGAAGCTCTCGATGTCTAAAGTAAAACCGCGTTGTGCTAAGTTAGCCGCAACAGCAGCGATATCTGTTCTAAGTTGTTTTGGATCAAGCATGATGTATTACGTTTCTTATTTAGTTACTTATAAAATGTATGGGTTATTTGTTAAAAAATGTCACTAGGTAAAGCCCTATTCCTGAGGCAAATACGCATAAACTTACGTTTAATATTACATTTAACATCGCTTTAAATAAATCACCTTGTTGTATTAATAACAAGGTATCCATTGAAAAAGTTGAAAATGTGGTAAATGCACCGATAAAGCCAATGCCAATTAACGTGCGATAAATACTTACTTCAATAACCCCTTGGTCAATTAAGCCATAAAGTGTGCCCATTACCAGCGAGCCGCAAATATTAACCGCCAGCGTAGCAAAAGGGAAACCTTTTCCTAGCCAATTAAGAATTAATTGCGAAAAATAGAAGCGTAGACTTGCTCCACATGCGCCGCCAATGGCAACGGTTAAATAGAGAGTGGCATTACTTATAGCGTTGCTCATGACTCTGCCTGTTTAATTGTGCTAAATAGTGCTGTTTTTCTTTTAATTGCTTTTCTAAACCGCGATCTGTTGGTTGGTATAGCGAGGTTTGTGCTAATTCCTTCGGAAAATAACACTCTCCGGCAGCAAATGCATTTTCTTCATCATGCGCATAGCGATAATCCTGACCATGCCCAAGCTCTTTGGTTATAGCACTGGTTGAATTTTTAAGGTGCAAAGGAACGTCTAAATGTGAGGTTTGTTGCGCTAGTGCTTTTGCCTGACTAAACGCATGGTAAACCGCATTACTTTTAGGTGCTAGTGCCATATATACGGTTGCTTGTGCTATCGCCCTTTCACCTTCACTTGGACCAACGCGTTGAAAAGTATCCCATGCATTAATCGCTAATTGCATCGCTCGTGGATCGGCATTGCCAATATCTTCACTGGCAATTGCTAAGAGCCTACGAGCAACATATAACGCATCGCCACCACCAGTTAATATGCGGGCATACCAATAAAGAGCGGCATCGGGATCTGACCCTCTTACTGATTTATGAAAAGCACTAATTAAATCGTAAAATGCGTCACCATTTTTATCGTACAACGCCACTTTACTGCCTGCAACATCGGTTATCCGTTGTTCAGTAAGCGTGATTACTTTGTTACTTTTAGCGTTGGCATTACTTAAGTCTGTATAGCTTATGCACGTTTCGAGTAGATTAAGTAATCGACGCGCATCACCATTGGCAACACTAATAATTTGTGCCCGACTTTTACCTTCAAAAATAACAGTAAGCTGCTGAGTATTTTTAATATGCTTAATTGCCCTTGCTAAGACATTTTCAAGATGTTGTGCGGTTAGCTTTTTTAACGTAAAAACACGAGCTCTTGATAAAATAGCTTGGTTTAATTCAAAAGCTGGGTTTTCCGTGGTGGCACCTATAAAAATAATAGTGCCATCTTCTATGTGCGGTAAAAAAGCGTCTTGTTGACTTTTATTAAAGCGATGAACTTCATCTACAAATAGCACGGTACGCTTTTGTTGATGAATAATACGCTGTTTAGCCTCGTCAATGGCTGCTCTTATGTCTTTAATACCACTAGTAACTGCGGAAATACGGGCTATTTCTGCATCTGCATGGCTCGCAATTATTTCAGCGAGTGTGGTTTTTCCTGTACCTGGTGGCCCCCAAAAAATAACCGACTGACATTTGCCTTGTTCAATCGCTTGGGTTAACGGCATATTGGGAGCAAGTATATGCTCTTGACCTACGTAGTCAGCAAGGCTTTTAGGTCTTAATTGTGCTGCCAACGGCTGGAATGAAATATCATCTTCAAAAGCTAAATTTAAAGTGCCATTAGCGTTGGTCATCTAAGTCTGCCCCTGCTGGCAACTCAAAAGTAAAAGTTTGCTTATTAATCAATGTGGTAGCATCTAAATTTTTTAGGGAAATTTTACTTATTTGACCTGTCGCATCAATAATATCAAATGCCCTTAATTGCTTATTAACGTCATTAGTAAAATAAAGCGATAGGGTTTTTACCTTGCTATTTTCGTCTTTTGCATGAATTAAGTAATGATTTTCGTTATTTTTTACGACATGGTAGTGCTGCCATAATTCATCGTTATTATTACTCAACAATAAGATCGGTGTATTAGCGACCGACTGGTTAACACTATAAGCGCTTGCTTGCTCAATGAAAGGATCATAAAACCATAAAGTGTGACCATCAGAAACAATGAGTGACTCGTTTGGCTCATCAGTATGCCAATAGACAAGATCAGGCTTACTAACTTTAATTTTCCCTGACGTTTGTTGTAATAAATTACTTTCTTCATCAAATACTTTTTGTTCAAAGTCAGCACTAAAGTATTCAACTTTAGCTAATAGTGCTTTTAGGCTTTGTTTAATATCAGCATTGTTAGTCGTAACTGATTTTACTGTGGTTGTAGCTGCTACTTCTGTCGCTGTAGTAACGGCAGAGAATGTCAAAGCCCCACCAATCGCCGTGCAAACGGCAAGGCTGATAGCATTATCAATAAACGTTATTATTTTAAACAAGATAGTTAATCCTTAATCGGTCGTGGTGCAAGCACTTCTCTAGCACCGTTATTACCTGGAGTTGTTACCACGCCTTGCATTTCCATTTGCTCAACAATACGAGCGGCGCGATTATAACCTATGCGAAATTTTCGTTGGACGCTTGAAATAGAGACACGCCTTGTTTCTGTAACAAATTGTAAGGCTTCGTCGTAAAGGGTATCTAGCTCTGTTTCTTCGCCTTCTCCACTTTCCCCAGGTAGTAAAATGTCTTGTTCATTTTCACCCGATAGTATTTCATCAACGTAATTAGGTTCGCCACGAGATTTCCAATCTTTTACAACCGCATGTACTTCATGATCGTCAACAAAAGCGCCATGCACACGTGTAGGTAATCCCGAACCTGGCGGTAAATAAAACATATCGCCCATGCCCAACAACTGCTCTGCCCCTTGTTGGTCAAGAATAATACGAGACTCCATTCTTGATTGCACACGAAGTGCCATGCGTGTTGGAATATTGGCTTTAATCAAACCAGTAATTACATCGGCTGAAGGACGCTGGGTCGCCAAGATTAAATGCATTCCTGCGGCACGCGCTTTTTGAGCGATACGCGCGATAAGCTCTTCCACCTTTTTACCTGCCACCATCATCATGTCTGCAAATTCATCGACAAGAATGACAATTGCAGGTAACTTTTCAAGTAATGGCGGTGTTTGGGTAAAGGCATCGTTGGGCTGCCATAAAGGATCAACTATTGGCTCTCCTGCGGCAATAGCTTTGGCTACTTTGTCGTTATAACCTTTTAAATTTCGTACCCCTAAAGAAGACATTAACTTATATCGGCGTTCCATTTCACCGACACACCAACGCAGCGCATTCGCTGCTTCTTTCATATCGGTAACAACTTCAGACAATAAATGCGGAATGCCATTGTAAACAGAAAGTTCTACTTGTTTAGGATCTATCATGATCATACGAACATCTTCAGGCGAAGACTTATATAAAATACTCACAATCATGGTATTTACAGCAACCGACTTACCTGAGCCAGTAGTACCTGCTACTAATAGGTGGGGCATTTTTGCTAAATCAGCTATCACTGGTTTTCCTGATATATCGCTACCAATTGCCATCGCAAGATTTGAAGAAGACTCTGCAAATTTTCTATCTGAAATAACATCAGCAAAAAATACGGTTTCGCGATACTTATTGGGTAGTTCAATACCAATAACAGACTTTCCTTCAATGACTTCAACCACACGAACGCTTTTAGCGGATAATGAACGGGCAATATCTTGTGATAATCCTGTCACTTTACTGGCCTTTATACCTGGTGCCAAGTTAAGTTCAAAGCGAGTGATTACAGGGCCTGGGAATACGCCAACAACTTCTGCTTTAACATTAAATTCAAGTAACTTTTCTTCAACTAAACGGCTAATATGTTCAAGTTCAATCGGGTCAATTGGGTTATCTGAACGATTTGGTCGGTCGAGTAATTCAAGTGAAGGTAGCCCTTGGTAGCTTTCACTGCTAGCCGCAACCGTCTGTATTTCAGGCTCGTTTGCAATAATAGGTTCTACATTTTCAAAGGCTGCATCAATTTCATCACTATCAACATGCTCTTGTACATTAATTGCTAGTGGCTCTCCCATTAGCTCATCAATGTTAATAAACGGCTCTAACTCTTCGTCTAATTGGAACGGGCTATCATTTTTACTAGGCGCAATAATATCTTGATCGGGATCAGGGCTCAGCGCAGAAAAAGCATGATGAACATCTTGCTGATCAACCTCTTTAACCTCTCCTGATAACGGTTCGGCTGCGAGTAATGTTTTATTATCAATTTTTTCTTTTTTGGTTTTAATAAACGTTTCTGACTCAGCCGCTTTAGGGCGACTGTCAAAGCGTGCTTTTACCCATGCAGGAAATACAGTGGTTTTTAGGGCAAAATTAATGGTTAACTCACCTAAATCATCAATTAATTTAAGTAGTGAAATCCCCGTTACTAAGACAAAGCCTGAAAGCACAAAGGTTAAAAATAATAAGGTACTACCGACAAAAGAAAAGTAAGGCACAATGGCGTTACTTAATATATCACCTAATATACCACCGGCCGAAAAATAGAAAATGTCATCAAAATTCATACTCGCAACTGCGGTAATACCAATATAAAACATGATAAAACCAATAAACTTTAAGCCTAAAGTTAAATAATCTAGCTGTACAAGCTTATAAAGCTTCTGAAAAAGTAACCAGCCAACAATCGCTATAACAAATGGTAAGGTATAAGCCACTATACCAAACACATTTAATAGCAGATCAGAAATGTATGCACCAACTGCCCCACCTAAATTGCGAACGGGGGTTTGATAACCCGTTTGTGACCACCCTGGATCAGCAGCATCAAAACTAAAAAGCGCAAGCATAATAAACATAGCGAATACACATGAAACGAGTAAACCCGCTTCAAGTAATCGTTGTACGCCATTAAGTTTTACTGGAGAAGAAATATCAGACAAAAGTGCCACCGAATTCAAGTTTCATTATTATTAGAGATAAAATACCAAACAATGCCATATAATTAAATGCTTTAGCGCTTAATTGGTAATATATTCGACGATTTAACCTCTTCCATCACGACATAGGTTCTACTTTCACTTACTGCGGGCAATCTAAGTAGTGTATCGCCCAATAATTCACGGTAAGCAGCCATATCGGCTACGCGTGTTTTTAATAGAAAGTCAAAATCGCCTGACACTAAGTGACATTCTTGAATAACGTCTAGGTCATGTACTGCTTTTGAAAATTCATCAAATACGTCTGGACTGGTCTTTGTTAAGGTAATTTCAACAATAACAAGTAATGCGGCATCAAGCTGCTCTGGATTTAATACCGCCCGATAACCTAAGATAAAGTTGTCATGTTCAAGACGCTTCACCCTTTCTAAACAAGGCGTAGGGCTCAACCCTACCCGCTTAGACAACTCAACATTAGAGAGCTTTGCGTTCTTTTGCAGCTCAATTAAAATGTTTCTATCGATGCGATCTAGTTTTTTATTATTATGACTTTTCATTTTATATATCACTACCAAAATAAGATTTAACAGGATTATATATCGACTTTATAAAAAGTACGACAGGTTAATCCATATATTATTCACTATACTAGCTGCAAATATTACAACAGCAAATTAATAGAGAGTAGTTTATGATTATTGGTGTACCTAAAGAAATTAAAAACCATGAATATCGCATTGGCTTAACACCTGCAGGCGTTAAAGAGCTAATCGTTAATGGCCATGACGTTATTGTTGAAAATAACGGTGGAGCTGCTATAGGTTTTGATAACGACCAGTACATAGCTGCAGGCGCTAAAATTATTGATACTGCCGCTGAAATTTTTGCAACTGCAGAAATGATCATTAAAGTAAAAGAACCACAACCTATTGAATGTAAAATGCTTCGCCCTGGGCAAGTATTATTCACTTATTTACATTTAGCTCCCGATCCGCAGCAAACTGAATTATTAATTGCTTCAGGTGCAACATGTATTGCTTATGAAACCGTTACCGCTGCTGCTGGTGGTTTACCGTTACTTGCACCAATGTCTGAAGTTGCTGGACGTATGTCTATTCAAGCGGGCGCACATGCATTAGAAAAAGCTCAAGGCGGTTTAGGTGCTTTATTAGGTGGTGTTCCTGGTGTTGCTCCTGCGAAAGTATTAATTGTTGGTGGTGGTGTTGTAGGTACTCAAGCAGCACGTATGGCTGTAGGCATGGGCGCTGACGTTACCATTTTAGACCGTTCATTACCTCGTCTACGTCAGTTAGATACTGAATTTGATGGTCGTTTGAAAACCGTTTACTCAACAGCTGACGCGATGGACCAACTTATTGGTGATGCCGATTTAGTTATTGGCGCGGTATTAATTCCTGGTGCAGCTGCACCGAAGTTAGTAACAGCGCAACACATTAAGCTAATGAAAAAAGGCGCAGTAATTGTTGATGTTGCTATTGACCAAGGCGGTTGTTTTGAAACGTCTAAAGCAACAACTCATCAAGAGCCAACCTATGTAGTTGACGATGTCGTGCACTATTGCGTAGCTAACATGCCGGGTGGTGTTGCTCGTACTTCAACAATGGCGCTCACTAATGCAACATTACCGTTTGCAGTAACATTAGCAAACAAAGGTGCTAAACAAGCAATGCTTGACGATACTTACCTTATGGATGGCTTAAACGTTCTTGGTGGTAAAGTTACTTATAAGCCTGTAGCAGATGTTTTAGGTTATGAATACGTTGAACCTACTACAGCGTTAGCAACTTTATAATTACCTCGCACATTTTAAAATTGATCAGCCGCTATTGTAATAGCGGCTTTTTTATATCTGCTATAAAATAACGTAAAAATAATTGTCCAATTTATCATTTTGGTTAATATTTTTAATTAAAAGTTATTTTACCCTCTTGAGATTATTACTTAGAATCCCAATCAACTACTTATTATTATCATTTCCTTATTTGGAGTAATTCATGAGCGAAGCAAGACATTGCCCGTTACTCATTTTGGGCTCAGGCCCTGCTGGTTACACTGCTGCAGTTTATGCAGCACGTGCAAACTTAAACCCTGTTATGATCACAGGTATGCAACAAGGTGGCCAACTTACCACAACAACTGAAGTTGAAAACTGGCCCGGCGACGCTGATGACTTAACAGGTCCTGCACTAATGGAACGTATGCAAAAACATGCTGAAAAATTTGATACTGAGATAATTTTTGATCATATTGAATCAGTCGATTTTTCACAACGTCCTTTTAAACTGTCTGGCAGCAGTGAATATACTTGTGATGCCTTAATTATTTGTACTGGCGCGTCTGCGCAATACATCGGGCTACCTTCAGAAGAAGCCTTCATGGGTAAAGGTGTTTCAGCCTGTGCAACCTGTGATGGATTTTTCTATCGTAATCAAAAAGTCGCTGTTGTGGGTGGCGGAAATACAGCGGTTGAAGAAGCGCTTTATTTATCAAACATTGCATCAGAAGTTCATTTAATTCACCGCCGTGATACTTTCCGTAGTGAAAAAATATTAACTGACCGTTTAATGGATAAAGTTGCTAACGGTAACATTGTATTACATTTAGATCGTACGTTAGACGAAGTGCTTGGCGATAATATGGGCGTTACAGGCTTACGTTTAAAAGAAACCGCTTCAGATGCAACGGAAGAGCTTGACGTTTCAGGCGTGTTTATAGCTATTGGGCACAAACCTAATACCGATATTTTTAAAGATCAGCTTGCCATGAAAGACGGCTACTTAACCATTAATAGTGGCACTAATGGTAATGCGACCCAAACAAGTGTTGAAGGTGTGTTTGCTGCAGGTGATGTTGCTGATCACATCTACCGTCAAGCCATAACCTCTGCCGGTGCTGGCTGTATGGCTGCCTTAGATGCTGAACGTTATTTAGACGCTAAAAAATCTAGCTAAGATTATGGAAAAGGCTCTCCCGTGGTTAGAACAGGATAGTCTCTATTTTCCCCCTCACAGCAATGCGCAATCTGATCCTAATGGATTACTTGCTATTGGGGGGGACTTATCACTTCAACGTCTTATAAAAGCCTATTCACTCGGAATATTTCCTTGGTTTAATGAAGATCAACCTATTTTATGGTGGTGCCCTACTCCGCGAGCTATTATTCCTACCAACCAACTTATTGTTAATAAAACCACTCGTAAATTTCTAAAAAAAACAAATTATACGGTAACCGTTAATAACGCCTTTGATCAAGTAATTCGCTTTTGTGCCAACGCTCCTTTTCGTAGTGAAGAAACTTGGATCACCACCGAAATGCAACAGGCATACCTTAACTTACATCAAGCAGGTTATGCACATTCTATAGAAGTCTGGTATGAAGGCGAACTTATTGGTGGCTTATACGGTATTGCCATTAATGGCTACTTTTCAGGTGAGTCAATGTTTTATAAAAGAGATAATGCATCAAAAGTCGCATTAATCGCATTAACCTCATTATTAAAAAATGCAGGTATTTCTTTTATTGATTGTCAAATAGAAAACCCCTTCCTCAATAGCATGGGCTGTATCGAACTAACTCGTGACAAATTTATTGCATTAAAAAACGAAGCAATGGCACTTGCTTTACCGGCTCAATTTTGGCAACAAAGACCGCTTGATCTCACTGAGTTTATCAGTAAGATGTGACGACTTTCATGTAATGGCTAATAGATAACGAATGAGCAATAATTACCAATTAGGTATTACCGATAATTTCCCCTGTAATTATTTACCCGATCAGCAAGAACGATTACTTGTTGCTACCGATCCCCGTTTACAAAATAGTGAACAATATGGCTGGCTAATGTCTCAAGGCTTTCGTCGCAGCGGCGAACAAATATACCGTCCCTATTGTGAGAACTGCCAAGCATGCCAGTCATTAAGAGTATTAGTGAATGACTTCACCCCTTCGAAAAGCCAAAAGCGTGTATTAAAAAAGAATAAAAACTTTACGGTTGCCACTTCAACTACCTTGTCTGACAGCTACTATCCGCTTTATGAACAGTATATTAACCAATTACACCATGATGGCAGCATGTTTCCTGCGAACTATCAGCAGTTTACTAGTTTTTTATCAAGCGGGCTTACACAACAGTTATTTATTGAAATATATGCAGATAACCAACTTGTTGCTGTTGCGGTAACTGATGTGCTTATTGATGCACTTTCAGCGGTTTATACCTTTTATCACCCTGATTTTAAGTCTTCTAGCTTAGGTGTTTTTTCAATCCTTACGCAAATAGAAACGAGTAAAAATTTAACTAAGCAGTACCTTTATTTAGGTTATCAAATTGATCAATGTAAGAAGATGAATTACAAAAATAAGTATCACCCATTCCAAATTTTACAAGATAATTGCTGGCAAACTGTAAATAAATAGCCTGATTGCTTTACATTAGCCGAACATTTGGGCATGATCTGCGCAGTTTTTTTTTATACGCGGTTAATTGTGTCGTGTATTGCTCAACTTTAGAGGTTTAACGCCCAATGGCGAAAGAAGAAAATATTGAAATGCAAGGTACGGTATTAGATACCTTACCAAATACTATGTTTCGTGTTGAATTAGAAAATGGACACGTTGTTACTGCGCATATCTCAGGGAAAATGCGTAAAAACTATATTCGTATTTTAACTGGCGATAAAGTAACGGTTGAATTAACACCGTATGATTTATCTAAAGGTCGCATTATTTTCCGCGCTAGATAATTCCGGTGTTGATACCAAATAAAAATTAATAAAAAACCTGCTAAATAGCAGGTTTTTCTATTTTTATAGCAACATAAGTGGAACTTAAGTCTTAATGTTCAACTAATTCTTTCTTATTAACACATGTTAAAACTAATTTATCTTTTTTAACGCCAATTTTAGCTACACCACCTTCTTTTAAATCACCAAAAAGTAATTCATTCGCTAGAGGCTTTTTAAGTTGCTCTTGAATAAGTCTTGCCATTGGCCTTGCCCCCATTGTTTTATCATAACCATGAGTCGCTAACCATTTTTTAGCTTCTTTGGTTAATTCTAAAGAGACACCTTTTTCAT
This sequence comes from Thalassotalea sp., assembly GCA_049613795.1. Taxonomy (GTDB): domain Bacteria; phylum Pseudomonadota; class Gammaproteobacteria; order Enterobacterales; family Alteromonadaceae; genus Thalassotalea_B. The sequence continues at coordinate 22,812 of JBMZCX010000011.1, read as the reverse complement.
CTAACTGCGCTTGTAATTCGACGATAAATTTATCAACTACTTGATGAATAACATCATCGGTTAAATGATTAAACCAAACAATATTATCTAAACGGTTACGAAACTCAGGTGAAAAAACTTTATTAATTTCATCCATTGCATCAACACTATGATCTTGCTGTTTAAAACCTATAGATTGGCGTGTTGTTTCAGTAACCCCTGCATTAGTTGTTAATACCAATGTAATATTTCTAAAGTCTGCTTTACGGCCATTATTGTCAGTTAATGTACCGTGATCCATTACTTGTAATAAAATGTTGTAAACATCGGGGTGTGCTTTTTCAATCTCGTCAAGTAACACCACTGAGTGAGGTTGTTTAATTACTGCATCAGTGAGCAAACCGCCTTGTTCATAGCCTACATAGCCTGGTGGCGCACCAATTAAACGGCTTACAGCGTGCTTCTCCATGTATTCTGACATATCAAAGCGTAATAGTTCAACGCCTAGCACTTTTGCTAACTGCTGTGTTACTTCTGTTTTGCCGACTCCTGTAGGACCTGCAAACAAGAACGAGCCTATAGGCTTTTCATCACTGCCTAAACCCGCGCGTGATAAACGAATAACGGAAGAAAGCTCATCAATAGCGTGATCCTGCCCAAATACCACTAACTTTAAATTTCGGTCTAATGTTTTTAAGCTGTCAATTTCTGAGCTTGAAACCGACTTTTCAGGTATGCGCGCCATTTTGGCAACAATGGTTTCAATATCGGTATTATTAATTACTTTTTTACGTTTAGAAGCGGCTACCAGCTGCTGCTTAGCGCCTGCTTCGTCAATAACATCAATCGCTTTGTCAGGTAAAAAGCGTTCGTTAATATATTTTGCTGACAGCTGTGCTGCGGCTCTTAACGCCTTATTTGTATAACGAATACCATGATGTAGCTCGTATTTATCTTTTAAGCCAATGAGGATTTTAGTGGTGTCGTCAATACTTGGTTCAACAATATCAATTTTTTGAAAACGGCGTGCTAAAGCGCGGTCTTTTTCAAATATGGTTTGATACTCTTGATAAGTTGTTGAACCTAAACAGCGGAGTTTACCCGAAGAAAGTAAAGGTTTGATCAGGTTTGACGCATCCATCATGCCGCCAGAAGCAGCACCTGCACCAATAATGGTGTGAATTTCATCAATAAATAGTATGGCATTGCCTTCTTGCTCAAGCTCTTTCAATAGCGCTTTAAAACGTTTTTCAAAGTCGCCACGATACTTAGTACCCGCAAGTAAAGCGCCCATATCTAAAGAGTAAATAGTTGCATCAGCTAAAAACTCTGGCGCTTCATCTGAAATAATTAAATTAGCAAGCCCTTCCGCAATAGCTGTTTTACCAACACCGGCTTCACCAACAAATAGAGGATTATTCTTTCTACGGCGACTCAGTACTTGTAATGTTCTTTCTAATTCACTGCTACGCCCAATTAGCGGATCAATTTTGCCTTGTTTTGCTTCTTCATTGAGATTTGTGGCAAAATTTTCTACCGTGCGTGGTTCTTCTTCAGCATGAGGAGAAACATCTTCTTGCGAAGTTCCTTCTTGTCGCTCAATTTTAGCAATGCCATGAGAAATGTAATTAACAATGTCTAAACGGCTAATATCTGATTTTTTTAAGAAATAAGCGGCTTGTGACTCTTGTTCGCTAAAAATAGCGACTAATACATTAGCGCCATTTACTTCGCTTTTTCCTGAAGATTGAACATGGAAAACCGCGCGTTGTAATACACGTTGAAACCCAAGCGTAGGCTGTGTTTCTCTTTCTTCCTCTCCTTCAGGAATAACCGGTGTAGTCTCACTTATAAATTCTAGTAACTCTTTTCTTAGCTTTGCCATATTGGCACCACAAGCTTTTAAAGCATCAATAGAAGACGGGTTATCCAGTAAGGCAAGCAACAAGTGCTCTACCGTCATAAACTCATGGCGTGACTCTTTGGCTTGGCGAAACGCCATATTGAGTGAAATCTCTAAATCTTTGTTCAACATAGGCTACTCCAACTTTAAACCTGTGAAATTACGCTTTTTCCATTTTGCATTGCAATGGATGCTGATGTTCTAAAGCGAAATCGCTGACCTGACTGACTTTAGTTTCTGCAACTTCTGCAGTATATGTGCCACAACGAGCTTTACCCTTGTAATGAATATCAAGCATTATATCAGTCGCCTGCTCTTCATTAAGACCAAAAAATTTACGTAAAACTTCAACTACAAAATCCATCGGTGTGTAATCGTCATTTAATAACATAACATTATACATTGGGGGTTTTTGGTATTTTTCAATTGTATCTTCTTCAAGTACTACTTGATTATCGACTAACTCTTTCCATTTACTCATAATTATATATTAGTATTTACCTGATTATTTTGCTTAATTAATTGCGAAATATATTTTCATTTATTTAATAAAAAACAGTCGATTTTACTTGACTATTTTATAAATTTATCTACGATTTAAATTGGTGTTTATTTTTTAAACACCAATTCTGTTTAAATGCTTTTTGGGGAAGCATACCTAAATACCGAGTAATAGAGAAGGAAGTTGAAGTATGGCTCACGGTACAGTTAAGTGGTTTAATAACGCAAAAGGGTTCGGTTTTATTCGTCCAGAAGATGGCGGTGAAGATATATTCGCTCATTATTCTACTATCCAAATGGATGGTTATCGCACATTAAAAGCGGGACAAGATGTAAACTACGAATTAAACGAAGGTCCTAAAGGTGATCATGCCGCCAGTATAACACCATCTGAGATAGAGGGTTTAGAAGAATAATATTATTCTTCTAATGCATGATAATAAAGCAAAAAAACACAGCAAAAGCTGTGTTTTTTTTATACCTCAAACGGATTACATGTGACTAATTATACAACCACCAAACTCCGAGCACGTTACTAACGTTGCATCATCCATTAATCGTTCAAAATCATAGGTTACCGTTTTTGCTTTTATTGCGCCCGACATTCCTTTTAATAAAAGGTTTGCTGCATCAACCCATCCCATATGCCGTAACATCATTTCAGCGGATAAAATTACCGAGCCTGGGTTAACTTTATTCAACCCCGCATATTTAGGCGCAGTACCATGAGTGGCTTCAAAAATAGCAATGTCATCACTAAGGTTCGCACCTGGTGCAATGCCAATTCCTCCTACTTGTGCAGCGAGTGCATCAGATAAATAATCACCATTTAAATTTAATGTGGCGATAACACTATATTCTGCGGGTCGCAGCAGTACTTGTTGTAACATAGCATCGGCAATAACATCTTTAATAATAATATCTTTGCCTGTCTTAGGGTTTACAATTTTACACCATGGACCACCATCTAAGGTAACCGCAGCAAAGTCTTCTTTAGCAATTTCATAACCCCACTCTTTAAACGCCCCCTCGGTAAACTTCATAATGTTACCTTTATGAACTAACGTTACCGAGCTTCGGTCATTGTCTATCGCATATTGAATAGCTTTTTTAACTAGCCGTTGCGTGCCTTCCTTTGAAACAGGTTTAATACCAATGCCACAATTTTCTTTAAAACGAATATTGTTAACGCCCATTTCTGATGTTAGAAACTCCATTAATTGTTTTGCTTGCTCTGTACCAGCTTGGTATTCAATACCTGCATATATATCTTCTGAATTTTCTCTAAAAATCACCATATCAACTTCTTGAGGCTTTTTAACTGGGCTTGGTACTCCCGTAAACCATTGCACAGGACGCTGACAAACAAACAAATCTAATACCTGCCTTAACGCAACGTTCAAAGAGCGCATTCCTCCACCAACAGGGGTTGTTAATGGCCCTTTAATGCCCACTTTAAATTGCTTAAACGCTGAAAGAGTTTCATCGGGTAGCCATGTTTCACTATCGTATACCTGAGTTGCTTTCTCACCTGCGTAAACTTCCATCCAATGAATTTTTCGTTGTTGTTTATAGGCTTTTTCAACGGCCGAATTAACTACAGTGATCATAGTTGGTGTTACATCTACACCAATACCATCTCCTACTATAAAAGGAATGATAGGATTATTGGGTATGATCATTTTACCATTGTCTACTGTAATAGCTTGACCATTTTCAGGGATCTGTATGTTATCGTACATAATATTAGCCTCGTTAATTTGACAGTATTAAAGCGTTATAGCTACGCTTTAACATTAAATTAATCGATCGCTTCTTATTAAACTAATACAGTATCAGTGATATTCACCATAATCATGGTGAATAATTAAAACAACCGTTTGAATTTTAGTTGTTATATTGAATGCTTAAAAGCTACAAGACGAAAAAAACCGCTAGCTTTTCGATTAGTGGTTCTTAAAATATGGCAGTGAGATAGAGATTTGAACTCTGCTTTAGGTGACATGCTACAAACCCTTTTTTTGCCCACTAAGTTAAAGGCGAAAAAAAACCGCGACTCGTTAAAGTTGCGGTTTCTTAGAATATGGCAGTGAGATAGAGATTTGAACTCTGCTTTAGGTGACATGCTACAAACCCTTTTTTTGCCCACTAAGTTAAAGGCGAAAAAAAACCGCGACTCGTTAAAGTTGCGGTTTCTTAGAATATGGCGGTGAGATAGAGATTTGAACTCTAGAAGGGCTACAAACCCTTGCCGGTTTTCAAGACCGGTGCTTTCGACCACTCAGCCATCTCACCTGAAGTTAACAAGTAGCAAAAAGTTGCTTGCTTGAGAACGGGGCGAATAATAAAGAGTAGTGCCTTATTTGTAAAGTAAAAATTTAACTTTTCTCACTTTTTTTGAATTAATTGTTAATTAAACACTAACACTAGCTATAACGAAGAAAAAACAGCCAATTATCAATATAAAAAGGGCTAAACATTGCTGCTTAGCCCTTTGTACTATTTACAATAAATTTGTTATTAACGTTTACAACAAGCTAGATAAAATAGTATTTAATGTTTCACTTGGACGCATCGCTTTTGCTGCTAAGTCATTATTTGGGAAGTAGTAACCACCAATATTAACTGCTGGACCTTGTGCATTATTTAGTTCTTCTACAATTTTAGCTTCTTGCTTAGTTAATGCTTGCGCTACTGCTGTGAAAGCTGTTTTAAGTGCTTCATCAGTTGTTTGCTCTGCTAGTGCTTGTGCCCAGTACATTGCTAAGTAGAAATGGCTGCCACGGTTGTCTAATTCACCTACTCTACGAGATGGTGATTTATTTTCATCCAAAAATTTACCTGTTGCAGCGTCTAAAGTATCAGCTAATACTTGCGCTTTAGCATTACCTTTATTTACAGCAACGTGCTCTAAAGAAGCAGCAAGGGCTAAAAATTCACCTAAAGAATCCCAACGTAAGTGGTTTTCTTTTTCAAATTGTTGCACATGCTTAGGTGCTGAACCACCTGCGCCTGTTTCAAATAATCCGCCACCATTCATTAATGGTACAATTGACAGCATTTTAGCACTGGTGCCTAATTCTAAAATTGGGAATAAATCAGTTAAATAATCACGTAAAACGTTACCTGTTACTGAAATAGTATCAAGTCCTTTAGCACAACGCTCAAGCGTAAATTCACAGGCTTGTACAGGAGCAAGAATTTGTAAGTCTAAGCCGCTAGTATCATGATCAGCCAAATAAGTGTTTACCTTTTTGATCATTTCGGCGTCGTGGCCACGGTTTTCGTCTAACCAGAAAACAGCTGGTGTATTGCTTGCTTTAGCACGTGTTACTGCTAATTTCACCCAATCTTGAATTGGCGCGTCTTTAGCTTGACACATTCTCCAAATGTCACCTTCTGCAACACTATGTGTTAATAACGTTACGCCATTAGCATCTACAACGTTTACAGTGCCATTAGCAGGCATTGTGAATGTTTTATCATGTGAACCGTATTCTTCCGCTTTTTGCGCCATTAACCCAACATTTGGTACTGTACCCATTGTGGTAGGGCTAAACGCGCCATTTTCACGACAAAAGTCAACAACCGCTGAAAATACACCCGCGTAGTTACGATCTGGGATCATAAATTTAGTGTCTTTTTGCTTGCCGTCTGGTCCCCACATCATGCCTGACGCTCTAAGTGCTGCAGGCATAGACGCGTCAATAATAACATCGCTTGGTACGTGTAAATTGGTAATACCTTTATCTGAATCAACCATTGCCATTTCAGGTCGAGTGGCGTATACCGCTAGAATGTCAGCTTCAATCTCTGCTTTTTTCTCTGCTGATAAACGGCCGATTTTAGCGTAAACGTCACCAATACCATTGTTAGCGTCTACACCTAATTGTTCAAATGTTGCTGCGTGTTTTGCAAATACATCTTTATAAAATACTTTAACAGCATGACCAAACATAATTGGATCAGACACTTTCATCATGGTTGCTTTTAAGTGCAACGACAATAAAACGTCTTCGTCTTTGGCTTTGTTAATTTCAGCATCAAAAAATTCAACTAGTGCCGACTTACTCATTACCGAAGCATCAATCACTTCTTTATCTAACAAGTTTAAGTTTTCTTTTAACACTTTAACGTCGCCATTCGCATTAACGAATTCAATTTTTACGCTAGTAGCACCGTCAATAGTGGTTGATTTTTCACTGCCGTAAAAATCACCTTCACTCATACTTGCCACATGAGATTTAGACGTTTGTGACCAAGCGCCCATTGAATGAGGATTATTACGCGCATATTGCTTAACTGAACCTGGAGCGCGGCGATCAGAGTTACCTTCACGCAATACAGGGTTTACTGCTGAACCTAATACTTTCGCGTAAGTTAATTTAATAGACTCTTCCGCTTCGTTTTGTGGCTCTTCAGGATAATCAGGTAAGTTATAACCTTTCGCTTGAAGCTCTTTAATCGTAGCTTGTAGCTGTGGAATTGACGCAGAAATATTAGGTAACTTAATAATATTCGCTTCTGGCGTTTTTGCTAACTCACCTAATTCTACTAATGCATCACCAATTCGTTGATCTTCAGTTAAATACTTAGGAAAATTAGCTATAATACGACCCGCTAAAGAAATATCGCGAGTATCTACATCGATACCTGATGATGCAGTAAATGCTTGAATAATTGGTAATAATGATTGCGTAGCTAATGCTGGCGCTTCATCGGTAATGGTATAAATGATTTTAGACGATTCTGTAGTCATTTCTTTTCCTGCTAATATTTGGGCGAATATGTAATAAAATGAATTTAAATTCATTATTTATAAATTTAAATTCACGTTATCATAAAAATTATTTTGCGCGCGCATATTATAGGAATTCAACACGCATTAAAATAGCTAGGCTAAAACAAGTAATGAAATTTTTAAGGTAAAATACGTGACAATTAAACGAACACGCCATAATTCAAGTAGTAAGCGACACACAACCCAAAAGGTACGACCAGTAGTTAAAAATAAAAAGCTAGTACTTTTTAATAAGCCATTTAATGTGCTTAGCCAATTTACCGACGACGAAAACCGACAAACATTAAAAGATTATGTGCCAATAAAAGAGGTTTATGCAGCAGGAAGATTAGATCGAGACAGTGAAGGCTTGTTGCTACTCACCAATGACGGAAAATTACAGCACAAATTGGCGGATCCTAAACATAAAACAGCTAAAACCTACTGGGTACAAGTAGAAGGTAGTCCTGCGTCGGCTGATTTAGACAAATTACGGCAAGGCGTAACCTTAAAAGATGGCCGTACCCTGCCCGCAAAAGTGACGATAATGAATGAACCACAGGTTTGGCCGCGTAACCCACCTATAAGAGAACGCGCAAGCATTCCTACTACCTGGTTAAGTATCAGTATTACCGAAGGTAAAAATAGGCAAGTAAGGCGCATGACTGCACATATTGGCTTTCCTACGTTACGGCTTATTCGCTATAGCATAGGTAATTACACCATTAATAATATAGACAATGGTGCATACCGCGAAATCCCTCAACAGAATAACGTAAAATGAATCAAAAAACTAAAGAAGCGCACAAGCATGGAGCCAACCAATTCAAGCCAAACACGACAGTTGCAGCCGTTATTGTATGTGATAACAAATTTTTATTAGTAGAAGAAGTTGATCAGGGAAAAACAGTCTACAACCAACCCGCAGGTCACCTTGAAGCTAACGAAAACTTAATTGATGCCTGCAAGCGTGAAGTATTTGAAGAAACAGGACTTTGCCTTACACCTAGCTATTGCAGCGGTATTTATTATTTTCATCGCCCTGAATTATCACTTTATTTTTTACGTTTTTGTTTTGTCGTTGAGTTAACAACATTGTTGAAAAGCCAACCACAAGACGATGAAATTATCGCAACACACTGGTTAACTTTAGCGCAGATAAAAGCGAAATCAGCACAGTTAAGAAGTCCTATGGTACTTGAATGCATTGAAGATTATATAAAAGGGAATAAGTTAAACGATAATAAAATAGCCCTTTCACTGATAAAATCGAATCTTTAACCTATGCCAGCAAAAACTAGCATGCTATAATTTCGCGCCATTTTCTTAGACACAAACGTTTTAATGTCAGCTAAAAATTTACATACAACATCGCCATTGGCTACCCAAAACCCTAACGAGAACCCGCGTGAAAAAAAGGTTATTGTAGGTATGTCGGGTGGAGTAGACTCTTCTGTTTCCGCTCATTTGTTAATCGAACAAGGTTATCAAGTTGAGGGGTTATTCATGAAAAATTGGGAAGAAGACGATACCGATGAATATTGTGCGGCCGCTGAAGACTTAAAAGACGCGCAAAAAGTATGTGACAAACTTGGCATTAAACTGCATACCATTAATTTTGCAACAGAATATTGGGATAACGTTTTTGAGTACTTTCTTGCCGAATATAAAGCTGGCCGTACACCTAATCCAGACATTATGTGTAATAAAGAAATTAAATTTAAAGCCTTTTTAGAATTTGCTTGTGAAGATTTAGGCGCTGACTATATTGCTACAGGCCATTATGTGCAACGTGAATACCGCGACGGCAAATGGGCGATGTTACGTGGTTTAGATAATAACAAAGACCAAAGCTACTTTTTATATACCTTAAGCCATGAGCAAGTGGGTAGAACTTTGTTCCCCGTTGGCCATATTGAAAAACCAGAAGTGCGCGCTATCGCCGAAAAAGCCGACTTAGTTACCGCTAGTAAAAAAGACAGTACAGGCATTTGTTTTATAGGTGAACGTAAATTTAAAGACTTTTTACAACAATATTTACCTGCACAACCTGGCGTAATAGAGTCTGCTGACGGTGAAGCTATTGGTGAACACGATGGGTTGATGTATCACACGTTAGGACAACGCAAAGGTTTACGCATTGGCGGTTTAGCCAATGCTAGTGAAGAACCTTGGTATGTGGTCGAAAAAGATTTGCTCCGCAACGTATTAATTGTGGGCCAAGGGCATAACCACCCTCGCCTATTTTCTAAAGGGTTAATTGCTAATCAGCTTGATTTAGTTGATCGCCAATTAATTACCGAGCCACTACGTTGTACGGTAAAAACACGCTATCGCCAAAACGACGTCGAATGTACTATTACACCGACAGCACAAGAAGGTGAATACCAAATACTGTTTGATGAGCCTCAAAGCTCAGTTACACCTGGACAATCAGTAGTTTTTTATCAAGACGCAACCTGTTTAGGTGGCGGCATTATTAATACGCTTATACGTTAATCGCTTACGGATTTTATATTTTTTATGCTACCCATTATCGAACAAACATTAACGTTAGCCGCTATTTGTCAAGTGTCTCATGGAGTACAGCGTTTATCGCGTCATGGTCAAATAGACAACAAAAGTCTCAATACGTTACTAAACAGTATAATGAATACCTCGCCAAGTAATACCCTTGAAGTGTATGGCGATGAGTTTTCCAATGTAAAAACAGGGTTAGAAACCCTAGTTACTCATCTAGGCAACAACAGTCAGCAAAAAGATCCCGAAATAACACGCTATGTTGTTAGCTTATTAAGCTTAGAAAGACGATTAAATAAAAACGCTTCAACATTACAACAACTAGGTGAACGCATTGAACAATGTCAACGCCAATTAATGCACTACGACATTGATAGCGACACCTTAATAGCAAGTTTAGCCAGCATTTACAGCGATATTATTAGCCCACTAGGTACGCCTATTCAAGTGGCCGGTAATCCAGAAATACTTAAACAACCTGCTAACCAGCATAAAATTAGAGCCTTATTACTTGCGGGTATTCGCAGCGCAGTGCTTTGGCGACAAGTTGGCGGTAAGCGGCGTACAATATTATTTTCACGTTCAAAAATTGTTGAATGTGCACAAGATTTACTACAAAGAATTTAATTTATAACTTTTTAACTCAGGAAATTACTATGGAACTTTCAGCGTTAAGTGCAATATCACCAGTAGATGGTCGTTATGGCAGTAAAGTAACCGCATTACGCCCTATTTTTAGTGAATTTGGTTTGATCAAGTATCGCGTTACTGTCGAAGTAAGATGGTTACAAAAACTTGCTGCAACAGCAGAAATAAATGAAGTACCTGCATTTTCTGAGCAAGCAAATACAGCGTTAGACGCTATTGTGGCAAACTTTAATGAAGAAGACGCACTACGCGTTAAAACCATTGAAGCTACTACAAATCACGACGTAAAAGCAGTTGAATATTTCTTAAAAGAAAAAGTAGCAGACAACGCTGAATTAAATGCAGTAACAGAATTTATTCACTTTGCTTGTACTTCAGAAGATATTAATAACCTTTCACATGGTTTAATGCTTAAAGAATGCCGTGAAACGGTGTTATTACCAACGATTGACACCATTTTAGCTGAGCTTAAAACCTTAGCTAACGAATATAAAACTATTCCAATGATGTGTCGTACCCATGGTCAACCTGCATCACCTAGTACAATGGGTAAAGAATTTGCTAACGTTTATGTACGTATTAAACGTCAGCGTGACCAAATAGCTAACATTGAATTTTTAGGTAAAATTAATGGTGCTGTAGGTAACTACAATGCACACTTGTCTGCTTACCCAGAAGTTAACTGGCATGGCTTTGCTGAAGAATTTGTTACATCATTAGGCTTAAGCTGGAATGCATTTACCACTCAAATTGAACCTCATGACTACATTGCTGAACTATTTGACGCAATTGCGCGTTTAAATACTATTTTAATCGACTTTGACCGTGACGTTTGGGGTTACATTGCCTTAGGTCACTTCAAGCAAAAAACCATTGCTGGTGAAATTGGTTCATCAACCATGCCACATAAAGTTAACCCTATCGACTTTGAGAATTCTGAAGGTAACTTAGGTATTGCTAACGCATTATTTGCACATTTAGCGCAAAAATTACCTGTTTCTCGCTGGCAACGTGACTTAACTGACTCTACGGTATTAAGAAACCTAGGTGTTGGCTTTGCTCATTCACTCATTGCTTACCAAGCTACATTAAAAGGTATGAGCAAGTTACAAGTTAACGAAGAAGCACTACTTGCAGAGCTTGATAAAAACTGGGAAGTATTAGCTGAGCCAGTACAAACAGTTATGCGTCGTTACGGTATTGAAAAGCCATACGAAAAACTAAAAGAGTTAACCCGTGGTAAACGTGTAAATGGTGATTCAATGCGTGAATTCATTATGAATTTAGACCTGTCAGACGCAGTTAAAGCCGAACTTTGCCAATTAACACCAGCTTCTTATATTGGCCGTGCAGTATCATTTATTGCTGAGCTTGACTAATCTTGCTGTAAGTCAGCCTATGTTATAAAGAGCACGTAATAAGGGGAACCATTTGGCTCCCCTTTTTGTTAGCAACAATTTAATTGGAAAAGTACACATGCAAACCATTCAATGGGGCGAATTAACGCCAGAGTTATTTCTTAAAGAGTATTGGCAAAAAAAACCATTATTAATTAAGCAAGCATTACCAAATTTTCAAGGTTCTATCGATGCCAATGAACTTGCTGGCCTAGCCATGGAGCAAGAAATAGAGTCACGAATAATTTCGCAAGACGAAAACGAAAATTGGCAGGTTGCCCATGGTCCTTTTGAAAGCTTTGATCAATTTGGTGAAAGCCACTGGACTTTATTAGTACAAGCGGTAAACAACTGGTCAAAAGATACCGATGCACTGATCAACTTATTTAATTTTATTCCGCGCTGGCGAATAGATGATGTAATGGTGAGCTTTTCAACGCCTAATGGTGGTGTTGGCGCACATTTAGACCAATACGACGTATTTATCTTACAAGGTGAAGGAAAAAGACGTTGGCAAGTAGGCGCGCCTGATGCTAGCTTAACAGAATTAATTCCACACCCTGACCTCAAGCAAGTATCTGCATTTACACCGATTATTGATGAAGTGACAGAAGCTGGCGATTTACTGTATATTCCACCCAATCATCCGCATAACGGTGTTTCAATTGAAAACTCACTAAACTTCTCAATTGGCTTTCAAGCGCCAAGTAAACAAGATTTATGGTCTGGCTTTGCTGATAGGCTTATTGACGATAATTTAGGTGAGCAACGCTTTGGCGATCCTACACGTGTGGTGACAAGCGCATCACAACTACTTGCTCGTAACGATATCAATAGCATTAAATCGTTTATGCAGTCGCAACTGCAAGACGAAGTGTTTTTCAATCAATTTATTGGCAAATATTTAACGCAAAGTCATCATACCTTAGAGCTATTAATTCCAATGACACCTTTTACTGACGAACAAGTAAAAGGCTTTACTGAAGATAACAGTATTGAATTTGTACCTGTTTCAGGAATAAAGTCATTAATTATTGATGACACAGAACAACACTTATTTATTAATGGTGATAAATTCCAACTTACTGAAAATACAATAGAACTGGGAAATATACTTGCACAAGGAAAGGCTTTGACCATGGAAAAAGCAAAAAGTTTCATGTCTTGTTTGAAAAACAATCAATTGTTAACTACAGTGTTAAATAAGGGCTTTTGGTATATAGAGTAGAGTTATCGGTATTATGTCGTTCAGTGTGAGTCGAGTAAAATGGGAGCAAGCTGCTCCCCTTTTAAAAAATATCAGAGAAAAAGTATTCGTTTGCGAACGACGGATCCCAAAAAATGTTGAGTTTGATCGACGAGATCGCCATGCCATTCATATCCTCGTTTGCGATGATCATAGCCAAGAGCCAATTGCCACCGCCAGAATACTCCCCACAGGTGAAGTCAGCCGTATTGCCGTTATCCAAAGTTTCAGAAAACACAAAATAGATCGACTGATCATTAAAGAGTTGCTTGCCATTGCAGGCGACTTAAATCTTGACGAAGCCTTTATTTACAGCCCTCTTGATGCCGTTCAATATTTTACAAAGCATAACTTTACACCTGCTGGTGCCGTTTTTATGGAAGCTGGTATGCCAAGACAACGTATGGTTTGTGCATTAGAAGATATTGCCAAAACTAAGGTCTATTTAAGCCATTAACACCAATTCGTATAAGAAAGTGACCGCTTAGCAAGAGTTTAAAGACTTAGAGCCAAAGGTTATATGTTCCAAAACTACCAAGCGATAACCAACTATTTTCTTCCGTTTAGGAAACTTATATACCGATTACTCCATGCCTATATATTTAGGATTAGATTGAATTTTCTCTATCCATTGTTGAATTGAGGGATATTCTGATAAATCGAATCCGCCTTCATGTGCTACATGCGTATATCCATATAATGATATATCAGCGATAGTTATTTCAGAGCCAACAAGATACGGTGTCCGCTGAAGCTGTTCTTCCATAACTTGTAATGCTTTATGACCACCTAATTGTTTAGACTTATACTCAGTTATACGATCTTCAGGTAACCCTAGGTATTTAGAAATAAATCGAGCAACAGCAATATAAGGTTCATGGCTGTATTGCTCAAAGAATTGCCATTCTAATATTTTAGAAGTAATAAAACGTGTATTCCCACCTAACGGTGTTTCAAAGGCAAGGTAATTTAGAATAGCATTGGATTCTGAAATGTATGTTCCATCATCTAACTCAAGTAATGGGATTTTTCCATTTGGGTTCATTTTTAAAAAGAGATCCGTTTGTGTTTCTTTTGCCAATATATCAACATCAATCCACTCGTGTTTGGTGTCTAAAAGTGATGCTAGAAGTTTTACCTTATAACAATTACCTGACTGAATATCTCCATAGATTTTCACTGAACTCTCCTTAGGCATCTAGCCTTGCTAAGCGGCTAAGTAATGTTGGCTAAAATTGCGAGGAACGGACGCTAGCCAACTGTTTAGCGTCCGATTGAGTAACTTGCTAGCTGCTGACTTTCGCATTATAAATAGAATAGGATACTGCAAGTAAAAAACATATGCTTGCAGGTATAAATAGTGCTTGAAAATTAAAAGCACTAAAACTAAATGCACCCAAAATACCCCCCCAAATAAAGCCAACTATTATTAAAATAAATAGTAATGCCTTTCTTCTATCAAATTGCTCGCCTCTCAATTTTGCACCAATCATTAAGCCTAAATCAGTAAAAATGCCTGTCAAATGAGTAGTTCGAATAACAGCGCCACTATAAGTGCTGGCTAATGCATTTTGTAACCCACAGGCGGCTGAAGCCAAATAATGTCCGTAAAAGGAATCTCTGGTTAGGAAGTAAATAGAACCGATAAGAAATATTGCTTCTAGAGAAAGCAGACCACTGTAATTACGACCTAATTTTAATGCTCCATTTCGCAAAAAATATCCCGATATAGACGCACCCATTAGAAAACCGATTAGAATGAATAACAAATGAAAAGCATCAGAAAAAGTCGAGTTCACAATTTCGGTTCCTAGAAGCGTCGCCGTACCAGATAAATGTGATATTGATTGGTGCTTAAAGCCTAATAAACCGATGGAATTAACTAGTCCTGCAACTAATGCAAGAAGAAACGAACCATATTCTACCCAGCGTGGTAATTTTGAAATCATGATAATCCTTTAGGCAGCTAACGCCCAAATTTTATTATTTGTTGTGGAGCATACTCGATTACCCAAGAGCGGTCTGCTGCAACCACAAGTATATGTTTTTCGTTAAAGTAATCGTCTGGTTTATTAAACAGAGCGCCCCAAGTTTTTTGCTGAAGCTCAGACCAAGCAGTATCGATAAAAATGGCTTTAGTGGAGTCTTCAACTCCTTTGCTATTTAACCAAAATCTAATTCTAGGATATGAGTTTGATCTTCAAATGAAGCCATTACCCATTCGGTAGTTTCATCAACACCAGAATCTCAAATAACTTCGTGCAGATGAGGCTCAACTAGTTTTCTAATATCTCGACTTCGTAATTCTTGATTACGAAGATTGACCATTCATAGTTACCTAACGCTCGATTAATCTGGGCATTGTTACACTCAGAGAAAGAATATCAAGTAGATTATGTAAAATAGTTTGTTAAAGTGAAAAGGTTCTCCAAAAGGTAAACCCCACCGAGTCGCAGTAATAGCAATTGACGATAACACGGTCAGACCGAGAGCAAGAAAGCCTGTTTAATCGGGAAGAGTTTCTCTAAAGAGAAGACTCTGTTTAACGAATGAGGCATTGCTCAAGCGCAAATCATCAGGGCGATAGCGTACAAAGCTAACTAAACACCGAATGTAGAGCTGCTGTCAGAGCTTCTTGTTGTAAGAGATGCTATTGCTTGACAAAGGAGAGTCCATGTAGCCCCAATAAGGGGAAATTTATTGTTGGCTAAAATGTGTAGCGAAGCGGAATCTAACCAACAGTTATTTGTCTTGCTTGAACAGCTCGTAGTTTTTGTTTCAATTAGTTAGACTTATGCACAGCTTAGTATGAATTGGTTAGCACACTAGCTCCTGAATTGTGCTTTAAATGTAGCCTTTATGGTTTAGTCGCTACTTCATCACCAGAAAGTAGCACTGCTAACCACCTGCCGTCTTCTGAGCTTTCTAAACCAATTTTGATGATCATGGTTAAAGGCACAGACAACAACATGCCTACCGTACCTAATAACCAGCCCCAAAATATTAATGATAAAAACACCACTAATGTCGACAAGCCTAAACCGCGACCTAAATAACGAGGTTCAACCACATTACCCATAACCGTATTAATAGCTAAATAACCCAAACCAATAAACCCAGCGGGCGCTAAGCCTAATTGCAAGACAGCAAGTGACATAGCCGGTACGGCAGCAATTATTGAACCGATATTTGGAATGTAGTTAAGCAAGAACGCTAAAACGCCCCATAACAGGTAAAAATCTAAACCTATTGCCCATAGCATCACCGACACACAAATACCGGTTGCCACACTTACCAAGGTCTTTATTGCTAAGTAGTGATTAACTGACGATAAAAAACGATCTATTTGCTGCATACGCATTTCAGGATCGTCCATGGCTAAATGCACTTTTCGTGGTAAAGATGGGGCTTCAAATAGCATAAAAATAACCGTGATAATGATCAAAAACAAATTGGCCATTACCCCACCTAAACCACTCAGCATATCGGCAGCAAGCCCCATTGCAGCGGCAGGGTCAAAATATTCGACTAGCAATGCGGTTGAAATAGTAATATTAAATGTCGCTAATTTTTCTACTACCCAAGCAAACTGTCCTTGTAATTGCGCTCGATATTCGGGTAGCAATTGTGATAACTCAGTTAACGATTTACCAACAAGCCCAGCCAACGATAAGGCAATTATAACAAAGACAATAATTACCCCAACCACTGCAAGCGGCTTAGGTATTTTAAAGCGCTCTATTTTCTTAACCAGCGGATTACAAATAATCGCAATAAACACCGACAGTAAAAACGGCACTAAAATATTGGTGGCGGTTTTTACTCCCGCTAACACAATAAATAATGACGCAGTGACTAATAATACTTTTAAAATACCGCTTTTATAATCAGTTGTTGTCATAAGTTATTCATTACTCTTTAAAATTTTATATTTCTGGCGACGACTATAGCACCTATCAGGTAATAAGGATAAGTGCTATTAAAAAATTACATTGTCCGTCTGATCAAGGTAACACTTGATAGCGATAATAAGCGCCAACAACTTAACATCCCCATAATGCCAACAAAACTAGCACCGGCAATAATACCGACTAACCAAGCGTCAAAGTGAAAACTTGCCGCCATTTTAAACACTTGTGTTTGTAATAAATAAACGGCTATTTCCATAGCAATACTTGCCATAAGCCCTGCAATAGCGCCTAAGGCAACAAATTCAAACAATACACTATTACGAAGTAAACTACCTTTAGCCCCTAAAGTACGCAGTATGGCAAGTTCACGCTCGCGTTCTTCCATACTCGCTTGCACTTGCGCAACAAGTACTAAGCTACCTGCTAATATCACCAACACTAATATCAATTCAATAGCGATAGATATTTGCTCTATCATGGTATTTAGCTGCTTCATAATCGCACCAAAATCTACAATTGAAATAGTGGGATAATTTGATAAATAACGATAAACCTCATTTTTTTGCTGATCGGGTATCATCCATGCTGAAATAGACGTGGTTTCAATGTCTGCTAATACCACTTCATTAAAAATCATAATGAAATTAAGCTGCCTACTTTGCCAATTAACTTCACGGATATTAGTTACAGGCACTGTGATAGTGTCGGTTGCTAGGGTAAAGGTAAGTTCGTCGCCTAATTTAATATTTAAACGCTCCGCTACGCCGCTTTCAACCGACACTTGTGGTCTTTTATCGTTTTTACCCCACCATTGCCCTTCAATAATGTTATTTTCAGGCGGTACTTGATCTTGCCAAGTTAAACCAAGCTCACGACCCATGCCTCGGCGCCCTTCTTTCTTTTGCTTGGCTTGGGTGTCCGCTTCATCACTTTTAGGCTCAGCGTCACTTTTTGATCCCCGATCATCACTTACCACGGTTTTTTCATTATTAATAGCAGCAAGTCTGCCACGGTAAACCGCATAAAAGCCTTGATTGGCAATACCTGCTTGCTCAACATAGTCAGCCAATGGGGCCATTTGCTCGTTGGTAATGTTCATTAAGTAATGGTTAGGCGTGTCTTCAGGGAATTGCTGTTGCCATTCCGCTAAAATTGACGTTTTCATTACGGTGATCAGTAATAACAATTGAATAGCAATAGTGAAGCTAACGAGTTGCACGCTATTTTCGTTGGCGCGCCTTTTTAAATTAGCGAGTGCAAGATGCAATGATTTTCCTGCTTTAGTGCCTGCACTTCGGCTAGCCGACATTAATAACTTACCAAAACCTAATAAGATTAATGAAACGAATAAGCCACCGAAAAGTAATGCGGCACTCATTTTTATGTCTTGGCTAAAAAGCAGTAATAAAGCAAATAAACCGACTAATGGGATAACTTGATGAAAACCGAATTTTTTACCGTCGCTGTTAACGATGCCGCGGATCACTAATAGAGGAGATGTTTTAATTAATTCACGAATAGGATGTATAGCAAAAGCGACCGCACACAATAGCCCAGTAACAATTGCGGTAATAAACGGGGTTAGCGTAAGTGATGTTCCTTCAAGTTCAATAAAGTTTTTAACTGCATCTTGGCCAAGTAAAATAAGGCCATAGCCTAAAACTAAGCCACTGATAATACTAATAATGCTAAGTAAGCCCCAATGCAACATATAAAGCTTTGCAATATGATTAACACTCGCCCCTAAGGCTTTAAAAACCGCCACCGTAGTTTGATGGCGCTGTCCGTATCGTCTGCTTGCTACTGCAACCGCTACGGCCGCTAATACTATGCCTAGCATGCTCGCTAACGAGAGAAATTTCTCTGCACTGTCTAAGACGTTAGATAAACGATTTTGTGCGGCCTTAGCGTCGTACCAACGTTGTGTGTCATTTAACTGTGGTTTAAGCCATTGCTCAAACGCTTCAATATTTTCACGTTCACCTGCAAATAAGTATTTGTAACCAATACGGCTGCCAGGCTGAATTAACTGTGTTTTTGCCATATCTTCAATGTTTAAAAAAATTGAAGGTCCTGCAATAAATGCGCGATACGAACGATCAGGTACATCGGTTAAAATGCCACTAATAGTTAATGGTAAAACGCCAATTTCAATGGTATCGCCAATAGCAACTTGCATACGGCTAAGCACACTTGCTTCAACCCATGCATTGCCAACAGCAGGTGCATTAGCGATCACTGATTCGCTTTGCTCAAGTGATGTTTTAATACGTAATTCGCCGCGTAGTGGGTATTCGTTTGAAATAGCTTCAACTTCTGCAAGCAACATGTTGTCACCAGCAAAAGCCATTGACTCTGTTTCTATTTTTCTAGCAACGCGTAACTTTTTTTGTGTGCTTTTTGCTAATATTTCTGTCGATATAGGCTTATTAAGCCGCAACACTCTGTCTGCGGCAATAGTGTTAGTACTGCTAGCAACAATGGCTTGTTTTATTTGCTCAGTAAAGCCTGCTAACGAGAATACTGTAGCAACGGCGAGTACAATCGCGAGGAATATTATGGTTAATTCCCCACGGCGTAATTCATTTTTTAACAAACGTATTGAATGACTCAACCAACGGTTATTTTTTTTAATCTCCATTTTATTTTCGCCCACTATGCTATTGATGATTGCATGGTTAACTCAGCCGATTCACCTGTAACCGAATTCGCGGTATTATGAGCAGGTAATGATTCAGTTAACACGCCACTGTCCATTTCTACTTGTCGCTGGCAACGTGCCGCTAATTTAGCGTCGTGAGTAACTAATACGAGCGTTGTGCCAAGTTTGGCGTTTAATTCAAAGAGTAAGTCTTCAATATGCTTGCCTGTTTTAGCATCTAAGTTACCGGTTGGCTCATCAGCAAATAAAATATCTGGGCGAGTAATAAATGCACGCGCAATAGCAACACGCTGCTGCTCTCCACCTGATAGCTGTGATGGGTAGTGATCTGCCCGCTCAGATAAACCTACTTGCTTTAATAACTCAACTCCTTTGCTTTTAGCATCAGATAAATTGGCAAGTTCTGCGGGTAACATGACATTCTCAAGCGCGGTTAAACTATTAACTAATAGAAATTGTTGAAAAATAAAGCCAACATGATCTGCGCGCACTTGGCTACGTTGCTCTTCATTTAACTGGTGCAATGGGTTGTTTTTAAGATAAACTTCTCCTTTAGTAGGAATATCTAATCCAGCAAGGATAGATAATAACGTCGTTTTACCTGAGCCAGAAGAACCAACAATAGCCAAAGATTCACCTGCCTTTACATTAAGGTTAACAGGCTGTAATAATTCTAGTGTTCTATCTTCTACTGGTACTGATTTGGTTAATTCGCTTACGTTTAAAATAATTTCGGGATCTGACTGCATGAAAAAACATCCAATAATTTTTAGTTTATTAATCTCTCTATATGCCGTATTTAACACTGCTTGGGCAACACAATCAATTCTCCTGTTAGGCGATAGTGTCAGTGCAGGCTATCAAATGGCACCAGAACAAAGTTGGGCGCACATATTAAATGAGCGTTTAATTGCTGATAAAGCCCCGTATCGACTGGTTAATGCCAGTATTAGTGGTGAAACAACAAGTGGTGGTTTATCAAGACTTCCCGCCATATTAGCCAATGAAAAAATTGATCACTTGTTAATTGAGTTAGGTGGAAACGACGGCCTCAGGGGTTACTCACCTAAACGGATAAAAAGTAATTTGTTACAAATGGTTACTATGGCGCAAGAAAAAGGCATTAATGTATCATTAATTAAAATCAAAATAACGCCAAACTATGGTCCCCGATATTTAACCCTATTTGAACAAGTATTTGACGATATTGCCCAAGAAAAAAAGGTCTCTTTATTACCCTTTTTTATGGAAGAAATTGCAACCGATAAAACATTAATGATGGCTGACGGCATTCACCCTAACATAAAAGCACAACCGTTAATTGCGACCATTGTGGGCGAACAATTATCGCAACTGGTGAAATAAGTTATGGACTTTATTTGGATACTTTTTGCTTTTAGCTGCGGGTTAGTTAGTAAATTAGTAACGTTACCCCCTTCTATCGGTTATTTAGCCGCAGGTTTTTTACTTTTTTCGCTTGGCTTCCAGTCAGACAACACCATTTTAACTTTATCCAATATGGGCATAACATTAATGTTATTTACCATTGGTTTAAAGCTGAATGTTAAAGATTTAATCAAAAATGAAATTTGGCTAGGCAGTATCAGCCACACAACCACTTGGCTTGCTTTTGCTTTTATCGCATTCAAATTTGTCGCAATAATAGGTATCAGTTACTTTGCCGATTTAACCGTTATTAATGTTGCTTTAATTGTTTTTGCGTTAAGTTTCAGTAGTACGGTATGTGTAGTAAAACTACTTGAAGAACATGGAGAAATGCGTACTAGACATGGTAAATTAGCCATTGGCATTTTAGTCATGCAAGACGTGGTCGCCGTACTATTTTTAGTCGCGGCTACGGGTAAAATGCCAAGTATCGGGGCATTGTTGTTACTGTTATTTATCCCATTAAAACACTTAATTGGTCGACTTATTGATAAAGTAGGACATGGTGAATTACTCCCACTTTTTGGTTTCTTTTTAGCCTTTGGTGCATACGAACTTTTTGAACTGGTTAATATTAAAGGTGACCTAGGCGCACTACTTGCGGGCATGTATATTGCCTCACATTGTAAAGCCAGTGAAATTACTAAGTCGTTACTTAGCTTTAAAGATATATTTCTTATCGGCTTTTTCCTTTCAATAGGCTTTACCGCCTTACCTACTTGGGAAATGTTGGGCATTTCACTTTTACTCACATTGCTGCTACCAATAAAGTTCGCGCTGTTCTTTTTTATTCTTATTCGTTTAAAAATACGTGGTCGCACCGCGTTTTTAAGTGCCCTCACCTTGTCAAATTTTAGTGAATTTGGTCTTATTGTTTGCGCCTTAAGTGTGAAAGAAAGCTGGTTAAGTAATGAATGGTTAGTTATTTTGTCACTCGCAGTTGCCATTTCATTTGTGATCACTAATATTTTATATAACTATGCCCATCAATTTTTTGGTGAGCATATTGATTGGTTTAAACGGTTTGAGTCAAAAACAAGATTGGCGGAAGACCAATTTATACAGCCAACAGATGCACCTATTGTTATTATAGGCATGGGACGAGTTGGTATGGGGGCATTTCAAGCACTAAATACACACAACCCAAACCAAGTATGGGGTCTCGATACCGATAGTAATAAAGTTAAGTGGTTAAACGACTCCGGCATTCGTGCATATACGGGCGACGCTGAAGATGCTGACTTTTGGGAAAATATTAATTTAGAATGCATTGAAATGGTGCTATTAGCCTTACCGTCAATAAATGACAGTATGAGTATCACTACTCAACTACAACGTATTAACTATCAAGGTAAGATCGCGGCCATTGCACGCTACGACGACGAAAGACAAGAGCTTGAATCGTTTGGTGTAGATAAAGTATTTAACTTCTATACAGAAGCTGGTGTTGGCTTTGCTGAAGAAAGTATGGCGTTAATCGATACGAATAAATAGAGGTTTGTGCACAAGAGTTATACCATTCTTTTCATTAAGTTTGTGATCTTGTTGTGCGTAGGAAAAATAAATCAAGGCAAGGCGCTCGATTGAGCAATAGCTGGCTATTGGGATTGAGAGAAACGTAGGCTTGGAGTATTTTAACCAGCACAAGTGGGCAATAATTTAGTGAAATTAGTATTAATGTGATCCATTAACTCTTTCTTACGTCAAAAACTCAGGTAAAACACAAATAAAAACGCCAGCATAAAGCTGGCGTTTTTATCACTTAAAAGTGGCATCCCTAAGGGGATTCGAACCCCTGTTACCGCCGTGAAAGGGCGGT
>JBMZCX010000010.1:0-50468 GCA_049613795.1 Thalassotalea sp. | reverse complement strand
CTACTTGGGTCGGGCTATCAATTATGGAGTGTGTCTTTTTATTCGAGGAATTATTCGTTATCGTTGCGGGAAAAGAACCGTTAGCTAAGAATAATGTTTTATCGTCAAGTAGTAATTTAACGGCAATTACCGATTGGAAACCTGTCACATGTTCCATGGCTTCTTGCGCATTTTTGCTTGCGCCAGATAAAATAGGGTAAACAGCCTGTTTGGCTAAGCCTTCGGTCATTTGAAAGGCATTTTTTAGCATTAATTCACGAGATTGCTGATTAATAACGGTTACTGTTAATATGCCTAACAATATAATCATTAGGCTAATACCTGCAATAAGGAAAATAACTAGCTGACTTTTAATACTCTTGTTAGAGGTTAAAATAGGCATTGTTGGTTACTTTATTTAGGAAAAGTGAGTGAAAATTTAGATTTTTCATTCACATTGTAGTTATAACCAAGATGAGCTGCTGTTCTTAAATTTACTGCGAGTTTGATTTCATTTAATGGGTTAACGGTAGAAGGGCGTTTTTTATAGTTAACCGTATTTATCATTCGCGCTAATTGATGGCCAAGCATTTTATTATTAGGCATAGCAGAAAATAATGCCCCGCGTTTTGCGTGTGTTGGCTTGCTTGAAAAAACGACCATTTTGTTTTCCCATGCTTTTTCTAAAATGGTCGGCACAATGACTTTATCGTTAGCGGTAATCGGATCTAAAGGAAGCCATATTGCCATATTCTCTAAATTATCATGTTCAAAAATTTCACTATATGCTTTAACTGCCGTTCTAATATTATCGACTTTAATTGAATTGAGCTGTAGGTCGTGTTTAATTGCTTGTTCTTTGGCAACATTCATAATCCAAGCTGAGGCTGATGTGTATAAAACAGTCACTATTTTAACTTTAGGTGCTAATTCATTTAATGAATCAAAAAGAATATTTGGATCTGCCATTAAACTTACGCCAGAAATGCCATTGGGCTTAATAGGCAAGGCGCCTACAATGACAGGTTGAGTTTGATAGACTTGCTTGGCAACCATCATGCCTCTTTTACCTAAAGCGATTACTTTATCGGACTTAATTGATTGGGCTACTGTTGAAGGGGTGAAATTTTTTGGTAATTTTATTTGGGTTATTTCACCGTTAAATTCTTCTGCAATACCTTCATTAATTTTTTGAAAAATAATATCGTAAGGAGCTTTTACATCAGGATAAACAACCGTTAGCTTTTCCGCCCACGCAAAGCAAGAAAGCGAAATAAGACAACTTAATAATATGGAACGAAGAACCCAATTCACTTATTAACCCTTTGTTAGTATTTTCTTATCGTTATCATAAAGATGAGTATCAATTGAATATAGCAACTCACAGTTATTATATTAAAGCATAATTAATAAGGTAAAACACCTGATTGATTTATAGTGAAAAAAGAGTACTAAATGTTTGCTGAATAACTTACATATATAACGCAATAACATCGTTAAGCATCGGTAATAAAGAAAGCAATAATACGCCCGCCATTATTATATTAAAGCATTGAACATAGCGTGTATTTGTAAGAATACTTTGCAGCCATTTACCAATAAATAACCAAGTAAAAGAGCAAGGCAAGCCAAAAATTAAATATATTGCAGCAATAACTAATACTTGCTCTAGTACATTCCCATTTGTTGTGGAAAAGGCAACAATTGCACTGACTGACATAACCCATGCCTTTGGGTTTACCCATTGAAACAATGCCGCCTGAAGAAAGCTGATCGGCTTTTTACCCTCTTGAATTTTATTCTGTACTGGCATAGTTGCTATTTTATACGCTAAGTAGCTTAAGTAAAAAATACCTATAATTTGAATGAGTTGATGCGCTATTGGCCATTGCTTAAATAATGTCATTGCACCAAGCCCTACGCAAATAATCATAACAGGAAAGCCAATGTTCACGCCTAATACATGTGGAATACTGCTTTTAATACCATGATTAACCCCTGAAGTGAGGATCATAATATTATTAGGGCCTGGTGTACCAGATGTTGATAATACAAATAAGATTAAAGCGATATATTCCATGTATGCACTGTTCCATAAATGCGGAGATTATGAAAAATAATACGGTTTATCAGTGCAACTAAACATAACCAATAAATAGAAAGTTAAACCTATACAGTTTGGCGATAAATTAGGTTAACTGAGCTTTCGAGGAAAAGTTATTAACACATTCGATGCCATTGAAAGACATCGAATGCTTTAATATGAATGTAGATTAACTGGTAAAGCTCAATCTTGGTTTGGCTTTCTCACTTGAGTCGATGCTTGGTGTGCATAAAATTAATCGCGCTGTTTTGATTTTATATTTTTCGTGCATCAAGTTTTTAAATAAATTAAAGCGCTTGCGCGAAATTTTATTCAGTTGCTCTATTTGCTCAGCATCTTTTATTTCAGTACCACTCTTTAAATTAATGTCTTCAGGTACAGCAATAGGGCAAATGGTGATATGGGTATCTGGTTTGTCAATTAACAATTGTGAAAATTGTCCTAAAAACACCTCATCAGCAGGCGAAACTTCTGTTTGCTTCGGAGCAAAGTTAAGATCATTAAAACGAACTTTTAAAATAACATCAGCAGCAGTCATTGCAATGGAAACAACATTGGCATAAGGCACAAAAGTTGTCATTAAGTAGTCTTTAGCTGCCATCATCGAGGCTTTTTTCACTAAAAAGGTAGTTAAACTTACCAAGCCAAATTCGGGTGAGTTAACATCGCCAGAAAGTGGAAACGAAAGTTCAACATTGCCGCTGCTGTCTTTTAACATATCTATGGCAATATTAAGTGGCATACTTGCGGTTGTGTTTACTGAGTCGTGTGCTTCTTCTATTTCAGTTGCAAAAGTAATATGACGAATAACAATATCGGCATCACCTGATAATTGCCCACCGTTTACTTTCGCATCAATGTCTAAGTTAACTTGACCACTTTTTATTCCATGCTTTAGTGCGTCTTTAATATAAGGTGAAACGGCTGACAAATCGACTTCATTTATAAAGCCTTTTACGCCATAACTCGGCTTTTCCGCAAACAATAAATTAGAGCTTGTTAAGCCAAATTTTTCATGTTCATTACCAACACCCGTTAGCGCAAGTATGGTTTCTTGCTTAGGTAACTGGGTGTCTATAGGGCCTAAGGTTAATTTATTAATAGTATATTGGCGCTTATAGTTTGGTTTAATACTTGAGTCAGTTAAATGAATAGTTGCAGGGTCGCTAACGCTAAACTGGTTCAAACTAAATTGATAATCGTTTACGGCCGCTTTTTCTCGTTTCGCTTTTGTTTTTGGTTGTTCTATATTATTTACGTCGGCGGTATCGGCACTGTTTTCTATTGATGCAGCTTTATCAACCACATTATTTGGTGATATTGAATTAATAGCCGCTAAATTTTCAAGACTCATATCTTCATTGATAAAAGTGTCAATAACTAAACCGCTAAGTGCGATGTTATCAATTTCTGTTTTATCTGCACTAATATTTACATTGGCTAATAGTGTTTTTTCAATGGCTAATAGTGGAGGAAGTTCAGTGGTGAGTTCGTCAGATAAAAGAACCTTATGAATATCTATTGTGGGTAGGTTAATTACTGGTGCAAGCTCTGGTGTTGCAATATTAATAACAGGTAATGTTATTTTATTAACACTGGCAAGTATTTGTTGATTGTTTTCAGTGTTATTAGCAGTAAAATGGTCAAGTGTATATTTTCCTTGGCCAGTAATGTTAAGGTTGTTTTTTTGTCCTATTTGAACAGAAAGATCAGCTGCATATAGCTCTTGTTGGTCAATAGTTAGTGCTACTTTATCTTGGGTAAGCGCTAATTGTTCTAACTGAAGTTGAGAATCTTTTAATGATATTTCGGTTTTGTCAGCAATTAAATGAATCTTTTGTTGCCCACTTAAATGCATTAACCCTGATGTTAATTGGCTTGGTGCTGGGATCCAAGGTGAAAACAATGATAAGTCAAGTTTTGTAACATCAAGCTCGGTATCAATGATACCTTGGCCTAATGATAAATCGAATTTTCCAGATAGGGCAATAGCCCCCTGTTCAAGTTTACCTTTTAATTGAAATTCACCCATTTGATTTTTACTGTCAGCAACAATTTTTTTAGCACGTAAGTCGCGGGTAATAAATTCTAACTTTCGTGTATCGCTTTCATAACCAATTTTTGCATTTTCAATTTTTAATAGAGGCAGCACTAATTGATAATTTACTGATTCTGTTGTAGCCGCTTTAGCTGTTTGGTTTTCTTCACTTTTGGGAATAGTAAAACCTGCAATTTCAGTTAAGCTTTTGTCTTGGCGCAGTTTAATAAAAAGGCCATCAAGCTCAAACTGTTTGATATAAATTTTGTCAAAAAGTAGTTGATAAAGACTAATGCCAACGTCAAGATTTTTAATCGCTAAAACAATCTTTTTATTTTTAGTGATAGCAAAGTCTTCAACACTAAGTGTTGATAAAAAAGGATTATAACGAACGTTACTTTGGCTAGCCAAGGCTAGCGACTGTGGCTTTAATTGCTGTTGAATAAAGTGGTTAGCAATTTGGGGCGATAATAACCAAATCAATCCCATTAAGCTAAAGACTACTATGGCTAAATATTTTGCGGTTTTAATTAAGAAATGATTCATTCTACTACTAAGTGTTATGTCATAAAGGCGTAATTTTACCCGAAATCACATGTCATTAACATAAAATATAGCCACATTTGCTCTGGTTAATTAGAATTTTTTATAAGTAATTCACACAAAACTTAACATAGCCGATTGACCGCAGCAGCCCTGTCATTGATTTAACAATGTAGCCTACATTACTTTAACAAAAGTTACAGATAACGAAAAAATAGCAGTAAAGCTGGCGACTATTTGCTAGAATGCGCGGCTTATTTAATCTACAGCACCATATTTACGCTATGGTGAGCTCAATGGGTATACTATGAATACAATTACAGTTTGTGCACTTTATAAGTTTGTACGTTTAGAAAATTTTCAAGATATTAAAGAACCGTTATTAACACATATGCTGTCGAACGAGGTAAAAGGCACGTTATTACTGGCCAATGAAGGCATTAATGGCACCATTGCAGGTACAGTAATAGGCATCGAATCAGTATTAGCATTTTTACAGCAAGATGAACGTTTAGCCGGCATTTCCACTAAGTTGTCTTATCATCAAGATAATCCATTCCAACGTACGAAAGTAAAATTAAAAAATGAAATAGTTACTATGGGGGTTGAAGGCATTGACCCTAACCAAGTGGTCGGCACTTACGTTAAACCGAATGAATGGAATGCGCTAATTTCTGATCCTGAAGTATTGTTAGTTGATACGAGAAACGACTACGAAATTGAAATAGGCACCTTTAAAAACGCGATTAATCCTAACACTGAAAACTTTCGTGAATTTCCTGAGTACGTAAAAAACAACCTTGATAAAAATAAACACAAGAAGGTTGCGATGTATTGTACCGGTGGCATTCGCTGTGAAAAATCGACCGCTTACCTGAAAGAACAAGGTTTTGAAGAGGTTTATCACTTAGAAGGTGGTATTTTAAAATACCTAGAAGAAGTGCCTGAAAGTGAAACTATGTGGCAGGGCGAGTGCTTTGTTTTTGACGGTCGTGTAGCGGTCAATCATAACTTAGAGCAGGGCGAGTATGACCAATGTTTTGCTTGTCGCTATCCGATCACCGAGCAAGATAAAGCAAGCGAGCATTATATTAAAGGCGTTAGTTGCCCTAAATGCCACGACAAAATGACAGCGGAACAAAAGTCACGCTTTGCTGAACGTGAGCGCCAAATTAACTTAGCTAAACAGCGTGGCGATATTCATATCGGTGGTGAAGTTAAAGATATTATTGAACAGCGTCGTGTTGAGAAAAAGCAAAGTAAAGTGGTAGATAAGTAAATATTTCCGATTAAAAATCAGCATACCTAAGGCCTTTAATTAAAAGATTAAAGGCCTTTTTTATTGTGAGCACTAGCCTTCACGAAAAGCTTCAGCGTTAAGGTGATGTTTATTTAACAGCTTATAAAATTCGGTGCGATTTCGTTGCGCTATTTTAGCCGCTTGTGACACATTGCCTGCGGTTGTCTTTAAAATTGTTGCTAAGTAATCTCGTTCAAATTGGTCACGCGCTTCTTGAAAAGAGGGCAGTAGTGCGGGAGCTTCTCTTAGGGCATTTCTGACTAATGACTCACTGATTAATGACTCGGTTGATAAAGCAACGCTTTGTTCAACTACGTTTTGTAACTGCCGAATATTACCAGGCCATGGTGCACATATCAGTAGCTCCATTGCCGCTTGAGTAAAGCCGTTAACTTGTTTGGTTGTTCGCCCCGAGGTTTGGCTTAAAAAGTGTTGTGCCAGTAAAGGAATGTCTTCTTTACGTTCTGACAACGGTGGCAATATCAGCTCTACTACGTTTAAGCGATAATATAAATCTTCTCTAAATTGTTGCTCAGTAATGGCTTGTTGAAGATTTTTATGGGTGGCAGCGATAATACGTACATCCACTTTTATTGAGCTGGTGCTACCAATAGGGCGTATTTCTTTTTCTTGTAATGCGCGTAGTAACTTCACTTGAAAATTCATCGGCATATCGCCTATTTCATCAAGAAATAAGGTGCCGCCATCACTTGCTTCAAATAAACCGACATGATGCTGGTCGGCGCCAGTAAATGCGCCTTTTTTATGACCAAAAAGCTCAGACTCAAGGAGTTGTTCTGGAATAGCCGCGCAATTAATCGCAGTAAAAGGCTTAGCACGACGATCACTGGCTTGATGAATTGCTTGGGCGAGTAGCTCTTTACCTGTACCGCTTTGGCTATGTATCAATAAACTAAAATCACTTTTTGCTACTTGAAATGTTTGCTGGAGTAGCGCTTCCATTATCGCACTGCGTGAAATTATTTTATCGCGCCACAGCTGTTCTTTCGGGTCAACAATGTTTTGTGGTGAATGTGGCTGTAAGCGTATCGCCTGTTTTACGGTTTCAAGTAATTCTTGGCTTTCAAAAGGCTTGGTTAAAAAGCTAAATACTCCTTGTTTAGTGGCATTAATTGCATCAGGAATAGTGCCGTGGGCGGTCATAATAATAACGGGAATACTTGGATATTGTTGACGAATTTTGTCAAACAATGCCATGCCGTCCATTCCTTCCATACGTAAGTCGCTGATCACTAACTGTGCTTGAAAGCTTTTTAATAACCCAAGCGCTTGTTTGGCACTTTGTGCCGATTCAACCTGATAATTAGCTGCATTTAAACGAATATTTAATAACCGTAGCAAGCTAGGGTCATCATCTACAATCAGTACTTTTTCTTTAGTGGCGATATCGTTAGGGGGGATCATAAGGTAGTCCCGTGATCATTAATTGATCGTTCAATGTTCTTTAGTTGAATAATTTGTTGTTGTAATTTCTTTGAGCGCAGTTCAAGTTTTTCAATTGACTGTTGCTGAATTTGTAATTGCTTTTGTGTGGCAGTATGTGTTTTTTCTTTGTTTATTAGCTTGTTTAAAATAAGTAATTGCTGATTTAATTGGTCTTTTAGCATGATAATAAACGCTAAGTCGCCGATATTAAATTCTGCTTGAGCTTCTTCAATTAATGCTTGCTGATTAAGTTTTGACTTTGCGGTATAAGGATTATGAATAGGGGAATTAGGTAAACTATGCAAAAGTAATAAATGATACTCCGCTTCTTTAATGCCCTGTGTTTCATTTAATTGTTGAGTGTTAATTTCGTCAGCAAGTTCATTGTCATCAAGGCTTTTAATCCATAAATAATAACTGCCGTAATACGAATAGTCGGTTGGCGCTAGCTTTGACTCTGAAGTGATTAATTGGCAGCCGGATAAAATACCTGAAAAAAGTAATATTAACGGGATAAGTAGACTATTTTTGAGCTTGAGCTTGAGCTGACTAGCTGATAAAAAATAATTTTCGGTCATGATGTTTTATCCAAGTTGTCGCTGGAAAGTAGCGTAGAGTCTTCGTTTCCGATGTATTTCGCTTTGGGTAATTGTATTGTAAAAGAGGTATAGCTGGGCGAATCGATGCGGCTGCTAATTGAAATACTACCGTTTAAGCGCATCAGTAACTCTTTAACAATCGTTAACCCTAAACCACTACTTTTAATTTGACTGCTTTTAGGGGTTGGGCCCTGATAAAAAGCATCAAAAATTTTGTCATAAAGTTCAGTTGAAATTCCCATACCTTGATCAGTTATTGTTAAGGTAAGTTGCTGCTGTTTGACTGTCGCCGCAATGGTAATAGCACCGTTGTCAGGGGAGAATTTAATGGCATTAGACAATAAGTTATCGAGTATTACATTTAATTGTTTGCTATTACATTGTAGTGAAATATTGTCTATTTTTTTAACTATCGTGATGCTTTTTCTTTTTAAATCAAGTATTCGTAATGCCAGTGTTTGCTCAATTTCCTTGTTTAGGTTAATTATTTCGGCATCTTGCAAGCTGGTTGAGTCGAGTACAATATTAAAATCAAGTAAGTCTTCAATGAGTTGCTGCAAGCGTGTGGTACTAACGCGAATAATATTAGCGACCTCTTGCTGGTCACTGTTCAGTCGCCCAACACTATTATCATAAAGTAACTCGGTCCCTTCTCTGATAGCCGCTAAAGGGGTTTTTAATTCATGGGATATATGCCTAATAAAGCTAGATTTCTGTAATTCTAATGCATGTAAACGGCTGCGCATTAACTCAAGGGCATCAGCTATTTCTTCAACTTCAATAGAGCCATGAATGATTATTGGATGTTGAAAATCTCCCTGCTCTAATACGTTAATTTTATTTAACAATACTTTTAATGGCTGGGTGATCAACACAATAAAAATACCCGCGATTAATAGAGTTAGGGGAATTATGGCTAAGCTAAATAACATGGTTTTCTTAACTTGATTAGCCGAAGTTTCCATATTATTGGCTTGCTGATTAATGAGCTGATTTGAATGTAAAGTGAGCTGCTGATTTACAGCAGAAAGTTGCTTAAAGTGTTTTTGTAATTGGGCGAGGTTAATACTATTGGTATCAATATTTTGAACTAACGGATCTATTTCATTCATTTTAGCTAAATATTGCTGTACTAAAAGGGGGTATTTATTATCGTTATAATGATGAAACCCTTGTTGCAACGAGTTAATGAGCTGCTGTTTTTGTTGACTATATTGTATCAATAGTTCTTGTTCTTTTAATATTGCATATTGGCTGGCGAAGCGCTCTAGTCGCGTTAATGTTTGACTGATCTGGCGAGTTTCTTCGACACGCTCTGCCACACTGAATATAGCAGAAGTTCCTTGCTGGGAGAGTTGGTTCACTTGGTTCGCACTATAAAGAAAAGCCAATACTAATGGCAAGGCAACTAGCCCAAACCCAAGCAAGGTTAGGGTTTTAATAGAAACATGATAAAGCGATAACTTTTTAGTCCATTGATGCATTAAAGAGGATTCTTATTTTAATTTAATTTAATTCAGCCGTTAGAGTCATCATTAATTTAACTCTTTTTAATGTGAATACACAACATTGTCTCAAATTGGCGACAGTTGTTGTTCTTTCCTTGTTAATTCTACTTAATCATTGTTTTTTATCGTTTAATTTTTAGAGTTGAATAGTTAAATTCATTAAATATAAGGTGAGATAATTTAACTGTTGCTAATTAGCAACAGGTGAAAAAGGTTATTTTTAATAATTTCTTTATTTTTCAGTGGATTATGGTTTTGGCACGTTGTCTGCAATGCTAGCAATGATACTGCATAAGTTAATTATGTTTACTCATGTTTAATAATAATTTTTGAAGGAAAATAAAATGATAAGTTTAAAAAAAATAACGTTAATTGCTGTTAGCTCATTAATCGGCGCTTTTTATGTTAGTGCAAGCGAACCTGTAAAAATGGTGAATGAACTTGCTGAAAAAGGTAAAGGCGAAGTGGTGCAATTAATTGCTAAGTTTGACCAAGACAACAATGGCTTATTAAGTAAAGCTGAAGTTGAGGTAAGCAAGAATGAAGCATTAGTTAAAAACTTTGCGGCAATTGACACCAATACAGACGAGGGTTTAAGCGAAGAAGAAATTAAATTATTTATTAAAAAATAGTTTGCTTACGAGAATTAAAACGTTTCCCTGACACTTTCTCTATTTTGCCAGTTACTACTCCCAACGCGTAACTGGCCTTTTTTTATAAGGCAAAATAAATGTTCAATACTAATGACGCAGAGCAGAATATGACCAAATACATTCAGTTAGATGATTGGATTTTTGAAGTGAAAACAGTGAGAGCTCTACGTGTTAAAGATTATGGGCAGCCATACTCCGCAATTGCGAATATTAATATTAATGGTGATACTGCCTTTATAGATGGACTAATAACGCGCGAGAAAGAATTGTTTTCACGTAAAGATTTTAATACCTTTGTAAAGTTTTGTCGTAATTTAGAACTGAAATCAGCAAGTTTTGATCGTTTTAAAAATGGCAAGTTATCATCAGAAATAGTGAATTTACAAAAGCAAAGCACGGCACTTCTGTTTCAACTGGCCAACTAGGTTAAGCGTATTTTATTGAGAACTTCAAAGCAGCTGTACTGATTTCTTACCAAAGAGACGAACTTACAGCTAAATAAGCCCATTGCTCTTTCTTTATCTTCCTTAGCGGTTATCCTATAGTATCAGGCCTGATGCGCTTATATTGTGTGTCTATAAAAGCCTAAAATAATAAATATATTACCAACCAACTATAGGGATCTCTTGTGAAATCATCTCTTTCGATGATTATTGCTTCAACTATTGTGTTGAGCGCATGTAATCAAGCTAGTAATAGCACAACCAATACGACTCAAACAGAGTCAACTACAGAAGCTACTACTGCTTTTGTCGCCCGTACTAACGATGCTTACTTAAGTGAAGAGCAAGCAATGAAACGCTCAAAACGAGTGTCAGATGTTGATTATGCATTAACGTTTGAGTTGACAGGCGGAGAAAGTTTTAGCGCAACATCAACCATTAACTTTAACCTTAATGATGCTTCAAACCCGCTCACGGTTGATTTAGACGAAGCTAATATCAGTAAGTTAGTGGTAAACGGAAAAGAAGTAACGGCCAACTACAATAATTGGTTTATTACATTAGCGGCAAGCAATTTACAGCAAGGTAAAAACTCGGTTGAAGTTAGTTTTACCCGTAAACATAGTACTGATGGTGAAGGTTTACATCGTTTTACTGACCCTGTAGATGGGGAAGTGTATTTGTATTCACACTTTGAGCCTGCTGCTGCCCATCAAATGTTTGCATTATTTGACCAGCCAGATCTTAAAGCAAATTATCAAATGACAGTAACTTCGCCAGCCGACTGGCACGTATTTTCAGCCATGAAAGAAACGCGTTCAGAAACTCATGGTGATCAAAAAACATGGTATTTCGACCGCACCTTAAAATTAAGCCCTTACAACTTTTCATTACATGCGGGGCCTTATCATAAATGGGAAGACAACAGTGGTAAGTACCCACTACGCCTTTTTGTTAGACAATCTGTAGAAAAGCAAGTCGTACAAAGCGATTGGTTTAATTACACTCACAAAGGTTTAGCGTTTTTTGAAGATTACTATGGCATTGATTACCCCTTTAGAAAATATGACCAAGTATTAGTACCTGACTTTATTTATGGCGCGATGGAAAATGCAGCGGCAATTACTTTTGGTGAAGGCGGATTTTTAACTAATGGCGAAATGAGCCAAAGTCAAAAACAACGTTTAGCTAGTGTTATTATGCATGAAATGGCACACCAATGGTTTGGTAATTTGGTTACCATGAAATGGTGGAATGGCTTATGGTTAAATGAAAGCTTCGCGGCCTTTATGGCAACATTAGCAACGGCTGAAGCCACTGAGTTTGATAATGCATGGCGCTCATTTTATGCGGGTGGTAAGCAGTCTGCTTATCGTCAAGATCAACAAATAACTACGCACCCAATTGAAGTACCTATTCCTTCTTCAGCCAATGCTTTCGACAATATTGATGCAATTACCTACTCAAAAGGTGCGTCAACATTAAAACAACTACGCCACGCTTTAGGTGAAGTTGCCTTTAGACGCGGTATTCACAATTACTTATCTAAAAATGCTTACCAAAATGCTGAACTCGACGACTTTATCGACAGCCTAGCGAGCGCATCGGGTAAAAACTTAGATACGTGGAAAGAGCAATGGTTATACAAAGCAGGCGTTAATACCATTCAAACAAGCTTTAAATGTGAAGCAGGTAAAATTACACAGTTTGATTTATTACAATCAGCCGATGAAAATTTTCCGACATTACGTGAACAGCATGTACAAGTAGCCTTATTCTCAAGCAATGATAAGGGTGTAAATTTAACGCAAAAAGTAGCAGTAACTTATAATGGCAATTCAACCGCTGTTGCATCACTTATTGGTAGCGAATGTCCTGATTTAGTGTATCCAAACTACGAAGACTGGGGCTTTGTAAAAGTTAATTTAGACAATACATCATTTGAAACGGCAAAAAGCAACTTGAGTAAAGTGACAGATCCATTATTACGCTCAATGTTATGGCAAGCACTGTGGGATAGTGTACGTGACGGTCAGTTACCATTAAACGACTTTATCGATACAGCTATTGTTAATGCGCCACTTGAAACTGATTACACCTTATTAGGACAGGCACTTTCACAATTAGCACAAAGTGTTGGTTACATTAAAAATATTTATGGCTTAGAGCATAAATACGTACAAACTACGTTAAAACGCCTTGAGAAAATGACATGGGACAATACGTTAGCTAACACCAATGACAAAAATAAGTTGCGCCGTTGGTTTGGTTACTATCGTTCATTTGCCAGCTCAGAAGCGGGAATGAACAATTTAGTTGCCTTATTAAACGGTGATAAAACCCTTGATAACTTAACTATTAGCCAAGATGTGCGCTGGGGAATTATTCGCCACCTTAATCGTTACCAACATCCGCAAGCGTTAGCTTTACTTGAAAAAGAGCAACAAGCGGATAGTTCAGATACAGGGGCTAAATCGGCAATTTCAGCACAGGTTATTCGTCCTGATAGTGAAATGAAAGCGACTTGGTTGGCGAATATTCACGCAACTGAAAACGCAATGCCTTATGCCAAACTTCGTTCAGCCATGGGAGCAATGTACCCAGCAGAGCAATCGGCATTAAATGAGCTAACTGCGGATAGCCGTATTGCTAAGCTAGCAGAAGTTGATAAAGCGCACGATCATGTGTTTATGCGCACTTATGCTCGCTCGATGATCCCAACAAGCTGTACTGCCAAAAGTGTTGCTCGTTTAGAAAAAGCTATTGCCGATAACAAAGACCTTTCAACGGGTACTCGTCGTGCATTGTTAGTGGCTCATCAAAACAATAAGCGTTGTTTAGTGATTAAGGATAAAATGTCAATTAAGTAACGCTTAACTGTATGTATTTTATGCGCTAATTATTTAGCTTACTGCAAAGCCGTGATGTAAATCACGGCTTTTTTATTGCTGTAATACATCATCAATTTCAATGTAATAATCAAGGGTTCTCATATTGCCGTAAATCGGCGAACGATACTCAAAAACGTTATGTTTTCTACCAAAGCTGGTGAAATTATGCAGAGTTAACAGCAATATTTTTTATCGGTAGTTTTGTCGATATATAATTTTTAGCAAGAGCAAAAAAAGTGACTGTAATACCAGCTTCATTAATTAGGTGATTTACTTTATACGCAGTAAAATAGCCTAATACAGGCATTTATTTTAATAACAAGTTGTTCTAATTATTAAATAACACAGTAGTTGGTTGTTTTAACCAGCGAGTATGTGCCTCGCTGGTTGAGGGGATAATTATCCAATAAAAACTAAGCCACAAGCAATATAACTAATAATCGTTAAGCTACCTGCAAACAGTGCATAAGGCAATTGTGTACGTACATGTTCAAGTAAGTCACAACCTGAGGCCACCGCACTCACAGCGGTAGTGTCTGAAATAGGCGAACAGTGGTCACCAAATACGCCACCACCAAGAATTGCTGCCAATAGTAATGGTGCAGGTAAGCCTAAATTAATCACCAATGGCATGCCAATTGGAATGAGAATAGCAAACGTACCCCATGAAGTTCCTGTGGTAAAAGACATTAACCCACCCGCTAAAAATAATACTGCTGGCACTAAAAATAATGGAAGATTGTCGGCCACTAGGCCTGAAATAAACGCGCCAGTACCTAGTGCTTTTAAGCTTGCCCCTAAGGCGAGTGATAACAAAACAATCATCACTAAAGGTAATAATTCGGCTAATCCCTGAAAACCTATTTCTGTCATTTTTTTATGGCAAAAGCGTTTACTGCCCACCATCATCGCATAGGCAACAATACAGGCTAACGTGGTGGCATATAGCACTGATTTAGAACCAGAGCCCTGAACAAAGTCACCATTACCCGTAATAAACATAAAAGCGACCATTGATAATGATAACGTTAACAGCGGTACTAACATATAACGAGGCTTACTTGCAGGAACGTCAAGTTCTAGCTTAGTGGTGCTCTTTTTTTGGTTTAATTCTGCTTGTTTAAGCGGGCCGTGCGTTTTATCGGTCCAGCAAGTGTAAACGACTATGACTAAGGTAATAAGGGCGTAAAAGTTTAACGGAATGGTTTGTAGTAAAATGGAGACTGCCGATTGTTCTAGCTCGTAGCTACCTAGTAATCCTAATACATAAGCGCCCCAACCATTCATTAAAAGTAAAATACAAATAGGCGCACTGGTACTGTCAATAATGTAAGCAAGTCGCGCTCTACTCATATCAAATTTATCAAACAAACCGCGAGAAATTATTCCCGCCATTAATACGCTTAAATTTGACTCAATAAAAATGGCGACGCCGGTAAAGAAGGCGAGAAAACGAGAGCGCCTTGCACTGCCACTAAGGCCTTTTTCAATTAATATATTAACGGTTGCCGTAACACCACCTGAGTGTCGCATAAACGCTAATAGCGCGCCCACCAGTAATGAGAATACTAAAATACGGGTGTTACCGTCAGACTGAAAGACACTAATAATACGCTCAATGGTGCTAATGCCAAATTCAGCAAAGGGGCTTGATGCATCAGTAGAAGTTAATAAAATAAGTAACTCAGAGCTTGCCATTGCTAGTAACAAAGCCAAAATTACTTCTTTTTTCCACAGCACAATAATAATTGCTAAAACAGGGGGGATAATGGAAATCCAGTCAGACACAACAACTCCTAATTATTCTTTTTATTATGATCGAGGTAGTTCCGCGTTATTATTACAGCCACACTAACTATTAGCAATCTTCACGTAATATACCAAACTGAAGATAAGGTTATTGAGTGGGAAAAGGCAATAAAAATGAAAGGTGAGATCGACACCCATTGGTTTGTTGTTAATTTAGGCGACGCTATTATAGCGACACCTTTACTATATGAGTTGCAAGCTACATTGGATAATATTTACCAGACTTCACAGCATACTGAGTCGATGCTGGCGTTGTATCGACAAGCATCAGGGGAAACGCAGTGTAGCACTATGGTTTATATTAGCTCTGCATTTCAGAAAGAGGCATTAGTGCCTTTCGCTAATACTTGTAATGCGCCAATATTTACAGATATGACCTTTTTATCGGGTAATCATTATTCTTTTATTACTCACTTTAGTTCATATTAAAACTTGCGATGAATTACTGTTTTGTGGCAAGGGCTGTGCTAAACTGCATGCGCTTTTATGGTGCCTAAATTTTACGTAATGTTAGGCTTAAAAGGGAATGTGGTGAGTATGCATTATCAATCCACAACTGTTCCCGCAACTGTAATTAGAGCTGAATTTACATCACCACTGGTGGCTAATTTTATTAGTATTTCTGGGAAGGGTAAGTTTGGGTTATCTCTATAAGTCAGGAAACCTGCCATAAAGTCGCTTAAATAAATCGTAACCGTGCGGGTAACATGGGGATATTCTAAAGAGATCGGTAAGTAAAAGTATTACTGCTAGCTCCTTTCTGTATTTCCATTATTGTACGCATTATTTTTCATTTTTGAGATAAATCATGGCTGTAGTGCTTGATGCTAACCAATTAGGCTGGCAAGTTGACGACAAAACAATTATTGAAGATATTAGTTTCTCTCTAAATAAAGGGGAAACATTAGGCATTGTAGGGCCTAACGGTGCAGGAAAAACGTCGTTACTAAAATGTCTTTATGGCGAACACAGCAATTATCATGGTGAAGTACGTTTAGTTGATAAAAACCTTGTTGATATTGACCGTAAGCAGATTGCGCAAAAAGTAGCGGTTGTGGCACAACTACACGACTCAATATTTGCACTAACCGTATTCGATGTTGTGCATATGGGCTTACTACCGCACAAAGGTTTGTTTGATCGTGATAACAGCGAAGATCTACAACTTATTGAATTAGCGTTAAAGAAAGTTGACCTATTTAGTAAGCGTGAACAAGTCTTTAAAACCTTGTCGGGTGGCGAGCAGCAGCGCTGTTTAATTGCTCGTGCCATTGTTCAACGGCCTGTTATTTTAATTATGGACGAACCGACCAATCATCTCGATGTTTTTTATCAACATCAAATACTGTCATTAGTTAAAAAGCTTAATTTGTCATTA
Organism: Thalassotalea sp.; assembly: GCA_049613795.1. Classification (GTDB taxonomy): domain Bacteria; phylum Pseudomonadota; class Gammaproteobacteria; order Enterobacterales; family Alteromonadaceae; genus Thalassotalea_B. The sequence goes on along the minus strand of JBMZCX010000010.1, from coordinate 33,777 downwards.
GTGATCACTATCCATGATCTTAATTTAGCGGCGCAATATTGCGATAGACTTTTATTAATGGCAGGCGGAAAAACAATTGCACTCAATTCGCCTGAAAAAGTGCTAACCAGTGAACGTTTGCAGCAAGTATTTAAATTGAATTGTATTATTGATCAAAACCCCTTTACTCAGTCACCACGTATTACTTTTGCTGGCGTAGATACGGCAAATATTGAGCAGGTGAACCGTTAGCATGAAAATTAAGCTATCCACTTTTTCAACGAGTATTCTACTGTCGATATTTGTGTTGCTGTCGGTCATATTGGCAATGGGCTTTGGTACGGCTGAAGTTGGTTTTCAACAATTAACTGGCTGTTTGATTGGCGAATGTGAAAAGGCCGTTTATCAAACCATATTACTTGAAATTCGCTTTCCACGGGTACTACTAGGGTTTTTAGCGGGCTTTGCGCTCGCGGCGGCAGGGGCATTAATGCAAAATGTAACGCGTAATCCGTTAGCTGATCCTTATTTATTTGGTATTGTGGCAGGTGCTGGCTTAGGCGCCACGTTATCTGGCTACTTACCTGAAGAATATCAAATGATAACGCTGCCCGTAGCGGCGTTTATTGGTGCTATGTTGGCCGTGGCAATTGTTATGATTGTCTTAATGCAAAATAATTGGCGCAGAATTGAACATTTATTATTGGCTGGTGTTGCGGTGTCATTCTTACTAAGCGCGATGACCAGCTTTATTTTGTATTTTGGTGAGGCTTTTGCCAGTAATCGCGTTATTTTTTGGTTAATGGGGAGCTTATCTCGGGCCGATTATAGCGCCTTGCAGTGGTCTTTCCCTGTTATTGCGGTGTGCTTAGTTATCGCGTTAATTTTTTCCCGCCAGCTTGATGCTTTACTACTGAGTGATGAAAGTGCCAAAACGTTAGGGGTAAATGTTGACCGTGTTAGGCTACTCAGTTTAGTGCTATGTGCGGCCATGACTGCGGTAATTGTGAGTTATTGTGGTGGTATCGGTTTTGTTGGCTTAATGATCCCGCATATTGTTCGTCCGTTTGTTGGCTTAACCACGGCAAAATTATTAATAAGCGCAGGAGTTGTGGGCGGCTGTTTCCTTATTTGGGTAGATGTTTTCGCCCGTACTGTTATTTCAGGTCAAGAAATACCTATTGGTGTCATCACCTCAGTGATCGGCAGTGTCTTCTTTCTAATGTTAATGAGAAAAATGTAATGATAAATTTTACGGTTAAACCACTAAACAATCCTTGGCAAAATGAGCTTGAGGCGGTAATTAATGGTAAAACTAAGCCATTAGGTGCATTAGGGCAATTAGAAGACGTTGCCAAGCAACTTGCGAGCATTCAAAGCCAAGGGCAAGCGTCTGTGGTTGAGTCAATCGAAATAGATAATCCTACCATGCTTGTATTTGCTGGTGACCATGGCATTGCCCAACATGGTGTGAGTATTGCCCCAAGTGCGGTAACGCGCCAAATGGTACTTAATTTTATTGCAGGCGGTGCGGCAATTAACTGTTTTTGTCGTACCAATAATATTGCATTAAAAATTATTGATGCAGGTATTGTTGAAGCGATCACGCCAAATGAAATAGCCGATGATGCTTTATTTTTTGAACAGCGTTTAGCACCAGGCACTCAAGATTTTTCAACTACCGCAGCCATGACCAGTAGCCAAGTTAATATTGGCTTAGCCTATGGTGCAACCATGGCAGTACAAGAAATAGCACAAGGTTGTAACTTATTAATGTTAGGAGAAATGGGCATTGGCAACACCAGTTCAGCTTCAGCAATAATGTCGTTGTTACTCTCATTAGCGCCTGAACTATGTGTTGGCCAAGGAACTGGTATCGACGCTGCTCAGTTGTCATTAAAACAAACATTAATCACACAAGCGGTAAACCGTGTTAACAGCGAGTATAATTCGGCTGAAAGTTTATCAGAAAAAACAATAATGGCTGAGGTCGGTGGTTTTGAAATTGTTCAAATGGTTGGCGCTATTCTAGCCAGTGCACAAGCACAAACACCTATTTTAATTGACGGTTTTATTGTCAGTGTTGCTGCTTTGCTCGCGGTAAAAATGCACCCAGAAACTCAAGGCTACTTACTTTACTCTCATCAATCGCAAGAACAAGCGCATCAAATTGTGCTTGAGCACTTGTCGGCCAAACCATTACTTAACTTAGGCTTACGCTTAGGTGAAGGTACAGGTGCAGCACTGGCGTTACCTTTGTTAAAGGCGGCGACTAGCTTTTATAATGACATGGCCAGTTTTGAAAGTGCAGGGGTTACTGTGTGATCATTAAAAGAGGGCATAAAGGATGACTTTTTTTAGCCAGCAATGGCAACTGTTTTGTTTAGCAGTGATGTTTTTTACCCGTTTTCCTGTGCCTAAATCGACCCCTTATTCTGCCGATTTAATGAATAAAGCCAATCGCTACTTTCCGTTGGTTGGCTTGTTAATCGCAATATTGCTTAGCGGACTGTACTTCGGGTTACGCTTTATTTTCCCGCTTGATATTGCTGTTTTGTTGATCATGATAGCCTCATTACTTTTTACTGGCGCATTTCACGAAGATGGCCTTGCCGATATGTCTGATGGTATGGGAGGTGGCTTTAGCGTTGAAAAACGGTTAGCCATAATGAAAGACAGCCGCATTGGTACGTATGGCGCAGTAACGTTATTGGTCTCGCTATTACTAAAATTTACCTTGTTAGTCGCCTTAGCTAAACAAGAACTGCTGATCTCAAGCCTTGTTTTAGCTTATGTGCTATCGCGCGCTGTTGCTGCAAGTCTTATTTTTAATACCGCTTATGTGAGTGACGAGGCAAGCAGCAAAAGTAAGCCTTTAGCTAATCAACAAAGCCTAATCGAACTGTTAATGGTATTGAGTTGTGGCTTGTTAGCGTTAGTTGTTTTTATTAAGCTGCCATGGTTTATCACGTTAGTAGTGAGCGTGGTTATATCGCTAGCGGTATTTCGCTTTATTTTTAGAAGATGGCTCATTAAACGAATCAGCGGTTTTACCGGTGACTGTTTAGGTGCTGCGCAACAAATTAGTGAGCTCGTTATTTATTTGTGCATAGTAGCCGTTAGTCAGTATGCGATGAACGATTCATTTTCTAGCGTTGTAGTGGGGGCTTTATGATCCATTTAGTAATGGGCGGTGCGCGCTCAGGTAAGTCTACTTTTGCTGAGCAGTCAGTGGTAGATCAAGCTGAGCAATTATGTTTGGGGCTTGGTTATATTGCCACTGCCACCGCATTAGACAAAGAAATGGAGCAACGTATTTTACGACATCAACAACAACGTGCTGATAATCCATGGCAACTCATAGAATGTCCGACTGAATTAGCGCAATGTATTAGTGATGCAAGCGACAAAAATGTTTACTTGGTTGATTGTTTAACGCTATGGCTGAGCAATTTATTATTAAAAGCTAGTGCACTTTATCCTGACGATTATCGCGCTATTGATCAGTACCTCCATCAGCAAGTGGCTGCATTGGTTGAGGTATTGTTAAGCACTCAAGTTAAGCTAGTGATGGTGAGTAACGAGCTTGGACAAGGGGTAGTCCCTTTAGGTGAGTTAAATCGTTTGTTTGTCGATCATATGGGCTGGTTAAACCAAGCGGTTGCTAAAGTTGCACAGCGCGTTGACTATGTTTGTGCAGGCATTGCGATGCCATTAAAAGCACCTCCATCTACACCTGCGGCGAACTAATGCAGCATATTTATTTATTACGTCATGGCAAAGTAGCCGCCGATGCTGCGCTTTACGGTGCAACCGATGTTGCCGTTATGCCTGAGGTGAATCAGGCAATAGTGAATAATATCCGCCAGCAAAAATTAATTTTTAACCGTATTTATAGCTCGCCATTGCAGCGCTGTAAAACATTAGCACAAGGAATTTCTCGTCAATGCGGTGAGCGTAAAAACGCGCCTAGTAGCGACGAAGTTATTGTGAAAAAAGACCTGCAAGAAATGAATTTTGGTGAGTTTGACGGCGTGCTGTTTGACCATATTTATCAAGATAAAGCACAATGGCATTTGCTCGAAAAATTTTGGCAGGCACCCAGTCAATATCCATTGCCTCAAGCAGAGCCATTATTAATGTTTTATCAACGAGTAGCTAAAGCATGGCAATGCATTTGCCAAACATTAACCAATGAAAATATACCAAACAGTCAGCACTTAGTGGTGTGTCACGGTGGTGTTATACGTATGATTTTAGCGACACTTTTCAACGATGATATTGAGCAAGCGCACTGGTATAAAAAATACACCATAGGCTACGGCAGTTTAACCCATATTAAGATAGAGCAAGGGCAGGCTACTGTTGTTAGTATCGCACAACCTTGCTTGTTAACGTCTTCAAAGGACAGAGTTTTATGAATAAAACTATTATGGTACAAGGCACAACTAGTGATGCAGGAAAAAGCACATTAGTGGCTGCGCTGTGCCGTATTTATACCCGACAAGGGCTAAAAATCGCCCCGTTTAAACCTCAAAATATGGCACTTAATAGTGCGGTAACTCCTTGTGGCGGAGAAATTGGTCGTGCACAGGCGGTACAAGCACAAGCGGCAAATGTTCCTTTGTCGGTGCATTTTAATCCCGTGCTATTAAAACCCCAATCAGATAAAACTTCGCAAGTTATTATTCAAGGTAAAGCACTGACGGCAATGGACGCGCAAGATTACCATGCCTACAAGCAAAAAGCGGCACAAGCGGTGAGCCAGTCGCATCAGTTACTGACCGAAAATTTTGATCGTGTGGTGGTTGAAGGGGCGGGCAGCCCAGCTGAAATTAACCTCAGAAAAGGTGATATTGCTAACATGGGCTTTGCTGAAAAAGCAGATTGCCCAGTAATTATTATTGCTGATATTGATAAAGGCGGTGTTTTTGCACACCTAGTTGGTACTTTAGCGCTGCTCTCGCCGTCAGAACAAAATAGAGTAGTAGGTTTTGTGATTAATCGCTTTAGAGGCGATATTAAATTGCTAGAACCGGGGCTTGAATGGCTAGAAAACTACACCAAAAAGCCTGTATTAGGGGTTCTCCCGTATATTCATGGTTTACATTTAGCAGCAGAAGACGCGGTTGAGCAACAGCAAGTAGATACTACAGCAAAGTTAAAGGTTATTGTGCCAGTTACACCAAGAATGAGTAACCATAATGACTTCGACGCATTACGGTTAAACCCTGAAATTGATTTACAATTTATTTACGCCAGTGAGTTTAGTGAAACCCGTTTACCGCCCGCCGATTTAATTATATTAGCAGGTAGTAAAAGTGTGCAGGCCGATTTAAACTTTATTAGAGAGCAATGTTGGGACAGTGATATTACTCGGCATTTACGCTACGGCGGTAAAGTGTTTGGTATTTGCGGTGGCTACCAAATGCTTGGGCAAGACATTTTAGATCCCGACGCGATTGAAAGCGCTAATCAGCACTGCCAAGGATTAGGTTATTTACCAATAACAACCACTATGCATGCCAATAAAACCTTAACGAATGTCACCACTGAAATGACATTAGCGGGCAGTACTGTTACCGTAAAAGGCTATGAAATACACCAAGGAAAGTCTGAAATTAATCGCAATGTTAGCGCCCAGCCGTTACTAAAAAATACAGTGCATACTGACGGTTTAGTGACCAGTGATGATCAAATAGCAGGGTGTTATTTACATGGTGTTTTTGATGAAGCTCAAGCACAGTTAACATTAGCGCAGTGGTGTGGAGCAACAATAACAGCGCCCGAAAAATTAGCAGTAATACAAGAACGTGCAATTGAAAAATTAGCCGATATTTGCCAAGAACATTTAGACTTGGCCACTATCGAAAATGCATTAACAGGATGGAAAACATTATGAATGAACAAGAAAAAGCTCAAAAACACCAACAGCGTCAGCAAAAAATAAAAGAAAAGGTTGACCAGCGTATAGCGAATGCAACTGACAGCAAAGGGTTGTTGCTGGTTATTACAGGTAATGGCAAAGGTAAATCAACTTCAGGTTTTGGCATGGTAACACGCTCTGTTGGTCATGGACTTAAAGCGGCAGTATGCCAATTTATTAAAGGAACATGGGAATGTGGCGAGCGTAATTTATTAGCAGCTAATGACGTACCGTTTTATGTGATGAAAACAGGATTTACTTGGGAAACACAAAACAAAGAAACAGATATTGCCGCCGCTGAATTGGTCTGGGCTGAAGCGAAAAAGCTATTAGCCGATGAAAGCGTGAATACGGTATTACTCGACGAGCTTACCTATATGCTCACTTACCGCTATTTAGATATTGACGAGGTGTTAGAAGCCCTTGCTAATCGTCCTGAAGGACAACATGTTATTGTTACTGGTCGAGCATGTCACCGCCGATTAATTGAAATGGCCGATACGGTATCTGAAGTACAATCAATTAAGCATGCCTTTGAAAACGGCATTAAAGTACAAAAAGGCATTGACTGGTAACGCATATGTTAACTTTTTTAAGAACGAGCTTATTCACCCTCTGCCTTGTAGTGTTACTGGCAGAGCAAGGAGTGGCGCAAGAGGTTAAGTCACAAGAAAAACCTCTACGAATTATTGCACTAGCGCCGCATATTGTTGAAATGCTGTATGAAATTGGTGCGGGTGAATTAATTATCGGCACTACAGATCATGCTGATTTTCCCGAGCAAGCGAAAGAAATTCCGTTAGTCGGTAATTATTCTAACTTAAATGTTGAGCAAATTTTATCGCTAGATCCGGACTTAATTATCGCGTGGAAAACAGGTAACCCCAGTGAAGATTTAGCGCGCTTAGCTAAAATGGGCATTAAAATTGTTCACTCTGAACCCAAAGTGCTTGAAGACGTGGCAACGGAAGTGATTAAGTTTGGAAAAATAACGGGAAATGAAGTACAAGCTGAGCGCGTTGCTCAGGCTTTTTTGAAAAAATTGAGCGGGTTAAAAGCACTTTATCAAGATAAAGCACCCATCAGTATTTTTTTTGAACTTTGGTCAAGGCCTTTAACAACTGTAGCTCGAAATTCGTGGCCCCAGCAGCAACTTGCTATTTGCAAAGCCGATAATTTATTTATTGATAGTTTAACTGATTACCCGCAAATTAGTGTTGAAGACGTGGTACTTAAAGGGCCTGAAATTATTATTCAACCAAGCAGTATGGGGAAAAATAGCGGCGATGCTGTAAATTGGCGCCAATGGGAAACCATTCCTGCGGTTAAAGCGAATGCGTTTTTATCTCCTGATGCCAATAAAGTGTACCGCATGAGTTCACGAGTGCTCGATGAATTAACGTTACTTTGTGCGGGTATTGAACGTTATCGAGCCGCGCGAAATTAGACAGACAAATTGTATTGAAATAAAACGCTGTTTAGCCAAACTGATCAGCGTTTTTTATCATCATGCATTACATTCTCTGAAAATTATTGATAAGGATATTCCTCAGTGATAAATAAGCAATTATTAAAGTCATTTTTAAGTTTTAGTGAGCAACAAAAGCCAGCGCCAAGCTTTGTGTTAATTTATGCTATTACTTGGTTGTTTTGGCATAACCAGTTATTTTCTGCCTTTTTTAACCATTCAGGAGATGTGATAGATAGGCTTATGGCTGCCTATCAAGCGGTTGAAAACAATCAATACCTACTTGTACTTTTCTTGGCCTTACTCTTTTTACTGATCCGTTTAGGTTACAACTACATTGTTTTTAAATCACAGCAGCTGGTCATGAGTGTGGATGACGACGATCTTATGGTGCGCGCCGATCAATTAGCGCAAGAAAATAGCGATATAAATGCGTTAATGGCAACTCTTACTAAAACCCAAGAGCAGTTAAAACGTACGCAAGAAAAAGAGAAACAAGCGACGAAGGATAAAAATGACGCTATTGCCAAGCTGTTGGCGACTCAAGCCCAATTAGAAGAAGCATTGGCTGACAATCAATTATTATCACAAAAGACAACATAATTAAAAATAATAAAAAGCCAGTTAGGTTAATAACTGGCTTCATTCAACGTTAATCACTTATCGGATAAAAGTCGTTAGTTTGCTTTCGTTGCTAATGCTTTATTTGCATCTCTTAAACGCTTAGCGCGTGCTTTCTCTGTTCTTAGCTTCGCTTCTTTTTGCTGTAAAGGCGTAGCTTGTGTCGGCATTGGTTTTCTAGGCATACGCTCTTTAGCCATAGACGCTTTATATAAGAAGGCCGCCATGATCACTGACGCTTGCTTAAGATCGTCTTCAACCACATGGTCAATTGAATCAATATGGGTGTGGTGTAAACGAGAGCTATAGTCTAATGGATCTTGAATAAACTGAAACCCAGGTAAACCAACGTTATCAAAAGCTTCATGGTCGGTACCGCCAGTTGACTGATTGGTAATTGTACCAGTGCTTAGATCTGAGTAAGGGCCAAACCATGAACCAAATACTGACTTGGCTGCAACATTACCTTCAGTGTAAATACCTCTGAATTTTCCGCTACCGTTGTCCATGTTGAAATAAACCGAAAATTTATCGTAATCGGCCTTTTTCTCAATTGGCCAACCTTGGTTAGGCCATAAATAGCTAGGCAGTGCTTTTATTGCTTTGTCTTTTGGCTCAGGTCGTGAAATAAAGTGTTCATCTACATAAGCTCTTGAACCATGTAAGCCTTGTTCTTCTCCTGACCATAACGCAATACGAATGGTGCGCTTAGGTTTAAAATCAATTGCTTTTAAAATACGTACGGCTTCCATGGCAACAGCAACACCAGCACCATTGTCTACAGCACCGTCGCTGGCATGCCATGAGTCTAAATGAGCACCTACCATGACTATTTCAGCATCCTTGTCTGAACCAGTAATTTCAGCAATACTATTATAGGCGTTGTGATCGTTATCGTGAAACTTAGCGTCTATATCTAATGCTAATGTGAGTGATTTTTCATCGTCTAACATACGAGACATTAAGTTGTATTGCTCTGCTTCAATGATCATTGCAGGTACAGGGAAAGTATTACCAACACGGTGATCTTTACCAAAAACGTTGATTAAACCTCCTTGGCGCCAGCTACGATAAACTACAGCAGCTACTTTTTCCTCAGCTAAAAAAGTGTTAAGTGTTTTTGAAAATTGAAAGCGTTGTAAAGCGCCGTCTCTGCGCTCTGGAGTTACCCAAGAGGCATGACTTGCCTTCGCACCTACGTTAAATTTTTTAAGTTTACCTAACTTAGCTGAGTCATGGCGTTTAAATACTGAATTTTTAGGCTCACCAATAGTTCTGCCTTGACCCATTAGCAATACTTTGCCAGCAAGTTTACCGCGATATTGTGCCAGATCTGCAGCAGATGAAGCTTCAAACATAACCACATCACCTTGTACTTCGCCTTTGGTGCCAGGTGTCCAAGCAACAGGAATACCATGAAAAGTGACATTTCTTGGCGCCGTTAAATGAATTGATGCACTGGTATGTGTCCAGCCTCGACCAAATTCAAAGGGGTCAAGGTAGGCATTTTCTAGCCCCCAACTACTGAGCTTTTTAAGGGTCCAATCATTGGCTGCTTTCATTTGTGGAGAGCCAGATAAGCGAGGGCCTATTTCATCAGTAAGACCTGTTAAGGTGTGCATAACTTCAGACTTATAAAAACCTTCGGCTCTTATTTTATTGGCCATGTCTGCATCGTCATTTGCAAAGGCGGTAGTGGCTGAAACGCATAATAGCGATAGTAAAGTGAGTTTTTTCAATGGATGTTCCTTTTTTATAATTGTAATCAGAATATGTTGGATGCGTTCTAGCTGCAATAGCCATGCGACGAATATTACAAAATAGGGGATGAGTTAAGTTTTATCAAGAAAGCGTGTGATATATCAGGGCAAAGTGGGGAGTTGTTATGGCACGGTTACGAATAAAAAAGCCAGCTATTAATATAGCTGGCTTTATCAAAACACTATTTGTTGACTTGGTTCAATGCTATACCACTTTAACTGGTACTGCTTGAGCAGTGAACTTAGTGCTCATTTCTTCAGTAGGTGGTGTAAACTTAGTTAAGTCGATACCTTCTACAGCGCTTTTGTATTCGCTCATGGTAGGGAAGCGACCTAAAATAGTTGAAAGCACTACTAATGGTGTTGAGCCAAGTAAAGATTCACCTTTTTTCTCAGCAGTATCTGCAACAACACGACCTTGGAATAAGCGCGTAGAGGTAGCAATTACTGTGTCGCCAGGTTCAGCTTTTTCTTGGTTACCCATACATAAGTTACAACCTGGGCGTTCAAGGTATAAAATGTTTTCGTACTTAGTACGTGCAGCACCCTTAGGTGAGGCATCATCAAATTCAAAACCTGCGTATTTTTGTAGAATTTCCCAATCGCCTTCCGCTTTAAGTTCATCAACAATGTTATACGTTGGTGGCGCAACAACTAATGGAGCATTAAACTCAATGCTGCCATTTTGTTTTTCAAGGTTACGCAACATTTGCGCGATAATTTGCATATCACCTTTGTGAACCATACATGAACCAACAAAACCTAAATCTACTGGCTTGTCGTTGTAGTATGATACTGGGCGAATAACATCATGAGTATAACGCTTAGAAACATCATCGTTATTTACGTCAGGATCGGCAATCATAGGCTCTTCAATTGAGTCAAGATCGACAACTACTTCAGCGTAGTACTTAGCAGCATCGTCTGGTGCTAATGCAGGTTGAGTACCTGATTTAACTTCTTCAATACGTTTATCAGCTAAGGCGATTAACCCCGCTAATGTACCTGCTTCGTTTTCCATACCCTTGTTGATCATAATTTGGATACGGCTCTTAGCAAGCTCGATAGATTTAACTAAGGTTTCATCGTTTGAAATACAGATAGAAGCTTTTGCTTTCATTTCTGCAGACCAGTCAGTGAAAGTAAATGCTTGGTCAGCCATTAAGGTACCAATATGTACTTCAATAATACGACCTTGGAAAACGTTTTCACCGCCAAATTGCTTAAGCATTTGTGCTTGTGTTGAATGAACCACATCACGAAAATCCATGTGGCCTTTCATGTTACCTTTGAAGGTTACTTTAACAGACTCTGGAATTGGCATTGCAGACTCACCTGTAGCCAGTGCTAAAGCAACGGTACCTGAGTCGGCACCAAAAGCAACACCTTTAGACATACGCGTATGCGAGTCACCACCAATAATAATAGCGCGGTCGTCAACGGTAATATCGTTTAATACTTTGTGAATAACGTCAGTCATTGCGTGGTAAACGCCTTTAGGATCACGTGCTGTGATCAAACCAAATGCGTTCATAAAGCTCATTAACTTAGGAATGTTAGCTTTTGCTTTGCTATCCCATACAGATGCTGTGTGACAACCTGATTGGTATGCACCGTCAACAATAGGTGAAATAGTAGAAGCAGCCATTGCTTCTAATTCCTGACAAGTCATTGGGCCGGTTGTATCTTGAGAACCAACAATGTTCACTTTTACACGAACGTTAGAGCCAGCATGTAAAGGCGTGTTTGATGCAACACCAACCGCATTACGGTTAAAGATTTTCTCAACCGCAGTTAAGCCTTGGCCTTCGTGAGAAATTTCTTTAGATGCAGCATAAACAACAGGCGCTGTAATGCCTAATGCTTCAGCAGCACATGTTTGTAATTTTTTACCAAATACTACCGCGTAAGAACCGCCCGCTTTCATAAATTCAACTTTTTGCGGTGTAAATGCAGAAGAAATATCAGCAAGCTCTTTATCACCGTTGTACAACTTATGTGCTTTTGTATCAATCGTTAACACCGTGCCTGTAGCAACAGAGTAGGCTTCTTCTAAAACAGCATCGCCATTTTCATCAACTACCGTATTGCCGTTAGCATCAACTTTTTTCACCCAGTTTTTAAGATCAAGACCAATACCGCCTGTAACATCAACTGTGGTTAAGAAAATAGGAGCGATGCCGTTAGTGCCTGCAACTACAGGGGCAATATTGATAAATGGTACGTAAGGACTTGCTTGCTTACCCGCCAATAATGCAACGTTGTTAACACCCGACATACGAGATGAACCAACACCCATGGTGCCTTTTTCAGCAATTAACATTACTTTTGCATCAGGATGTTTAACTTGTAATGCTTTTATTTCTGCTTGCGCTTCTGGTGTACTCATACATTGGCCATGTAATTCACGGTCAGCACGAGAGTGAGCTTGATGACCCGGCGATAATAAATCAGTAGAAATATCACCTTCACCAGCAATGTAAGTCACAATATTAATTTTTTCTTCAATATCAGGTAATTTCGTGAAGAATTCTGCTTTTGCGTAGCTTTCTAAAATGTCTTTGGCAATAGCGCTTCCTGCTTTAAATGCCGCTACAAGGCGAGCAGTATCTGCGTCGTATAAAAATACTTGTGTTTTTAATACGTCTGACGCTTGAGTAGCAAGAGCAGCGTTGTCGCCTAATGCAAGGTCAAGTAACACTTCAATAGAAGGGCCGCCTTTCATATGAGACAGTAATTCAAAGGCGAATGCTGGCGTAATTTCTTCAACAACCGCTGTACCTAAAATAATGGCTTTTAAAAATGCCGCTTTAACACCCGCCGCGCTGGTTGTGCCCGGTAACGTGTTATAGATAAAAAAGTTAAGTGAGTCTGCACGATGTGCATTCCCTTGGTCTTTAATTTGTTCAATAATTTCGGCTAATAACTCAGCGCTATCAATTGGCTTTGGCGCTAAACCAAGATCATTTTTACGGGTTTCTATTTCCGCGATATATTCTGAATACAAGCTCATTAGATACTCTCTCTAGCTGTTAATATGGTGATAAGATTTGCTAATAGCAGTAATTAGCGGGACAAATTTTTGCTGCTATTTTACCTGATTTTTATCTGACTACTAATCATTTGATCAAATAAGCACTATTCATAGTACTTATAGGTAATATAAATGTTGGTTGTAATGGTTATAATGCAATGTTACTTATTGATATTGTTCAAAAAAGCACTTTAAAAGCATTTATTAAGTAATGACATTTTCCCTATGTTGCGACTATTAGCAGTTAGCAATGGTAACGAAATGTCACTATTTTTATTTAAGGGGTCTGTTTTTTATGAACAAATCAATATCCGCAACTAGGCTAATGGTAGGCCGCTCAATAATACGTCCTATGACTTTGTCATTATAATAAACAACAAAAGTCGGCGTAAAATTAATGTTTGCCGCAGCGGCTCGAGCTAAGGGTTCTGATTTTGAATAGTCTAGAGCAATTAAATTCAATGCGACCTTATTGCTTAATGCTTTTAATAATCGAGGGACTTCTCTTTCACTGTCATGGCACCAAGTGCCAAAAAACACGTCTACTTTAACCTTGTCAGGCCATGAATGTACGGTTTTCTTCTCTATTTCTGATAATTGAAAGCGTTCAAATTCTTGATTAAAAGCGTTATAACGAGATAACAATTGATCAACACTAATTGTGCCAATGGCCATTTTAGGCTTAGCTGAATATGTTTCATTATTTGAGGAACATGCACTAATAATAAGGCTTAGTACCACAATAACATATTTGATATTTTTACTTACAAAAGGGCTCATAAAGTGACTCGTCAATAGGATCGCTATCATCAATAATTTTATTACTGATTATTTATAGGTTGAACTTTAATTTATTCTTAATGTTCAATTTAAGGTTTTTTATGAGCATAAAACTAGCAAAGTAGGGTGCATAAGTAAATGATATTACTAAGTTATACTCATTAATCACCTTAGCACCCTAATATTTTTTAAGCTCGTTTGCTTTTAATAGCATCCCTTTGCTTTCTTGCAAAAACTCATTGGCATAATCGCCAAACCAGTCTGACACTTGGTTAAACATAGTAACAAATGCTGATTTATCCGACATTTCAACGTCTTCTAACAATTCTAAAAAACGATAAGCGAAGCGTTTCATCATTGCTACATTATCTTGATTTGAGAAAATAATATCCGTGTACAGTACAGGATCTTGTGCAAATAATCGCCCAACCATAATAAGTTCAAGTCGATAAATGGGGGAGCTCATTTCTACCAACTGTGCAATATCCGCACCCTCCGCCATAAGATGATAACCATAAGCTATGGTTGAAAAGTGTCTCATTACTTGTACCATCGACATGGCTTGATCGTGAACCGATGCCTCTATCGGGTAAAGTTTAGCGCCCCACACAGAAAATTGTGCTAATAACCATTGATATTGATCGGCACTTCGTCCATCACATACAATAATGGTTTGCTTAATTAAACCAGCCACATCAGGTCCAAACATAGGGTGTAAGCCAACAACAGGTCCTGAGTGTATTTTCATCATTTCGTATAATGGCGCTTCTTTAATACTGGTAAAGTCGGCTAAAATGCAATCGCCAGGTAAGCCATTTAGCTTTTGAATAATCGTTGTGGTTAAGCGAATAGGTACCGCCACTATAACTAAGCTTGCATCCTTAAAAATTGACTCACTGAGGTGCCAGTCATTTTGTTCTAAAATTGCCACTTGATAGCTAGAGCGTTTAAATAAATCAACAAATACCTGCCCTAGCTGTCCTTCACCACCAATAACAACAACTTTTTGGCAATTAGGGTTAACACAGCGATAACCGCTAGCGTCTTGACTAACATAAGAATCGCGCATTAATCGTCGAAGCACATCTTCGATAAGGTCGGCAGAAACACCTACCGTTTCAGCTTGTTTTCTTCGCTTTTCAATTAATTGTTTTTCTCGATCAGGAGCAAATATAGGCATGCCCACTTGAGACTTTAATTCACCCACTTTAGTGGTAACTACTCGACGTTTAGCGAGTAGCTCAACTAATTGACTATCAATAATATCAATGTCATCTCTTAGGCTAGAGAGTTGATCTTCAATATTTTTATTTACCATAACTATTGCTCGCCCTTACGCTGAAACAATTCGTTGAGTTAATGCTTGAGATAATTTCTTACTTGCATTTTCAATAAGCTGTTCAGTTTCAGCAAAATCAATACATGCATCGGTCACGGAAACACCATACGCTAGTTCATCTTTGGGTAAGTCTGAGCTCTGGTTACCCGCATTCAGGTGGCTTTCGAGCATAATACCAATAATAGATTTATTGCCTTCGCAGATTTGTGTAAATACATTATCGGCCACTAACGGCTGACGGCGATAGTCTTTATTAGAGTTGCCATGCGAGCAATCAACTACAATGCCTGGTACTAATCCTTGTTTAGAGAGAGACTGTTCACACAAAGCAACATTAACTGAGTCATAATTTGGCTGTTTACCACCACGCAAAATAACGTGACCATCTGGATTTCCCGAGGTTTTAATTAGTGCAACTTGTCCTTGACGATTTA
Organism: Thalassotalea sp.; assembly: GCA_049613795.1. GTDB lineage: Bacteria > Pseudomonadota > Gammaproteobacteria > Enterobacterales > Alteromonadaceae > Thalassotalea_B. The sequence continues at coordinate 18,436 of JBMZCX010000010.1, read as the reverse complement.
TTCCCATAAAACGATGGGATGATGCCGCAGACTGTAAAGCATTTATTGCTACATCTAAGCTACCATTTGTGCCATTTTTAAAGCCAATAGGCATGGATAAACCACTTGCCATTTCACGGTGAGTTTGTGATTCCGTTGTACGTGCGCCAATGGCTGACCAGCTAAATAATTCAGCGAGATATTGTGGACTAATAGGATCTAACGCTTCTGTAGCTAACGGTAAACCAAGTTCAGTTAAATAAAGTAATAATTCACGCGCAATTTTTAGCCCTGATTCAACATCAAAAGAGCCATCCATATGCGGGTCATTAATCAAACCTTTCCAACCTACGGTGGTACGCGGCTTCTCAAAATAGACCCGCATTACAATGTATATGCTGTCTTGGTATTTATCATGTAGTACTTTAAGTTTTCTAGCGTATTCTTTAGCTGCTGCCAAGTCATGAACTGAACAAGGGCCGGCGATTACTAGCAAGCGCGGATCTTTTTTATGAATAATATTGGAAATAACCTCGCGAGCTGACTCTACAAAAGCTCGACCTTGAGCTGGCAATGGTAAAGCCTCTCGTAGCTCGTTTGGTGTGATCAATACTTCTTCAGCATTAACATGAATATCATTAAGTGTACTTTTTTTCGCCGATTCTTGTGACATATTGCATTCCAAATTTTACAATGAGCTTTTAATAAATATAGGTGAATAAAACTAAAAAGAGGTCAATATCAAGTCGTATTATCAGGAAGAAAAGTATAAATAATCTGACTTATCGTACTGAAGGTGAGTGTGTAAAGTATTCTTTACTAGTTTTGTATTGATTATGTTACACGTGATTCGTCTGCTTGAAAAGTAATTATTAGAATAAAAACTTAAAAAAATTGTTTAGATGAATCCTGCGCCTTTTTTGTTTTAGTCAATTACGTTATCGCTTACACTACCGTTATTAAAACTGAATAACGATATTAAGGTTTATATGACTATTCTTTCGATGATTGTTGCCCATGCCCATAACCGTATTATTGGCAAAGACAATGATATGCCATGGCACTTGCCTGCTGATCTAGCTTACTTTAAAAAAGTGACCTTGGGTAAGCCTGTGATAATGGGTCGTAAAACTTATGAATCTATTGGCCGACCATTACCAGGGAGACAAAACATCGTTATTTCACGCGATAAACTTTACCAAGCTAGCGGTATTGAGTCGGTTACTTCGGTTGAGCAGGCATTGGCTTTAGCGGGAAATGTTGAAGAAGTGATGGTGATTGGTGGTGGAACTATTTATGCTCACTGTTTACCAGCGGCTGATCGCCTTTATATTACTCATATTAATGCAGCTATTGAAGGGGATACACAGTTTCCTGATTATGATAGTCAGCATGAGTGGGAAAAATTGAGCAGTGAGCTTTATCGTGCCGATGAAAAAAATGCCTACGATCTTGATTTTTGTGTCTACCAACGCACTAATAAGCCAACTAAATAATCGGTAATATTTATGTATCCCTTGTCATACACTGAACCTGTATTTAGACCGCCGAGCGAGTGGAAGAGCTTAATTTTACAAGTAACGAATGGTTGTTCATGGAATAAGTGTACATTTTGTGAAATGTATACCAGCGATGAAAAGAAGTTTCGCCCGAAAAAAATAGACTTAATTGAACAAGAAATTGTTAAAGTTGCCTCAGCTAACTTACCTGTTGGGCGTGTGTTTTTGGCTGATGGTGACGCTATGATGTTGCCATTTGAACGATTAAAGTCAATATTGCTATTAATTAAGCAGCACTTTCCTCAAGTCACACGTGTCTCTAGTTATTGTTTACCGCGCAATTTAGGTAATAAAACAGTAGAGCAGTTAGCTGAGCTAAAAAGCCTAGGTTTAACGCTTTTATATGTGGGATGTGAAAGTGGCGATGACCAAGTATTAAACTTTATTAATAAAGGTGAAACCTTTGCAAGTTCAGTTAATGCCTTAACGAAAATAAAGTCGGCAGGCATGAAAAGCTCAGTGATGATTTTAAACGGCTTAGGCGGCGCTAAATATTCAGAGCAACATGCAATTAACTCAGCTAAATTAATGAATCGTTGTCAGCCTGATTACTTGTCAACACTTGTAGTTTCCTTTCCGTTAGGACAAGAGCGCTTTGAGCAAGGCTTTAATAGTGATTTTATTGCATTAACTCAAGCACAGTTATTTCAAGAAATGAAAGTACTACTGGAGCATCTTAGCTTAGATAAAACGATTTTTAGATCCGATCATGCTTCAAATTATTTAGTATTAAAAGGGATCTTAGGACAAGATAAAGCGAAGCTATTAGCGCAAGTGAATGAAGCAATATCATCGCCAAGTCAAAGTGCTTTGAGACAAGAGTGGCAACGCGGTTTATAAAGCCAATTATTAACATGAATGAGAATTTATTAATGAGCCAGAATAAGACAGTATTAAGCGCCTTTTTAGCTGAGTGTAAAACAACACAAGTGATATGGGCGCTGCAAGACAAAGAAAGTGAAGATTGGGTTGTACTCGACTCTATTAATTATGAAAAAACGGAAGTCATGCCACTATGGTCAACACAAACGTTAGCTAAGGCGCATTGTATTGATGAATGGCAAGGTTATGTGCCAAGCCAAATTAGTTTGTCTGATTGGTTTGAGTTTTGGTTAGAAGATTTAAATGAAGATGGTGTTATTGTTGGCGTTAATTGGCAAGGTGACGACAACTGCGTAGAAATGGAATTAGCAGACTTTACTCAAGCATTAGCTGAAATCGAGTCATTAAAATAGCACTATAGAGCATTGGCTAGGGCTGCTATGTTTTCCCTAGAACCTAGGGGAGATAGGTAAACGTCATTTCTATCAGAGCATGTATATTGCTTGTTGATTGATATATTTGACGCCCTAAAGGCTGACTAGAAGCATTTAAATTTAAGAAAGTACCGTTTCTGGTTTTAACAAATGTGAAAATTCATTAAGAAATTTTTGTACTTTTTTTGCAACGACAAGTTGGCAATATTGATTATCAGTATTGTTATTAAAGTAATCTTGATGGTAGCTTTCGGCGCTATAAAAGTGTGAATAGGGCACTATTTTAGTTACAACAGCTTGTTCGTATTCGCCACTGTTATTAACTGCCGCTATTTTATCAATACATGCAGTGCGCTGCTCATTATTATGATAAAGCACTGTGGAGCGATACTGCGTACCAATATCGGCACCTTGTCGATTAAGAGTGGTTGGATCATGAATTGCAAAAAAAACAGAAAGTAGTTGCTCAAAAGGGATAATGCTTGGGTCATATTCTACTTGCACTACTTCTGCATGGTTGGTTGTGCCTGACACTACTTCTTTGTATGTGGGGTTTTCTATATCACCGTCGGCATAGCCACTAACAACAGAAATTACACCTTTTACACGTGAAAAAATGGTTTCTACACACCAAAAACAGCCAGCACCTAAGGTAACTAATTCAGATTTCATTTGTTGTCCTTGTATGCCTATTAATGGCAGATAAATAATGATTGTATTGTATTTTGCTCTTTTTAATGTGTCTATGCTATTTGCATTAGGTTTCGAGTTTTACTTGTAACTTTATTGACTAAGTCATAGCAATATTTTCTGTTAGCTGCGTAAAGTTAATCGTTAGTACCTACTTGGCAGCATGTTCATTTCCCCCTACACTAAGTACTCATTTTTATTATTGCTCAATACTTTAACGATTATGTTGGCTTATTCTTCAAAGTTAAATCCTATTTTTATTATCCTTTCTTTGCGCAGTGTCGCTATTGTTATTCAAGTTGCGCTATTACTTTTTGTCAATTTTATTCTGCATTATCATTTGCCTTGGTTTGAGTTAATGGTGGTGATTGGTAGTGAAGTTATTTTTACTGTGGCAAGCTACGGCTATTTTAAAAATAGGCAGCAATTAAGCAAGCATGCTTTGTTATGGCAAGTGGTGGCAGATATTGTATTTTTGTCTGCACTATTAAGTTTTAGTGGCGGTGCAACTAACGCCTTTGTTTCTTTATTACTGATCCCAATTGCTATTTCGGCAGTAACCTTGTCAACACCGAAATTATTCTTGGTTGCAATGCTAGCAATCCTTAGCTATTCCGTACAATTATGGCTGATGCCAATGAGTGTAATGCATGGAAATATGGAAGGGCACTTTATAGGGATGTGGATTAACTTCCTTTTTTCAGCCTTAGTCGTTGCACTTGTGGTAGGGCGTATGGCAATGAATAATCGAATAAAAGATAAAGCTATTGCGCAATATCGTGAAGAGCAATTAAAACAAGAGAAAGTTATTTCGTTAGGGGTTGCTTCAGCACAAGTTACTCACCAGCTGGCAACACCTATATCAACCGCATGTATGCTTGTAGACGAATTAAAAGAACAGTCACCCAAATCAGAACTAATTGTCGATTTACAAGCTGAATTACAACGTTGTATGAACAGTTTAGCGGAATTTAGGCAAATGGTTTTTGATATTAAAGAGCAAAATCTCTACTGCATTTCAGCTTCTAAAATTTGTGATGATATTAACGATTATATTGCGCTAAATCATCCTAATATTACTTTTACTACGGTAGTATCAAGTAACACCAAGGATAAAAATATTCAGGCAAATAGTTCATTACTTCCAGCCATTATTAATATAGTGAATAATGCGATTAGAGCCACTCAAGCTAACCAGTCGCAACACATTGAAATAAATGCTCAGGATAATAAAGAATATTTAAATATTATTATTAGAGATTTTGGTAAAGGTTTTTCAAAAGAAAAACTCGCCCATTTGGGTGTTCAACCTATTGCCAGTGAACAGGGATTTGGTATGGCGGTATTATTAAGTCACTCTAGTTTTGAAAGGCTTGGAGGTAAGTTGGCATTAACTAATCATGGTGAGCTAGGTGCAATAGCAACCATTAGCTTACCTTGGATTTGATAATTAGCTAATTTTTATAGAGCTAATGGAGTAAAAATAAATGAGAAAATTACTGATTGTAGAAGACGATGTTGCATTAGCAAAAACGATAAAAAGGCGCATGGAGCAACATAGCTTTGAAGTCTTTAACTGCTTAACAGCGAGTGATGCATTACTTGCGTGTCATCGACATATTCCGCAATACGTTTTACTCGATATGAAGTTAGCACATGACAGTGGTTTGGCATTAATTAAACCAATACGTAATTTACTGCCACATGCGAAAATTGTGTTATTAACGGGTTTTGCAAGTATCGCTACCGCGGTTGATGCGATAAAACTTGGCGCTGACAATTACCTTGCTAAACCGGTTGATACGCAAACACTATTATCAACCTTATTAGATGGTGAAGTGGTGCCGAATGAGAAGCAAGTCATTGATGAAACAGTATTGTCTGCCGATCAAGTTGAGTGGCAGCATATTCAGCAAGTATTAAAAGTCAATAATGGTAATATTTCCGCTACAGCACGCCAACTTTCCATGCACCGTAGAACGCTTCAACGTAAATTACAAAAAAAGCCTGTTACACAAAAGGTATAACAGGCTAAAAATAACACAAAACAAACATGCCTAAATAAAGGATGAAGTCGAATAACAGTTTGCCATAAATCTTTTCATTAATAATATATCAAAGTAAAAGTGCGACAAAATACCGCAGCTCACCTTTTGCTAATGTTATTAAATATTAAGCGCTATTATTCTTATATTATGATTTTATTATATAATTTCTATATTTTTTTGATTGTTCATCATCTAAAAAAGTTAAATGGGTAACATCATCTTTACAATATACAGGTTCTCATTTTAGCTAAAATATAACTGCTTCCACAAAAACACTGTTTTTTTGCAGCGAGTTTAAGTAAATTAAGGTGAATTTATAATAATAAAAGATTGGAAGTAAATGGCTGTTTCAAGAGGGGAGTTTAGCTCTCGGTTAGGTTTTATCATGGCTGCGGCAGGTTCGGCAGTAGGACTTGGAAATATTTGGGGGTTTCCAACACAAACGGCAAGTAATGGTGGTGCGGCATTTGTATTAGTTTACTTGTTTTTAGCTTTCACTTTAGCTTATCCCGCGTTTATGGCCGAATTGTTGATTGGTCGATATGGTCAAGCCAATGCGGTTACCTCATTACAAAAAATGTCTCGCACGTTATTTCACAAACGGTTTGCTTTCTTCGTTGGTTTTTCGGGTATTGTTTGTGCCGCATTAATTTTAAGCTTTTATGGCATTATTGCAGGTTGGATGATGTCTTACGCATTTGAACCTGTGTTATCTATCGCTGGCGCTGGTAGTGCCGCGGAATGGGTTGTTGTGCAATCGTTACCTCGTAATATTTTATTTACAGCATTATTTATGTTTTTAACCATATTTATTATCCGTCGCGGTGTTGAAGACGGTATAGAAAAATGGTCAAAACGTTTAATGCCTATGCTTATTACGTTATTAGTGCTCTTAATTGGTTATGTGTTTACATTAGAAGGGGCTAGTGAAGGTTTACAAGCTTACTTAAGTCCTGACATTTCACGGGTATTAGAGCCTAATTTATTGATTAGCGCACTTGGACAAGCATTCTTCTCTTTGTCGTTAGGCACCAGCGTTATGGTCATTTATGGCTCGTATATTTCTAAAAAAGAAAACTTAGTCACTATTGGTGCGCAAGTAACGTTGATCGATGTATCTATTGCCTTTTTAGCAGGGCTATTAATTATTCCAGCGATGTATGTTGCACAAGCACAGGGCGTTGCTATTTTTGCTGAAGACGGGAGCCTAATTTCAGGCTCAGGTTTAGTTTTTACGGTATTGCCTGCTTTATTTGAAACGATGGGCTCGGGTGGTTTGTATGTGGCATTCGCCTTTTTCGTTTTAATGTCTATTGCGGCATTAACATCTTCAATTTCAATGCTAGAGGGCCCTGTATCTTTTGTAGTTGAGCGTCATAACGTTGAACGTAAAAAAGCGACAACATTTATTGGCATTCTAATTTTCTTGATCAGTTTGGTTATTATTAGCAATATTGGTGTAATGCTAGATTTTGTTGCTACGTTAGCTACTGAATATGGGCAGCCAATAATTGCCATGTTGTGTTGTGTGTTTGTCGGGTGGATTTGGTACAGAAATGAAATACTACAAGAACTTAAGCAAGGGAATGAAAATGTAGAGTCAGGGCTTTTTTGGAAAATTTGGCCTTGGTATACCAAGTTTGTTTGTCCTACGGCGATTGCCATTGTGTTTATTCACTCGTTACAAATATTTTAAATACTTTTAATGTTAAAATAACGAAGCCACAGCTAAGTTTTAGTTGTGGCTTTTTATTTGTTACTAAGTAGATAGCTCTTTATTCAGTAACAAATGCTCTCACTTGGCTTACTGAAGCGGCACCTACTTTGGTGCTTTTTAATTCGCCATCTTCTATTAGTAATAGTGTTGGTATGCCTCTAATACCAAACTTAGCCATTAAATCTTGCGCATTGTCGGCATTTATTTTTATGACTTTAAGGTGCTCAAATTCGTTAGCTATTTGCTCAACTACTGGCGCGATCATTTTGCATGGCCCGCACCAAGGGGCATAGAAGTCGATGAGTACTCGCCCTTGATATTGATTAACTTCTTGTTCAAATGCATCTTCGGTAATTTCAGCTATATTGCTCATTGTTAGTTCCTTATTTAATGTTTTACAGTAGCGGTAGTTCGGTTGAAGTAAGCATATCAACAAGCGCTTTACATGATTAGATAGCTCTAATAGAATTTATTGTTCTATATTTGGGATAATAAAGGGAGGTGTAATGCAATTAGATGACTTACAGTTATTTACGGCTATTGTTGAGTCTGGATCATTAACAAAAGCGGCAATCGTACTTAATATCCCTAAATCAAAAATAAGCAGACGATTAGCGCAGCTCGAAAAAAAACTTAATAGCCAGTTACTTGTGCGAACAACGCGTAGTCAGCAGTTAACTGAGGCTGGTGAGTTATTATATCGAGCAAGTAAACCCCATATTGATGCTTTGCTTGTTGCGCAAGATGTACTTAATGACTTTCAGCAGCAACCGAAAGGGCAATTAACACTGTTATTTCCGTTAGAGTTTTTTAGCCATATTATTGCTGAATTGATCACCCAGTTTGCTCTGCTATACCCAGATATTACAATAAGTTGTTATCACTATAATCAAACAATACCTGACAATGACTTAAGTTATGATTTGATTTTTGTATTGCATGAGCAAGCATTACCTGCGTCTCAATGGATAGGGAAAAGCTTATTAAGCTTTCCTCAATCACTCTATGCGGGACGAGCATTAAGCGTCAATAACCTTCAGCAACCGTCTCAGTTAAGTAAGCTTGACTGTGTGCAGTCTACTGCAAATAAGCCATGGCTATTCAGGCATTCAAGTTCGACAGAAATGGTGAATGTAAAAGAAAAAATGGTGTTATCAAGTCCGCAAATGCGTTTGTCAGCAGTGAAAGCGAATTTAGGTTTTTCGATATTTCCCGATTATTTAATAAATAGCGAACAGGATTGTCAGCATTTAAAGCGTGTAGAGTTAGCGTACGCCCCCGTTGCTCAACAATTAACGGTGCTTTATCAAAGCCGTAGTATTGCTAAAAAAACGCGTGTGTTCTTAGATTTTTTTCAAAGTAATTTAGGTTCATTAAAGTAACATTAGTTGGTTGAATTAATATTGCTTTGTTAAAGTGTAGGCCAGTTTAATGCCCATGGTTCACCCATTTCTTTAAGTGCATTCGTTAATATAGGATCTGTGAATAAAGCGCCACTGTTAGGTAAACATGTGAACTGAAATAAGTGTTCTTGATAAACGAACTTTAACGCATAGGCATGCAAATAGCCTCTGTTACTTATTGGCTCAGGGTGATAATAAGCATCTCCGATTATAGGAGCTGCTAAACTATTTAATGCGACTCTGATCTGATGGGTTTTGCCACTATGGGGTTTTAGCATAAATAAACGGGTTTTATTGGCTAAACCAACACTGAAAAATTGAGTTATAGCGGGGTTATCTTGGCTACGGAGTAACTTCCACATGCCACGACGCGCTTTAACCATGTCTCCTTTAATTAATCCTTGCTTTTTTTTAGGTTTTTTATTGCTGAGGGCAATATAGTATTTTTCAATGGTATGTTGTTCAAACTGTTGCTGAAACCATTGTGCGCAAGCAAGTGTTTTGGCAAAAATAATTAAGCCAGACGTCATTTTATCGAGACGATGCACAGGATAAAGCTCGGTAAGTGAAAGTTGAGATTTAACTTGGTTAAATAGACCTTCACCTATACTCTCTTCATCATGAAAATTAGTGTTTTCGGGCTTGTAAGCAACAATAAAGTCAGTAGTGTTGCTGATTATTGTTATTTTTTCAGGAGGATTGCTGTTTGGCATTCGCTAGCGTTACGGTTAAGTGCTATGTTGGGGTATTATATCTATTGTTACCGTTATGCCAACAATTCAATAATTATTGAAAGTAAAAGAAATAAATTGAGGTCTATCGGTAAGTAATGTCTTGTTACGTACATTTTTACACTACTTTGCTATTGAAATGTAATATTTAACCCTTAAATCTAGGGTACTTGCTAAAGCGCTACGCTAAAGGGAATATTTTGTCACTATCATTTACTCAACTACTGTCAGCTTTTGAGCTGGATGAAAACATTAATGCATTAACCCAATTCGGTTATGGTATTGAACGTGAAGCCCTTAGAGTATTACCGCAAGGGAAGCTGTCAGACAAAGGTCATTATCCATCATTAGGCTCAGCGTTAACGCACCCTAATATTACTACAGATTACTCTGAAGTACTGCTTGAGTTTATTACGCCGGTAAGTCACTCACCTGAGCAAACTATTGCCCAGCTTGAAGATGTGCAAAAGTTCACCCTTAGCGAAATAAATGATGAATTATTATGGCCAATGAGCATGCCGTGCTTCGTTGATTGCGAACATAATATTGAACTGGCGTATTATGGTGAATCTAATATTGGAAAAATGAAAACGGTATATCGCCAGGGGTTGAAAAATCGCTATGGCAGTATGATGCAGGTTATTGCTGGTATTCATTTTAATTTTTCATTTTCAGCTGATTTTTGGCAAACTTTTCAATCGCTTGAACATTCTAAAACGCCGTCACAAGATTATATTTCAGATAAATATTTTGCTCTATTAAGAAACTATAAACGTTTTTGTTGGTTGATCCCGTATTTATATGGCAGCTCACCAGCGTTATGCCCGTCGTTTTTAAATAATAAACCTACTAGTTTACCTTTTAAAAAGTCGCCTAAAGGTTATGTTTATCTTGAGCATGCCACGTCATTACGTATGAGTGACTTGGGATATACCAATAGCGAGCAATCGTCATTGCATATTTGCTACAACGATCTACAGGGGTATGTAGCAGGTGTACAAGAAGCGATTAATTTATCGTCTGATAAGTTTGCTGAACTGGGTGTTAAGGTAGACGATAAATATCAGCAATTAAATGCTAATGTGTTGCAAATAGAAAATGAGCTGTATGCGCCTGTTCGACCAAAGCAAGTGGCGGAATCAGGTGAGAAGCCTTCTCAAGCTTTGCTCAACCGAGGTGTTGAATATATTGAGGTTAGGGCGTTAGATGTAAACCCGTTTTCATCAACGGGGATAGAATTACAGCAAGTACTCTTTTTAGAGGTGTTTTTAACTTATTGTGCGCTTCAGCCGAGTGACAATTTGGATTGTGAGCAGCAAAATATCCTTCAAAAAAATATGGATGATATTGTTGTTCGCGGCAGAGACCCACAGCTTAAGTTGAATGATAATGGCATTGAAAAAGGTGTAGTTGAGTGGGGACTTTCTTTATTTAACGAAATGTCATCTGTTGCGGCTTTGCTAGATAAGGCCAATAACACTGAAAAGTATTCAACCGCCTTAGCGCTTGAAAAAGAAAAAATTATTGACCCTAGTTTAACGCCTTCCGCTGTTCTACTTGATTATTTAATTGAAGAAAAAGGGAGCTTAACGCAATTGGCGTTAAATAAAGCTCAAGAATATAAAGCTAGCTTACACGCACAAGATTATCAGTTTTATTCACACCAATATTTTGTTGAACAAGCAGAGATCTCTTTTGCGCAGCAGCAGAATATTGAAGCGAGTGATGACGTGAGTTTTGATGACTTTCTTACCGAGTACTTTGCAACATAAGTTTGTTTTTATTGCAGCTAAGAATTTCGGGCAAAAAAAAGCGCGTAGGGTACGCGCTATAAGTATAAGAAAGCAGTCCAGGGAGGTTTACAATTTGCTCTCAAATAATAAGACTCACGAGTTTTTAAATAGTTCAATTAATAGTCAAAAAATATTTGTTTTTTTTATTTCTTTCAAACAGTCACCAGTTTCTAAATTTTAAGCAAAAAAAAGCGCATTATCAAAATGCGCTGTAAACATGAAACACTAAGGGAAATAAAGCCTCTCGTTAAGTAAGAGTCTCCGTAATAGTTTTAGTTCAACTTTAAATGTAATTTATTTGAATTTATGGCGAAATAAATTATTGAGTTTGCGGAAGTCGAAAAAAAGTCAAAAAAAAAGCACGTATAAAACGTGCTTAAAAATTAGTTCAAGGGAAAACATAACATTCATGTCTTATAAGGTAAGACGGTCATTAATCAATTAAGTTCAATTTAAATTTAATTTATTTTAATAAATTGAGTATTTATTAAGATAATGATGACTATACGGCTATATAGCGTTAAATTTCACACAAGTTTTATCTTAAGATACCTTGTGATTATTGAGAATAAATTACTTTTTACCCAGCTTTTTTATTACTTTATTCATATGCTCACGAAAGCTTTTGTCATGTTTACTTTCCCCACAAGAAAAACTGCTGACAGCGGTTACGCCAGGTATCCCTACAACAGATAAATCTTCAACTAATGAACAATTACCGTCATCACCTTTTATTATGCTTTTGTCTGCGCTCATACTTAACGTTGCTTGTTTCTGTTTATCTTCGTTAGATAGTGGAATAATTGAATGAGGCACTAATGTTGGTGTGCCATGCATAATAGAGCCAGTATTAGGTTTCAAGCGATCTTTAGTTATGGATTCAAAATTATTTTGTTGAATTTGCTGGCGTAGCTTATTTAAACTTTTGTAGCTCAGCGTTTGTGGTTTATTGAGTGTTGTTTTTACATGTTTAGAGACTGATGGCGATTTTTTAACTGGCGCTTTAACCGCTACTTTGGATTCTGATTGTTTGCGTTTAGGTTGGAGAGGTGTTTCTTCAACCTTTGGCGGTGTTTGTATTTTCTTTGTCTCCTCAATCTTTGTAATTGCTATTTCGGGTTGAACGATTTGTTCTTTGATTTGTTTTATTTTTCTTACTGGCGGGTGATAAATATAGCTTTTAATGGCAGTTGGTTTAGTTTTTGTATTAGGGACTTTTATTGTTTGAAGATTATTAAGTAGCAGTACGATAACTACATGCAAAAGCAGCGACAATAGTAGTGTAATATATCCTTTTTTAAACACTTAAAACCTTTTATATCAAACTATTAGGAAAGAGCTGTGTTGTAGACGGTTATTATACTAAATAGTTCAAGTTGTTTGCTAAAATTAAAGGTAAAATAAACATGAGTAGACAAATAAAATTATCAGGGTGATAAATAAATGGAATATGAATTTAGGTATGACACCATAACAGGGCAAGCGAGTGCGGCATTTTCATATGAACATCAGGTGTTTGGTCCTTGGTTGGAAGTTGAAGTGGGATACAGCAAAGAAAAACTAACAATGTTTTTAGAGGCTATCGAGAACATTTCATTAAAAAAAGTGCAAGAGACGACCTTAGTCGGGCATGAATATACCGTAAATATTTCAGATCACGACGTATTAATAAATGCTAATGGCGTAATGAATGAGTCTAACGAAGTACCAGAGTTACTACTTACTGATGACCTTAATATTGATGAAAGCAGCAGCGCAAATTGTGGCTTAGATGACTTTCGAGAATTACTGTTGTCATGGGGTGAGTTTGCCAGAAAGTAGCATTATCCTCCTTCTTTAGCTGATCCTCTTGTACTTCATCATTAAATAGACAATAGTAACTAAAAACTATTAAAGAGCGTTATTGTGAAAAATAAAAGAGTAATTACCCCCTTAAAAATCTTAGCTTTTTCTTTTGTATTTGGTACCGCAGCTAACGCTTATGCCACTATGACTGTTGACTTACCTCAGTGGCAGCAAACTCAGATTAACGAAAAACTGTCATTTCGTGGAAGTGCAATTAAAGGCGACTCTTTATGGGTGTCGGGCTCAAACAACAGTGTTATTGTAAGCCAAGATGGTGGAAAAACATGGCATGATAAGTCAATTAAGTCATCACTTATCACTGACTTTAGAGATATTGAATTATTTGATAAAAATACGGCTATTGTTATGGGAGTTGGTTTAGGGGAACAGTCTGTACTTTATAAAACGATAGATGGTGGTAATAGCTGGCGATTGCTGTATCAAAATAAAGATGAGCAAGGATTTTTTGACTCAATTGCTTTTTGGGATCGCACCAGAGGTGTGTTATTAGGTGATCCTGTTGATGGTTACTATACGGTGAAATTAACTAATGATGGCGGAAAAACATGGCAACGCGTTGTTCAATCAAACCTTCCAAAAATGTTAGCTAAAGAAGCTGCTTTTGCTGCGAGCGGTAATACGGTAATAGTAGGCGAACAAGGAAGGGCATGGTTAACCACAGGTGGTTTTTCAGCGTCAGTTTACCAAAGTAATGATTACGGAAAAACATGGCAACGACATACAGTACCGTTATTTAATGAAACACAAACAGCAGGTGGCTACGGTTTAGCTTTAAATGCTAAACAACAATTATTTGTTTTAGGTGGCGACTATCAACAGCGCCCTGCTAAGTACAGTAATATGGCTACTTATTATAAAGGAAAGTGGCAGAAAGTTAATGCAAAGGAAAAGGGCTTGCGTACCGCTATGAGCTGTGAAAACAGTGTTTGTATTGCTACAGGCAAAACAAATAATGATATTTCATATAATGGTGGGCAAAGCTGGCAATCGTTGCCTAATCATAAAAGTGAGAAAGATGATCAGGGTTTTTATACTTTAGCGAGTGAAAATGGGATATTTTTAGGTGCAGGTGCTAATGGAAAAGTAGGGGTGTTATCACTGAAACAAAATGGCGCATCAGTTAAAAATGTTATGTCTCGGCTAAAGCGCTAGGCTTTATCAGGTGAGCACAGCTGACAGTAAGCATTAGTTTTATTACTGTTTAATTGAAAAAGGCGCTGATATAGCGCCTTTTTGATTTATATAATTGTATTATGTGCGTTTTTATTATTTAGCTTTAAGTGAACGACGACGCGTTGAAACTAAACCCGCAAGCGCTAAACCAAAAATACCTACGGTTGAAGGCTCTGGTACTTTAGCAAAATTAATGTCCCAACCAATCGCGTCAAAGGCAAATAAATCCATTGCTGTTGGGCGTAATATTTCGCCTGCCTCTGCTGTAGGGTCCATAATGCCAATGCCTTGATGATCTTTCCAATGGCTTGCTTGTTGACCATCACCACCATGTCGACCGGTAGAGAAGTTAGCAAGGTTAGTTGCTCCACCATCCACTGAAAAGTAGCTTTCAGCGCCAGGTCTAAAGTCTTTTACACCCCAACCAATCGCATAGCTTTCTTCCGAATAACGGAATAAATCTAAAATATCTGCGATAGCAAAATTATCGACATCTACTTGCGGGTCTAAAAAATTATAAACATGATCATAAGTGTCTACACCACTGGTAAAACCTAATGCATGGCCAATTTCATGAATAGCAACACCGACAAAATCGAAATGACCAGCACTTATGCCATCAGACGCGTCATAATCAAAATTGAAGTTACTACTAAAGGTTATATTGCCATCAGAACCAAGCCCTAAAGCACCTAGATCAATCCCCATTGCTTTTGCGGTAGCGGTGTTTGATGTGATCCAGTAGTTGTCTTTTGAACCATCTTGATCAAGCTCATCGTCATCACCGTTTGACTCTTCTTGATCTAAAAAAACAAGCGCACATGCCGCATCGCCAGCAGGTTGGTTTGTATTACATGATAAGTTGTCAATTGCTACTTGATCTAGTGCTGATGTGGCATCGTTGATTAAGTAATTAGCAAAACCTTGATAAGTCCACTGGATGCCAGTGGAGCCAGTAGAACCTAATACACCTTCTCTTAAAGAATCAAAACCAATAGTTAAATTTACGGTAATATTATCAGTAAACATACCTTCCCAAAAGCTAGCAGCTTCTTGAAAGCCAGCTAATGCCTGTTGACCTTTTGCATCAGCAAATTGTGCAGGGTCGTAGTCTAAAGCAATGGTTGTTGCATTAGCTTGAGATACTAATAATGAGGCACTTAATAGTGCGCCTGTTATTGCTGAAAGTTTAAGTTTAGCCATTCAAATGCTCTCTTCTTATTGTTTATTTTTATTGTGTTAACAATTTTAAGGGATGTATTGTTAATGCTTTGTGAATGCAAAAATCATACCTTTAGATTTATTCGTTTTAAAACAATGCATTAAAATTCCAGGTTGTTTTCGTTAATTAGAGTTTGTAAAAAAAACTGACACTAAGATATTTAAAAATCAATCTAAAATATTTGCTATAGTCTTTTTCCTCTTTAATTTTAAAAAACAAAGGAATGTTATGAATAAGCCTAAATTAATTAGTCGTTTTACTCTTATATTGGCATTATTTCTAGCGAATATCGCTTCAGCGCAGCTGTGGGAAATAAAAAAACGAATAGAGCCCAAATATCCTCTTCAAGCTGCCAGAAATAATGTGGAAGGGTGCGTAGTTGTTCAGTTTTTCATTAATAATGAGGGGCGCACTACGCATGTTGAGCTCATTCAAAGTTCTGTTCAAGACGTGTTTGATACTGCCGCTTATAACGCCGTTTCACAATGGCAATATAGTGCAACTGAAAAAAATGTAAATTCAGAACCTCAGCGCCAAGTGTTGCAATTAGACTTTTCGTTATCAGAGCACTCTTTGGTAAGCGAGCAATGTAAAGCAGAATTAACCAGTGAAGCTGGTGATATTGATACGTTTAAGGAAAATAGATTACTTACACCTATCGACGGTACTTCTCAGTCAACCTTTAAGCACTCTATGGCATTAACTTCAGCCGTGCTTTCAAATGCAGAATTAAAATACTTTATGATGAGTATTAGTGAATTAATGAAATCTCAAATGAAAGGAATGAGTTTATCTCAAGCGCTTAATGGTTTGAGCTATTTTCAAATACTTTCAATGACTAATCTCAGTCTAGGTGGCGAGCAACAAATAGAGAAAAAATGGCAAGCGAGAATAGATCGTAAATTAAGTAAAATTCCGTTAGTTAATACTCAAACCTTTCATCAGTTATGGGAAATGGGTGACATGAGTATTTCAATGGAAACTGAACTTTATAAAGAAATATCTTATCAATTATTAAAAGCGGAAATACTCGTACGCAGCGATGGCACAGCAAGGCTTGTTGGTACATGCCGAAAAATGAATGATGATATGGTTGCCGCAATAAATGCGTCTATCATTGATTGGCAACTAACGAGTAAGTCTAAAGTACCGAGAGCTGTACGTTATATTTATGAGCTTCCTGCGCCAATAGAAGCGGGTGCTTATTATCAATGTGATGACGATTGGTATCCAAATCATAAATCGGCTATTCCTAGCATGAGTGTTGATCACTAACGTTTAATTTTTGATTGCCTGCTTTTCAAAATTTTGGGTACTTTCCATCGGTTCAATATTCACTATTTTGGACCGATTAATGGTTATTTTAAAGCGTTGATAATATTTTTGTTTACGTTTGTTTGTTTGCACTAACACTAAGTTTATTTGGTAACGCCGCTCGACTCCTTGATTAGAAATTTTATTACCTTCAAATGAGTAAAGTCGGCCTTCTCCTTTTTTTAAAAAACGAACAAAAGGGGTCATATTAAAAAATAGCTGGTTTTGAATTTCTTCAAAACCAGGCATAAACTCTTTGGATACTATTTTTAATTCACTACGAAAGTGAAGGAGTTGAGCAGATTGTTTATTCTGTTGACGACGCTTTTGTAGTAACGCGTCCACTTCTTCTGGTAAGTCATTTTCTTTAATGTATTCTAACCAAAGTGTTTGTTGTGCCATTTTAGCTTTACTTAAGCTATCGTGAAATAAATGAAGCCATTTAGGTCGGCCTTTTTCAATCCAACGCCAAATAATACGCATTAAGTCATCTCTAAATACTTCACGCAAGCCATAGAGCAGCCCTAAAAATAAAATAAGAAGTAAAGTGACTTCAGTATAAACGGTACGAGAGTTGAGAACTATCGACATCATAAAGCCCATTATTACTGTAGTAACGCCACCTCTTACTAATCTTTTCAGTGTATTGTTTAAATTTGATGTTTCCTTTTTAAAAACGACACCAAATTCACTTAAGCGCTGCAATAAACGCATTTTATTGGTTATTCGGTTTGGGTCTTCAAGTGTTATTTGTGAGTTGTAATTATTGTCTTCGCGGTATTTGTTTTCACTTCTGCAGAGCTCAAATAACTTATCTCTATTGGCTGTTTGTTCTGAACTTTTAGGGCTATTGGCGAGTAAATTCAAAAAAGACTGCTCGGTATACCAGCTAAGATAGTTATCAACATTTTCAAAATAAGAGCTTAATTTTTGATCGGGCGGGGTATAGCGTCTTAATTTTTTTAATAGGCTTTTAGTCTGTTCAAGCAACTCATCTGCACTTTGATAAAAAATGTCGTGATCTTCCTCTTGCAAGGACTGTTTTAAATCATTGTCTAGCGCTAAACGAAATTGATATGAGAACAAATTTAAATTACTTCTGTAATCGCTTTCTTCGCCTTTTGTTTGACTAATAAATCGGCTTCGTACTAAGGGTAAATGCACCTCTTGAGAAAAATAGGCAAGATGGCTTTTAATACTACTGTAAAAATAAGTATCTTCAGGTAATGTAATTGCATTTATTCCCATGTCGTCGGGTATCGAAAAATACAAATCGAGTTGCTGAGTTGCTTGTGGCAACAACTGCTGGCTCACTTTAAATGATAAATTTTCATCTTGCAGTAAAGTCGCTTTCTTCACTTGGTGGTTATTCACTTACATTAGTAATGGATAAGCTAAGTATCTGTCATTTTAGTGATTTTTTCTATTTTATTATTAAAATCATTTGATAATTAAAGCTTATCTGTTTTTATTCTGCGAGAAGTAAAGTAGGCTGAATTAATGTTTGTTTGTTTGTTTGTTTGTTTGTTTGTTTGTTTGTTTGTTTGTTGGGGTTACTTCTTTGTTTAATAAAATATTAAAAAAGTTTTTTACCACGCTTACTGCCTTAGTTTTAGTCCTGCTTTATTCCTCAGGCATACTTTCAAAAGAAATACCTATTCGTTTTCAGCACCTCACTATTGAAG